>NZ_JAGEMG010000019.1:0-19711 GCF_040148835.1 Allomuricauda sp. NFXS6 | reverse complement strand
CAAAGTCAACGGGAACGCCGGTAAGGCTGCTCCATTGTCCGTCAAAGTCATCCGTACTGTCCGTATCAAGGTTGGCAGGCACGTTGGCCAAGTCTCCGAAATCGCCTGAGAAATCGTCAGTGGCATCCGTGTCGAGGTTCGGGAACTCGTTGTTCACTGCCGTGGCGACTTGGGCATCTGTCAACTGTGTATCGTCATCGATGTCGTCCGAAAATCCTGCGGGAATGCTGGTTATTGATGTCCAGTCCGGCGCTATGTTGGTGTTGTCAACTGCCAAAGATCCATCGGCTGTTTGTACTAGTCCTGTTCCAGCAACATTTGCGTTTATTTTTTCATTGGTCACTGCATCATCTGCCAATTCAGCAGTATCAATTCCTCCCTCGGAAACATCAAGAGTATAAGGTGCCGCCTCGCTTCCATCACCATCTAAAAGTAGTGTGGCATCGGTAGGGCCTACCACCTCATTCCCCACAATACTGTCTTTTTCCGTAATCCCCAAAACGGATTCGTTCACCAAGGTCCATTGGCTTCCGTTCCATTGGAAAATATCCCCGGCAGCCCCGCCCTGTGCATCGGCAAATTTGCCAATGGTCACCGATCTGGGTGCCAAAAGCTGCGTGGTAATGGATTCGGCTTGTATCTTGGAGTCGCCATTTATGGTAGTGTTCACGATATTGGCTCCCCGGATGAGTCCTACCTCATAATTGTAATTGATGCTGCCATCTGGATTCTCGGTTTGGGAGATGACAACCGTACTATCTTTTGATTGTGCAGGATTGATGGTGCTGAAGTAATCCGGTCTTGTACTTACGGTAAAGGAGTTGTCCAGCGCTTCACAAATATTGATCCACTGCGTACCGTTGTAATAATGCAAACAATCTTGATCGGTATTGTACACCATGGCGCCGGGCAAAGGGTTGATCACGCTCATTTGGGCGTCGGTTACCCGGGTGATCACCAAAACGCGGGTGGGACTTTCCAGTTCGAGTACCGAAGCTGGGTGCAGGTTCTGTGGGTTGTTACCGATTTTTACCTGCGCCTTTAGCGAATTGATCAGTAGTAGGCCTATGATCAAGTAGACAATTGAAGTTTTCACAGTGTTTGTTATTTGAGGATTTTCCAAACGTAAAAAACAAATCTAAACTTATGTTTTAATATCTTTAATAAATACCGTCAAAACACGAAATTCACGGTTGAACGGAATTGGCCGTGATTTATTTGTCGGACATAGAATTAACAAAAGTTTAGAACGTCTTAATTTTTTTTATCGCCTTCAAGGGTTTTCTTTAACTTATATTAAACACCAACAAATGAAAAATACTTTTTTGATATTGTTCTCTTTATTGATTTCGGGCTGGTCCTTGGCGCAGGATTCCCGTGAGATGTTAAGGGGTAAAGTGCTTTACAGAAGCTCCAATGTGGCCAACGAGAACGTTATCAACTCTACCAGTGGCCAAGCCACCATCACCAACGATAACGGAGAGTTTATTATACCGGTCAAGGAAGGAGATCAGCTGGTTTTTACGGCGATCAATTATCAACTGGAAATTATAGAGATCACCCCCGAAATATTGGCCAACAACCGCTTGGTGGTCGAGGTGGATGAAAAAGTGCAGGAATTGGACGAAGTGGTGGTGACCCCCGAAAACCAAGAACGTTTCCTTCAGGTAAAGAACGAAGATTTTAAGGAGTTCGATTACGGCATTGACCGAGGGACCGAGGTGGAAAACGTAGCCAACTCGCAGATAACACGAGGCATGAAGGATGGACTCAACTTTGTGAACATTTTCAAGGCTTTGTTCCGATCACAGGAGGCTAACGGCCAGCAAAGAGCCCCGCTTAAAGTGAGCGAAGTGCTCCGACATGTGTACGACGATGAGTTTTTTGTGGTGGACCTACGCTTGCCACAGGATAAAATCGATGCCTTTCTCTTGTATTGTGACGATAAAATACCTTCCCAAACCCTGCTCCGAAAAGAAAACGAGTTTCAACTGATCGATTTTCTGGTGACCCAGAGCAAGGACTATTTGGCAACTTTGGAAGAGTAATGAAGGGATTCTTTCTTGTATTGGTTTGTTTGGTCGCCCATTGGGGTTTTTCCCAAGAAGGTGATGGCAAAGTTTTGCAAGGAAGGGTTACCAGTACGGACAAGGATGTGGTGGGCGTAGTGGTTCAGAATATCACCACCAAAGATGCTGTGATCACTAATTTTGAAGGGGATTTTGCCATTAATGTCCGTGTTAACGATACTTTGGTGTTCTCTGCGGTCCATTTTTTGAAGAAATCCTTGCCGGTTACCGAAACCCTGTACCGATCCAACTTTGTTGAAGTGCCCATGCAGGAATTTGTGAACCAATTAAGGGAAGTGGTGGTTACGCCATATAATTTAACGGGAGACCTTACCCGCGATGTTGATCGGGTAACACTGGAAAAAGACGTGAGCGCAGAAGCCTTGAACTTGCCCAATGCCCATAAGCGCTTACCGACACAGAGCGAAAGAAAATTACAGGAGGCCTCGGCCATGCGTGTAAGCGGTGGAGGTGGTTATGGTGGTGCAGGCGGTGCGCTTTCCCTTAACCCTGTTATCAATGCAATTACCGGACGCACCAAAATGTTGAAGAACCGAGTGAAAGTGGATAAAACTTATGCCCAAACACAACAGGTGCAAGGTTTTTATGCGGACTCTCTTTTTGTGACCACGCTTAAGATTCCTATGGAAAAAATTGATGATTTTATGTACTTCTGTGAGGTGGATGAAAAGTTTCAGTCAGCCATACAATCGCAGGATAAATTGAGGATATGGGATATGATGTTGGAGAAAAGCAGGGCCTATCGCGCCAACAACGATTTGGATTGATTTTTTTAGGTGTCAGGTGTCAGGAGTCAGGAGTCAGGAGTCAGGAGTCAGGAGTCAGGAGTCAGGAGTTAAGAGTTAGGAGTTCTGAGTCTGGAGTTAGGAGTTAGGAGTTCGGAGTCTGATGTTTGATGTCAGTAGGCAGTCTGCAATAACTACTGTTTTTGATTTTTTGGAATTTGATGTTTGAATTTGAACTTGTCACATTGAGCGCAGTCGAAATGTTTTAAAATTAGTTTGGCAGGTAAATTGCAGAAAGTTATCTAAAACTGTAACATTGTTGCACCATTTAAAGTCTTATAACATATGATGAAATTGATAAAAGCAAGAACGATGGTTTTACCTTTGGTACTATTGTTGTTCTTGTCTTTCTCATCCGCCCATAAATTTTACGTAAGCGTCACCAACATAGTTTATTCGGAGGAGGATAGCGCTTTTCAGATCACTAGTCGGGTTTTTATAGATGACCTCGACAAACTGCTCAAGGAACGGTATGGCGTGGAAGCCAAGCTGGCCACACCCAACGAATCAAAAATAGCTGAAGAATATATCGAGAAATACTTTAGGACCAAGTTTGTGGTGGAAATGGACGGCGAAATTGTTGCCTATAATTTTTTGGGCAAACGGTATGATAACGATGTGGTCATCTGCTACCTCGAAATCCCCAATGTAGATTTATCCGAAGTAAAACAAATGTCCGTACAGAACGAAGTGCTCACGGATTTGTTCGACGAACAGAAAAACGTGGTCCATGTGAAGTGGAAAGGCAATAAAAAAAGTTTTGTACTGATTCGTGAGAACAATAAAGGAATGTTAAACTTATGACGTATTCTTAACAATTGGTTAAAATATGTTATTTTTCACCGCTATAAAATCAGATATAAAAATGAACAGATTCAAGTATTGCTTCGCTTCCGTGTTGTTCCTTTTTGGAGCCGTGGTCATGGCGCAAGAAGAGGGAGACGTTAAAGAAGAACGGGAGCCCGGACATTACAACCAAAGTAAATTTAAACAATTGTACGAGGAGTTTTCAACTCCAAATACATACCGGTCCGCCTCAGGTGCGCCCGGTCCCGATTATTATCAGCAGCAGGCAGATTATGTCATGGACATTCAGCTGGATGATAAAAATGCCAAAATCAACGGAGAGGAAACCATTACCTATCACAACAATTCCCCGGACGATTTGGAATTTCTTTGGGTACAGCTAGATCAGAATGTACGTGCGAAGGATTCAAAATCGCCACTCCGCAACGGAAATGGCGTAAACATAGCCTATACTGCAGGCAACTTTGCCGAAACATACATCAATGAGCCTTTTGATGGTGGTTTTAATATTATGTCGGTAACGGATGAAAGTGGAAAACCGTTGTCCTACACCATCAACCAGACCATGATGCGTATCAATATTCCAGAAGCACTAAAAAGTGGGGAAAAGATTTCGTTCTCCATTAAGTGGTGGTACAATATTCCCGACCATACCGTAAACAGGGCACGTTCGGGCTTCGAGTACTTTCCAAAAGATGGAAACCGAGCCTACGTAATTGCACAGTTCTTCCCAAGAATGGCTGTTTACAGTGATGTGGAAGGTTGGCAAAACCATCAGTTCTGGGGAAGCGGAGAGTTTGCATTGCCATTTGGTAACTATGATGTGAGCATTACCGTTCCTGCAGACCACGTTTTGGATGCTACAGGAGAGCTTCAAAACCGTGATGAGGTTTTCTCCAAAGAAATGATGAAGCGCTACAAGCAAGCCAAAAAGTCGTACGATAAGCCAGTGCTTATTGTAACCCAAGAAGAAGCGGAAGCTGCCGAAAAAGGTTTTGCTACCGATACCAAAACTTGGAAGTTCAAGGCAACTAACGTTAGGGATTACGGATTTGCAACATCCAGAAAATTTATCTGGGACATGCAAGCCGTTAAAATAGGCAGCAAAGATGTAATGGCGGTATCGCTTTATCCAAAAGAAGGAAACCCACTTTGGGAAGAGCAATCTACCAAAGCGGTTGCACAAACCTTGGTAACCTATTCAAAGCACACCTTTGATTACCCTTACCACAAAGCCATCTCCGTGCATGCGAAGAACCAAGGTATGGAATACCCAATGATCTGCTGGAACTACGGACGTCCAAACGAGGATGGGACATATTCCGATAGGGTCAAATACGGAATGATCAGTGTGATCATCCACGAAGTAGGTCACAACTTCTTCCCAATGATCGTCAACTCCGATGAGCGTCAGTGGGGATGGATGGACGAAGGTTTGGATACCTTTATGCAATATTTGGCAGAGCAAGAATTTGGAGAGAACAATCCAGATGTCATCGCGCCAAACGAAAAGTACCCTTCAAGAAGAGGTGATCCGGCCAAAATTGTTCCTTATATGGCAGGTGATCAAAGCTATATTTCACCGATCATGTCCAATCCGGAAAATGTGTATCAGCTAGGGCCAAACGCTTATGCGAAACCAGCTACGGCACTTAACATCCTTAGGGAGACTGTAATGGGAGAGGAATTGTTCGACCATGCTTTCAAGACCTATGCACAACGTTGGATGTTCAAACACCCGACCCCAGAGGATTTCTTCCGTACCATGGAGGATGCTTCCGCAGTGGATTTGGATTGGTATTGGAGAGGATGGTTCTATACTACCGATTATGTTGATATCGGCGTCTCAGGAGTCAAAAAATACTATGTGTCCAACAAGCCTACCAAGGAAATGGAAAAATATATGGCCGATAGGAACCTTACCGAGGCCGACCTTCCACCATTGGTATACTTGGCCGAAGAGGACAGTGAAGACTTTGAACCAGAGCTCAAGGGCAAATCTCCAACAGAGACTTCCCAGAACCTTAAGGAGTTTATGATGGACAATATGTCCGAGGCCGAAAGGGCCCAGGTCAAAGAGCCAAAGTATTTTTACGAAATCACTTTTGACAAGCCTGGAGGTATTCCAATGCCATTGATCGTGGAGTACACCTATGCCGATGGAACTACCGAGAACGTTACCTATCCTCCGGAAATCTGGAGAAAGAACGATGCCGAGGTAAAGCGAGTGATGGCGACCGAGAAAGAATTGGTAGGCATCGTGGTAGATCCAAAATTGGAAACTGCCGATATTGATACCACCAACAACTCTTGGCCCAAGAAAGACGAGAAGTCTGACTTTGATCAGTTCAAGGAAAATATCAAAGGAAAATAGTAAAAGAAAAAACTATGTTAAGAGCCTCGTGATTTCACGGGGCTTTTTTTATTTTGAACCCAACTTCTGATTATATTTGTGCCATGCAATTTCTATTCATAAGCGGAGCCGAGATTTTTTTCATCCTATTTATAGTGGTGATGGTGTTCGGTGCGGATAAGATTCCTGGAATAGCCAGAGGGCTGGGTAAAGGAATGCGTCAACTCAAGGACGCCACGGACGATATTAAACGTGAAATCCAAAAGAGTACCGATGTGGATACGGACTTTACCAAAAATATCCGTAAAGAAATCGATGATGTAAAAAAGAACGTGAACGAAGTTTCCGGCTCCATCAAACGAGACCTCAACAAGAAATAGATTCCTATGTTGGAAAAGTTGCTCAAATGGGATAGGGACACTTTTGTTTATCTCAATGGTTTGGGCATAGAGGAATACGACATATTTTGGTCCACGGTCACCAATATCTCCACTTGGATACCTCTTTTTATTCTGTTTTTGATATTGTTTTTCCTCAAATTCCCCAAAAAAGAAGCGCTCTACATGTTCTTTACTGTTTTGGGCTTGGCTGTTTTTATTACCCTGATTACACATATTACAAAGATTTCGGTAGCAAGGTTAAGACCCAACAATACTGAAGAAATAAACACCCTGATCCGTATTCTTAAGAGCCCAACGGACTATAGCTTTTTCTCGGGTCATGCCTCCAGTTCGTTTTCCATAACCACCTTAATAGTTCTGTTTCTGAGAAAAAAAGCGAAATGGGCTATATTATTTTTTATTTGGCCCGTGGTGTTTACGTTGAGCCGTATCTATGTGGGAGTACATTATCCTTTTGATATTTTGGTGGGCACCATAGTGGGTGCATTGAGTGGAGTTTTATTCTTTCGGCTTTACCAACGTTTTATAGCACCCGACTCAAGGTCAGTCCGTCCCTAATGGGCAACAAAACTGTTTCTACCCGAGGGTCTTCTTTTAACTTTTGATTGTACTCCAGGAGCGCAGCCGTCGCCTTGTCCGATTTTTGCAATGGTTCCACTACCTTCCCGGACCACAGTACATTGTCCGATAGTATCACGCTGCCCGGTTTTGTTTTTTTGATCACCGTTTCAAAATACGCATCGTAGTTTACCTTTTGCGCATCGATAAAAACAAGGTCAAACGTCTGGTTTAAGCTGGGAACAATTTCCAAAGCATCTCCAATGTGTTGCTTGATTCGAGACCCAAATCCACTTTTGTCAAAATATTTGCATTGTATTTCTTGCAGCTCTTCGTTCACCTCAATGGTATGCAGTTCGCCTTCTTTTTGAAGCCCCTCGGCCAAACACAAGGCCGAATAACCCGTGTAGGTGCCTATTTCCAAAATATATTTTGGATTGATGATTTTGGACAACATACTCAATACCCTGCCCTGAAAATGTCCTGTGATCATTCTGGGCTGAATCACTTTTAAATGGGTTTCACGGGTAAGTTCCTGCAACAATTCAGGTTCGTCCTGCGAACTGTTGGCAATGTAACTCTCCAAAATGGGCGATAGGAAATGCATGATATATTTTTCGCAAAAATATAGAAAAGAACTACATTGGAACAAGGTTTAAAAACTGTTGTGTTTTGATATTAAATTCGTCAGTTTGAAATTTTTTTGGTGTTGAACCCTTCGACTATGCTCAGGATAAACTAAAGTCGAAACCAAAGAAAATTGTTTCGAGAACTGAATTTTAGCCTCAAAAACCTATTCTCTATATAAAATCCTTTGCAGGATTTCACTCGAATTGACGGTTTTTGTAAAATCCGGCTAATCTCACAACAAACCGATGAAAACAAAATTTGAATATCCCTAATCAATCAAATAGACAATATCATTGTCAGGTCGAGCGCAGTCGAGACCTCATTTTAAGATGTTAGGTTGAAACAACCTCTCGACTGCGCTCGAGGAGACAACATCTTATGATTGATTACGGGGAATCAGTAAACAAAAACTTTTCATGACGTTACCAAAGGTAAACATACGAACGGCAACAATGGACGACCTTTCCGTGCTGCTGAATTTTGAACAGGAGATCATAAAGGCCGAACGACCTTTTGATGTTACCATAAAAGAAGAACCCATTAGTTATTACGATATTGGCGAGATGATCCAAGACCCTAAAGCACAAGTTGTAGTGGCAGAGGTTGAAAATAAGATAGTAGCCTCTGGCTATGCCATTGCCAAAAAGGCCAGGCATTATTTGGATCATGAGTTTTATGCCTATCTTGGATTTATGTACACCGATGAGAATTATCGCGGTATGGGAATCAATGCCATGATCGTGGAAGAACTCAAAAATTGGTCGAATCAAAAAGGCTTTAAAGAAATCAGGTTGACGGTTTATAACGAAAACCTTCCGGCCATCAAAGCGTATGAGAAAGTAGGTTTTAAAAAACATATCATCGAAATGCGATTGGAGTAGCTTTCTTTTCCTTTAATTACTTGTACAAATCGTATTTTTGAGGCAAACCAAAGCGAATGACGTTCCAAAATACACTCGAATTTGCCAAAAAGCTGGATGCAGCTGATTCCCTTGCCCCCTATAGAAAAGAATTTCACTATCCACAGGTCAATGGAAAGGACGTGATCTATTTTACGGGAAATTCCTTGGGGCTTCAACCCAAACGCACACAAAAATTTGTGGACGATGTTATGAAAGATTGGCGGGAACTGGCCGTGGAAGGCCATTTTTATGCCGATAAACCTTGGTGGGATTATCATGAGAGACTTGCAGGGGGCCTGGGCAAAGTGGTAGGTGCCAAACCTGAAGAAATTTCGGTGATGAACACACTTACGGTCAACCTTCATTTGTTGATGGTATCCTTTTACCGACCCACCGATAAACGCTTCAAAATTATATGCGAGGAAAAAGCATTTCCATCCGATCAATATATGTTGCAAAGTCAGGTGCGCTATCATGGATTGGACCCGAAAGACGCCATTGTTGAGGTAAAAAAGCGGGAAGGAGAGCATGCATGGCGCACGGAGGACATCGTACAAAAAATCAATGAAACGGGTGACGAGCTGGCCTTGGTGTTGATGGGCGGGGTGAACTATTACAACGGTCAAGTGCTGGATATGAAGGCCATCACCAAAGCAGGAAAAGATGTAGGTGCTTTTGTAGGCTGGGATTTGGCCCACGGGGTAGGAAACATCAAACTGAATCTGCACGATTGGGGTGCCGATTTCGCGGCTTGGTGCAGTTACAAATACATGAACAGCGGCCCTGGGAACGCATCGGGCATCTTTATCCATGAAAGACATTTGGGAAAGGAAGATATCCCCCGTTTTGAAGGATGGTGGGGTACCAAAAAGGAAACCCGTTTTTTAATGAAACCAGAGTTCGACCCTATTGAAACAGCCGATGCATGGCAGTTGAGCAATCCGCCCATACTTTCCATTGCACCCTATTTGGCCTCTTTGGAAATATTTGATGAGGTGGGTATGGATGCGCTTATCAAAAAACAAAAAACGATTGTCGACTATCTGGAATTTGTGCTTCGTGAAATCGACAAGGAAGTGGACAGCACCTTCGAAATCATTACTCCTGAGGCCAGAGGTTGCCAGCTTTCCGTGTTTTTGCATGGGGAAGGGAAATCCATCTTCGATTATTTAATGAAAAACGGTGTCATTACCGATTGGAGAGAACCGAACGTTATTCGATTGGCCCCTGCGCCCTTGTATTGTTCGTTTGAGGATATGTACCGTTTTGGACAGATATTAAAAGCAGGAATTCAGGGCAAATAAGCACAAACACAAAATGAACCGACCAAACCCGACCATTATATGAAATCCTTATGGCTCATTCTGTCCAATCCAAGGTATTTTGGGGTGGCCTGGGTTTTTACCAGTATCAATATTTGGTTTGGTACTTGGGCCATTTATATCCCTACCGTAAAGGATAAATTAGGTATAGATAAGGCTGATTTGGGCATAGCCCTATTTTGTTTGTCCCTTGGGGTTTTTACCATTTTTCCCGTAGCTTCCAAGATTATCAATAAACTTGGGGTGGGCAGGGCCTCGTGGTATGGGGTTATATTTGCCTCGGTGACTGCCATGTTGCCGCTTATGGCGCCCAATTATTATTTGTTGATGGCTGCCCTGTATCTTTTCGGAGCCAGCAACGGTTTTATCGATATCGCCATAAACACCTTGGTCACAGAGATTGAAAAGGAAGATAAACAAAACTTTATGTCCGCTGCCCACGGCTTTTTTAGTTTGGGCGGTATTTTGGTGGGACTGGGCAGCTTTCTGATTCCCGTGATAGGAAACCCTGTGCTGCACATGGGGATTACCGTGGTTTTGGTGTTTGCTATCAATTTTTTTCTAAAAAAACATTATATCGATGTAGTGGCGGCACCTGTGGAAAAGGAACCTTTTAGCCTAAAACTATTTAAACCTTTATTGCTTTTGGGCATTATCGGATTTGTCTCCTTTGGAAGCGAAGGTGCCATTATTGATTGGAGTGCGCTCTACCTTAAAGAAATGACCAGGGCGCCCGAACTGCTCATTGGGACCGGGTTTTTGGCATTTTCCACTACGATGACGTTGGGACGATTTTTGGGGGATGGCATCAGTGCAAAAATAGGTCCCATTAAAATAGTGGGGCTGGGTGCTTTTATCGCTGCGATTGGTTTTCTTTTGGTGCTAACACAAAACACTACTTGGTCCATTATTGGGTTTGCCCTTAATGGCCTAGGATTTTCTGTAATTGTTCCCGAATTGTTCCGAATTGGTGGTAATGTAAAAGGGGTGGATTCCTCCCAAGGGGTGGCTTTTATCGCCGGTTCGGGGTATATCGGTTTTTTGCTGGGCCCTGTAATTCTTGGGTTTATTGCCGAAAGTGCTTCGCTCAACTATAGTTTTATATTATTGTTGTGCTTGGCCCTTATGGTTTTGGGGATTACGTTTTTCTTGGGTAGGAGGGGGAGGTGAGGTGTTTTTGATGATTGTTTTTGTAGTGGTATCGAATATGATTTCGATGTAGGATTTAAGCTGAGAATTTTTAATTTTTCATTTCGTTTTGTCTCATTGGCATTGCATCGATGGTATTAAAAAGATGTTCTTTTGTCAAGATTTTGGTTTGCTGAATTTTTATTCCTCCATCCAGTCCAATTAAAATAACTTCAAAATTTTCTTTAGCATCCAAAATATTTTCGGCTAGTTTTCCTGAAATCTTTCCAGAAGAATTGAACGCACTGTTTTTATAATTTGTTAATGTAAAATCGTTATTGACTATTTTATAAAGTATCAATTTTCTATCAATGAGTTCCTCAGGCGAATTTGTAAACTCTTTTATTTGTTCTTGATATTTATTTGATTCTGCATCTACTGTTTTAACGATTAGAACTCTATTCGTCCATTTATGTTTTTCTAAATCTTGTCCATAAGTGTTCATAAATGAAAAACTAGTTATTAGTAGGATAACTTTGATTAGTAAGGAGTTATTCATTGTAATCTTTTATAGTATCGTATTTGCTGCCAACTCGTTTATAACCAAGAATTCTACACCGCTATACCACCTAAATTAGGATGCTATCTATATAAGGCAATAGCCTTTAGTTATGTAAGGGGGAATCTTGAAAATATCTTTTTTAGCTCTTTCAACCCAAAAATCAACCAGCATTCTATTCCTTATTCACCGAAAGTCCTGTAAAGTAGAGGCTCATGCCACCATCGGGGCGGTTATGCTGTTTGGCCAGCTGTAACCCTTCCACATTCACATAATCTTCCCAAGTGGAAACCAAGTTAGGCTCTTCTTGGTTAGATTTACGATAGGCCCATTCTCGAACAATGTAATCATCTTTAAAATAGAAGTCGTAGGCATCGCCGGGAGTGTAACCGCCTTCGTTGGCATACACAATGGTGAGTTTTTGCATCGGCTCTTCACTAATGGGTGCAGTGGCCTCTACTGTGTGCTCGTAGGTATAGTTGTTGGCGTCCCACATCAAATTAAAAGGAGCCATCAACCAATATCTATCGTTGATAAAGCCGCCATTGGTCTTTAGGGCAATGCTGTCCATGTCTGCACGATCATACGTCAAGGTGTCGGCACCAGAAATAGAAGTGACCATATTTGTTTTTGGCCTCCAGTCCCACTTGCGTTCAAAATGCATGGAATCCCTATCTACATTAAAGGTAAAAGTGATTTTCTCAACATCCTTCCAGTTTTCAAAACCGTGTGCTTCCGCAATACGTTCGGGAACGGTTTTTTCAGCTTCGGTGGTTTCAGTAGTTTCTTCGGACTTTTTGGAATCTGTTTTGCAAGCGGAAATCAATAATAAGGCGAACAGTCCAACGATGTAAGAGGTCTTCATATCTGGTTTTTAACCAAATATACTAGGAAAATCTGTTAATTTGCGCCCCATTTTAAAAAGCCTGAACAAATAAATCTGTTTCTGGAGTGACTTTTTTTAAAAACCTGTTTCTAATACTAATAAGTAACCCCGACAAAGCGTTTTTGGAAAAGGAAGACCTACACGTACATCTTTCTGATGAGGAATTAGTGAAACAGATTGTGGCGGACAACGACCCTATGCTTTTTGGTAAGTTGTACGACCGCTACGCGAAATTGGTGTACAACAAATGCTACGGATTCGCAAAATCTGCGGATGAGGCAGAGGATTTGACACAGGATGTGTTCCTTCAACTTTTTATCAAGCTTCGAACCTTTAAGGGGAAATCGAAGTTTTCTACTTGGCTATACTCTTTTACTTATAATTTTTGTGTGAACTACGTGAATCGGAACAAACAACGGAAAATACGGGACCAATCCGTACAAGTTGAAACGTCCGAACACAAGCTTACCGAAGAAGTGCCCGATGAGAGCTTATTTGAAATGAAGGCGGACAAACTAAAAAAATGTCTGGAAATCATTTCGGTAGAGGACAAGTCCATTTTATTATTGAAATATCAAGATGGCGCCAGCATAAAAGAACTGGTCAGTTTAATGGACATAGGGGAGAGCGCGGTGAAGATGAGGCTCAAAAGAGCTAAGGAACGACTATTGGAAATCTATAATACCCTGGAATAGATGGCAAAGAAACACAAAAACCCATTTAAAGAGCTGGAGGCCTCCCTGCACGAGGCTCCGCCCGAAATGAAGCAAAAAGTGATGAATGACATTGCTGCGGCAAAGTTGATCATGGACATGGCTTCATTGTTCTCCATTAATTTGGGAGGTGCTTTGCGCAAATTGTTCCGAACCTTGGGCGAAAACTAATAAACAAACAGAACACTATAAATAAACAACAACTATGGAGACTATTAATGAATGGAAGAATGTGACCCTTGATTCCCTAGCTGGCATGGGCAAAGAGATAGCATTGGCTTTTCCCAAGATTTTGGGGGCAATCGTGATTTTATTTTTGGGTTGGATCGTCATTAAAATCGTACGCTTTCTTTTAAAGAAAATCCTGAAACTGGCCAAAATCGATGTGCTCAACGATAAAATCAATGGCATGGATGTAGCGGGCAAAGGTGACCTTAAAATAGACCTCACCAAAATAGTATTGGGCTTTGTTCGATGGTTTTTGATTTTGGTCTTTTTGATCGTGGCGGCCGATATTTTGGATTGGAAGATAATATCCCAAGAAATCGGTAACCTCTTGCATTATCTTCCACGGTTCTTTAGTGCCCTTCTCCTTTTGATGTTGGGATTCTACATCGGGAACTTTGCAAAGAAGACCATAAAGCGATTGTTCGATTCCCTCGAATTTGGAGGGTCCAATATTGTGAGCAACCTGTTTTTTTATGTAATCGTCATCTTCATGTCCATCACTGCACTCAACCAAGCCGGGGTAGACACGACCATCATTACCAACAACATTACCTTGATCTTGGGATCGTTCCTTTTGGCATTTGCTTTAGGGGTTGGATTGGGGTCCAGGGAAATTATTGCTGATCTGCTCCGATCTTTCTACACCCGAAAAACCTATGTGGTGGGCGATGCCATAGTTATTGGAGAAGACGAAGGAATCATTAAAGCCATCGATAACAATAGTCTTACTTTGGAAACACAAGAGGGTAGATTTGTAATTCCGATCAAGGATGTAGTGTCCCAAAAAGTGCAGATAAAATCATAATCCAGGTATTGTGAAAAACAAGTGCAGAAACTTCCTTGGAATTTGATTATTTTTGAAGTCTTACAACACGTAAAAAAATGAGTTCAAAAAAAGGAAAAGTTCAGGAATTGATCCAAGAGAAACTGTTAGAAGACCGCAAAGTATTTTTGTGGGGGCAAGTAGATGATGATTCTGCGAAACACGTAATCGACAGGTTGCTGTATTTGGATATGTTGAACAATAAAGAGATTCAATTGATTATCAATAGTCCAGGCGGGTACGTAACTTCCGGTTTTGCTATTTACGATACCATTAAACAAATAAAAAGCCCGGTATCCACGGTATGTTCTGGATTGGCGGCCTCTATGGGCTCTATTCTTTTATCCGTAGGGGAAAAGGGCAGACGGTTTATACAACCGCACGCCCGTGTCATGATTCACCAGCCAAGCGGTGGAGCAAGGGGACAGGCTTCCAATATTGAAATCCAGGCCAGGGAAATTATCAAGACCAAGGAATTGGGTGCAAAAATCTTATCTGAAAATTGTGGTCAGGACTACGATAAGGTGATGAAGGACTTTGATCGTGACTACTGGATGAGTGCCGAAGAATCGGTGGAATACGGTATTGTGGATGAAATCTTGAAATAGGATAAGACTTCGTAAAAGTGAAAAGTCCTTCGCAACGTATTGTGAAGGACTTTTTATATATAGACGCCGTAGCGGAATATTCTAAAATATATACGGCAAGAAAGGCGCTGCCAGATATTAAAGGATTGTTAAAGTCAAAATTGATCGGGCTGTGCTATTATGTTGCGGGCCCGCTCTTGCAATTCGTTTAATTCTTCCTTGCTTTTTTTCTCCAATAAACTCAACATCATCGACATCCGTTGATTGTTCTTAAAATGCGCTTTCTTTTCCTCCAAAAAGTTCCAGTAAAGCGCATTGAACGGACAGGAATTTTCTCCCGACTTAACAGTATGACTATAGGAACATTCCTTACAATAATTGCCCATTTTATTGATATAATTAGCGCTGCTCACATACGGTTTGGTGGCCACGAGGCCTCCGTCAGCAAATTGACTCATCCCGCGGGTGTTGGTGATTTCTACCCATTCAATGGCATCCATATATACGCCCAAATACCAAGCATCCACTTCGTCAGGGTGTACTTGAGTTAGTAAGGCATAATTGCCAATCACCATCAAGCGTTGAATGTGGTGTGCGTAGGCATCATCTAAACTTTGGCCAATGGCTTTGTGCAGGCAGTTCATTTTTATTTTGCCTGTCCAAAAGAAGTCGGGCAGGGGATTGTGGTTCTCCAATTTGTTCATTTTGGCGTATGCTGGCATTTCTTTCCAATACACGCCTCGCATATATTCGCGCCACCCCAATATCTGTCGAATGAATCCCTCCACTTGTGAAATATGGATTTGATTTTTGTGTTCGTAATAATAATCCACCACGGTAACAATAACCTCTTGTGGGGATAACATTTTGCTGTTCATCGCAAAGGACAAACGGGAATGGAACAGATATTTTTCATCGGTATGCAAAGCATCTTGGTAATCTCCAAAATGTTTCAACAAATCGGAACAGAAAAATTCCAACAGTCTTTTGCACTCTTCGTATGTTGTGGGCCAAGGGAAGTTTTCTGCATCAATATTCCCAAAAGTGTTTAACTCTGCCTTTTTGATTTCTTCCAATAGCTCACTTACATCTTTATTGAAGGAAAGTTCCTTTGGAATATTGGGGGAACCATCCCATTTTTTACGGTTGCTATGGTCAAAGTTCCAATTACCACCCTCCGGCTGATCGTTGTTCATCAAAATGTGGTGCTTCTTCCGCATCATCCGATAGAAGCTTTCCATCAACAATTGTTTTTTCCCTTTAAAGTGGTTTTTCAGTTCATCTCTGCTGGTGTAAAAGTGTTCTGTATCAAATACCTCTGTAGGAATAGATATCGATTCACCTATTTCTTTGAGCTGTACGTCCAGTCGGTATTCGTCGGGCAATTGGTATTCAAACTTTTCAATGTTATTTTCCGAAATAGTTGTTTTGATGAGGTCCGGCAGGTTCTGTGGATTGTTTCTATCACCAATTTTAAAGTACAGGATATTGTATCCTCTATCTTCTAAAGTGTTTGCAAAATTCCGCATCGAACTAAAAAAACCAACCACTTTTTGTACGTGATGCTTTACATAATCGGTTTCTTGGCGCATTTCGGCCATCAAATATAGTTGGTCATCATTTACTTGGTTGAACCAGCTATGGGAAAGGTTGAGCTGATCGCCAAGGATAAGTCTAAGCGTTTTCATGTGTTAAAATAAAGTGGGTTGCAACCAAAGGTTCTGGAAATTTTTGTTGGGGTCGTATCGTTCCGCCTGCCTTTGGGTGTTAAAAGTTCTATTTCTGGGGTCGTTGCCCACTCCGCTGTTGTACATCCAATTGCCCCAATTGCTGTGAACATCGTAGTCAAGGAGCATAGCTTCAAAATAGGAGGCGCCTATACGCCAATCCTGTTGTAGGTGTTTGGACCAATAACTGGCCACGTTCTGTCGGCCACGGTTGCTCATCCAACCGGTTTGTTTAAGTTCGATCATA
Source organism: Allomuricauda sp. NFXS6 (assembly GCF_040148835.1). Classification (NCBI taxonomy): domain Bacteria; kingdom Pseudomonadati; phylum Bacteroidota; class Flavobacteriia; order Flavobacteriales; family Flavobacteriaceae; genus Allomuricauda; species Allomuricauda sp. NFXS6. The sequence goes on along the minus strand of NZ_JAGEMG010000019.1, from coordinate 2,965 downwards.
TTGGCATTTACAAAATCATCATCTGTTTGGCCATTGATCCAATCCTTTTTGGTGGTTTCTCTGGAGTGCCAATCGTATTCCTTTTCAAGGATGCCATCGATTTTAAAGATGTTGTTGCCGTGCTTTAGCGATACATATTTGAAGTAATCCCGCCATATCAGTTCAAAGACCAACCAATAGGTATCCTGATTTTTTTTGATTTCTTTTTCAAAACGCTTCACTTCCCAATAAATGGTACGAGCCGAAATACTTCCGTTGGCCAGCCACGGAGATAGTTTGGAGCTGTAATCGGTGCCCACCAGGCCATTTCTGGTCTTTTTATAGTAAGCAAGCTTCTTCGAATCCCAAAAATAATGCTGCAAACGTTGCAATGCACTGTTCTCACCTCCTCCAAAAGGAAATGCTGACCTAGGGTCGGTTTCAAATTGGGAAAAGCCCAGTGTTCCCAAAGTTGGCATTTCGGTGGTGGACTCCACAAGATTGTCAGGCGGTTGTGGAGGGGGAACGTCAAAACAAGGCTTCACTAGGGTATGCTTCTCACATTTTTTGCGGAAGACTGTAAACACCTGTGGAATTTGATCATAGGAATCAAAAGGAACGTCTTCTGGATGAAAAAGGAACTGGTCAAAGGTTTTGTGGATAGCAACCGTTTCAGAAACGCGCTTTTGCACTTCTTGTATCACATGGTTTTCCTCGGAAGTCCATTCATTTTGAAGAAAAATATGGTCAATGTTGAACTGTTTCACCAACTCCGGAATGATATCCTCGGGTTTATCCTGATAAATGAGCAAGGTGATGTTCAGCTGCTCCAAATTCTTTTTAAGTTGATGCACCGTCTCCAACAGAAACTTGCCTCTAAAACGTTCTGTTTTCTTGAAACCAAAGGAATTGATTTGAAAATGTCTCGGGTCAAAAAAATATACGGCAATGATTTTATCGGACTTTGCCGCTGAGTGTAAAGCTTCGTTGTCATGTACCCTTAGATTATTCCCGAACCAAATGAGGCTAGTCTCCATACTTGTTTTTGTTTTTTCTGCACCGATCGCTACAATAAATTACTTGGTCCCAATCTTTGGCCCATTTCTTTCGCCACGTAAAGGGGCGTTCGCATATTGGGCATGTTTTTGTGGGTAGATGTGGTTTTTTGTGCGTCAACCTAAAATTATTGTTTAATAAAAATAATAAAAAATTAAACAAAAATAAATCAGGTCGCGTGAAAGCTACGAAACAAAGCAGTTTACCGATCAAAATGCTTATTTTTATCGCTTTAATCAGAATTAAGCCCATTGGGCATTTATGGCACAGACTCCAAAAAACATAGCCATCATCGGTTCCGGATTGGTGGGCTCCCTACTGGCAATATATCTTCGAAGAATTGGGCATCAGGTTACCGTTTTTGACAGAAGACCCGATATACGGACCATTAAATTTTCGGGAAGATCCATCAACCTTGCCATGAGCAATAGGGGGTGGCGTTCCTTGGACGCGGTAGGTATTGGCGACAGAATCAAGGATTTGGCGATACCCTTGGACAAAAGGGCCATGCACGTGAATGATAAACCTATGTATTTTCAGAAGTACGGTAAGGATGGCGAAGCTATTTGGTCGATTTCGCGAGGTATGCTAAACAAACGTATGATCGATCTTGCAGAAGAGGAAGGGGCTACTTTTCGATTTAATGAAAAGGTCTGGGATGTGAATTTGCCCGATGCCAAAATATATACCGGAGAGGCCGAGAAAAGTGCATGGAGGGAGTACGATTTTGATTTGATTTTTGGTTGTGATGGTGCGTTTTCTCGAGTACGCCATAAAATGCAACGTCGTAGCCGTTTCAATTATTCCCAAAATTTTATCGATGTAGGTTACAAAGAGCTTACCATTCCCGCCAATGAAGATGGTACTCATAAGTTGGACAAAAATTCATTTCACATTTGGCCAAGGGGAGAGTTTATGCTCATTGCTATGCCTAATATTGATGGCAGTTTTACCTGTACCTTGTTTTTGCCTTTTGAAGGAGAAGTTTCTTTTGAAAGTATTAAAACCGAAGATCAGGCGAGGGAGTTTTTTAAGAAATACTTCCCCAATGTCCGGAAAGAAATTGAAGATTTGACCAAAGATTTTTTTAATAATCCGACCAGTGCCATGGTGACCATGAAATGTTATCCTTGGACCTATTGGGACAAAGTAGCTTTGGTCGGTGATTCTGCCCACGCAATTGTGCCGTTTTATGGCCAAGGGATGAATGCAGGTTTTGAGGATATTTATGTGCTCAACCAATTAATGGAGAAACATGGTGATGATTGGGAGACTATTTTTTCCAAATACCAAGAGGAGCGAAAGCCGAATGCCGATGCCATCGCGGAACTAAGTTATAGAAACTTTGTGGAAATGAGCAGTAAAACCGCGGATCCAAAGTTCTTGCTACAGAAAAAGATTGAAAAGCATTTTGCAAACCAACATCCCAAAAAGTGGGTTCCGGTTTATAGCCGTGTTACCTTCTCCGATAGGCCCTATGCAGAGGCATTGGCCATTGGTGACCGACAGGAAGCGATTATGCAAAAAGTAATGCAACTCCCCAATATTGAAGAAAAATGGGATTCTAAAGAAGTGGAAAATAAAATCTTGGAACTCTTAACTGACCAATAAGCCCATTAGCTTGTCATTTTGAGCATTGCGAAAAATCTCTATTGTTTGACACGAAATTTACGAATTGTTTCGAAGCGAAAATGGACTGAAGGTATTGCGTGCTACTTCGACTTTGCTAAGCACCCATCAAGCATTATCTGTTTTAGATTTCTCAATCGCCTTGCTCATTTCGAAATGATAACTTTATAAAACAAAAGAGGCTGTCTAAAAAGGCAGTCTCTTTTTTTTGTTTAAAACTGTAAGGGATCGTAACTTTAGTTATGAGCCGAAAAGTAGTATGGAAGACCAATGACCAGGACCAGTTGAGCCTTCTTCCACC
>NZ_JAGEMG010000018.1:0-41100 GCF_040148835.1 Allomuricauda sp. NFXS6 | reverse complement strand
TCCACCTGGGATACTACTGCCAATTTAAAGCCTAAGTTGTAATCCTTTTGGGTCCGCTTAACTGTTTTGTTTGTTGATGATTCCATAAATAAGTCGAATTGTTGTCAACTTATTTCAGGACGGGTCACAGCAACAAAAAAAGCCGTGCACTTTGTGCACGGCTTTTCATATTATTATTGAACAAGTTCTTATTTACTAGCTGCATAATTTTCTGAAACTTTATCCCAGTTGATCACGTTAAAGAACGCTGAAATGTAATCCGGTCTCAAGTTTTGATAATGCAAATAATATGCATGTTCCCATACATCCAATCCCAAAATCGGGTAACCTCCACAACCTACACCGGGCATAATGGGGTTATCTTGGTTAGGAGTGGAACAAACTTCCACTTTTCCTCCTTTGTGCACGCACAACCAAGCCCATCCTGACCCAAATTGGGTGGCAGCGGCAGTAGAAAATTTTTCTTTGAAAGCATCATAAGAACCAAAAGCTTCATCAATGGCAGAAGCCAGTTCCCCTGAAGGTTTTCCTCCTCCATTTGGAGACATTACTTCCCAAAAAAGGCTGTGGTTAAAAAATCCGCCTCCATTGTTTCTAACGGCGGCATTGGACATATCGAGACCTGAAAGGATATCCACTATCCCCTTTCCTTCCAAATCTGTTCCTTCGATGGCACCGTTCAATTTAGTGGTGTAGCCATTGTGGTGCTTGGTATGGTGGATTTCCATGGTCCTTGCATCTATATGTGGTTCCAATGCATCGTATGCATACGGTAACTTCGGTAATTCAAAAGCCATAATTATCTTGTTTTTTTAGGTTATTACTTAATTCATGTAAAAATACGAGTTTTAACATTTATATTCCGCTAAAACCATGTTAACATCAGGTGAGGAATCCTTATTTTGCAGGAAAAACATCCTTGGAGGAGTCTAATTTTAAAATATATAGCGCTTCGGCAGGTTCGGGCAAGACCTATGCCCTTGCCAAAGCATACCTTATATTGTTGCTGTCCAACGATGCTGCGGTAAAATTTCGCCAGATTTTGGCCATTACATTTACCAACAAAGCGGTAGATGAAATGAAAACCAGGATATTGGACAACCTTTATGCTTTTGGTCAAGATGTTGTCCCCGAAAAACAGAAAGATCTTTTCCAATCACTTTGTGATGAACTTTCTTTGACCGAAGAAGAATTACGGAAACGATCAAAGCTTATCCTAAAGCGAATTCTCCACAATTACTCTTTTTTTGAGATTTCTACGATTGACAAGTTCAACCACAAAATCATAAAAACATTTGCCCGCGATTTGCACTTGTCCCAAAATTTTGAAGTGGAGCTTAATTTGGATTTACTGTTAGAGGAAGCCGTGGGAAGATTGTTGGAACGTGCCGGCAATGATGAAAAACTTACCGAAGTCCTAATTGCCTTTTCACTAGAGAAAATTGATGATGACAAAAGCTGGAACATCACTTATGATCTGGTAGAAATCGGGAAACTCCTTTTTCAGGAAAACCATGCCGAGCACATAAACCCTTTGCGAGAAAAATCCATTTCGGATTTTCAGGACATCCAAAAAAGGATAGCATCAGAAAGTAAGGCCATTGAAGAAAAGGTAAAACAACTGGCTCAAATTGTGCTTCAAGAAATAGAGAACCTAGGATTTGAATTGACTGATTTTTCTAGTGGAACACTTCCAAATCATTTTAAAAAGATATCCGAAGGTTTTTTTGACACTAAAAGACTGTATGCCAACAAGCTGGAGGAGAATCTAAGGGAGAACAAAAAAATCCTCTACGCCAAAGACAACAGGGACTCTTCTGTTTTAGCTTCTACAGTTTTAGTGCAATACTTACTCATAAAGAAGAATCTCCATCAACTAGCCTATCTCCAAAACATCTACGGCAACATAGTGCCGATGACGGTTTTGAACGAAATCGCCAAGGAAATCAAGAATATTGAGCTAGATCGAGACATTATTCCCATTTCTTCCCTGAACGCGATTCTCTCAAAAGAAATCAAGAATCAGCCTGTACCTTTTATTTATGAACGGATGGGTGAAAAATACCGACATTATTTTATAGATGAGTTCCAGGACACCTCAAAAATGCAATGGGAAAATCTAGTACCGCTCATTGGCAACGCCTTGGAGAGTGAGGACGAAAAACATGAACGCGGTTCTCTTTTTTTGGTGGGTGATGTAAAACAGGCCATTTATCGCTGGCGTGGCGGTAGAGCAGAGCAGTTCCTCAATCTAATCAATGGAAAATCACATCCATTTGTGCTGCAGCCCAGCATTCATTCACTCGATACCAACTGGAGGAGTTATGATGAAATCGTGAACTTCAACAATAGCTTTTTTACCGAAGTGGCATCTGTGCTCAGTAATGAAGATTATCGAAACCTCTTTTTGAACGACTCCCATCAAAAAACGAACAACAAACCAGGGGGCTACATCCAAATGTCATTTTTAGAAAGCGAGGTGGAAGAAAAGGACGCCGCCTATTGCAATGAAACACTAAAGGCGATTCAACACATCATTTCGGAAAACCATGCGCATGCCGATATCTGCATTTTGGTTCGCGACAATAAAAAGGGAATGCTTTTGGCTGATTTTTTGGCGCAACAAAACATTCCCATTATTTCTTCGGATGCATTGTTGTTGAGCAAAAACGAAAAGGTCATCTTTTTGGTTTCCATCCTCCGCATTTTTGAAAATGTAAAGGACAGAGAAGCGGCATACCATATATTAATGTATCTGGCAACCGATAAGGACGGTAAACACGACTTCATCAGTAAAAACCTGGAAAATATTGAAGTCTTCTTGGCCAGTACATATCACTTTAATATTGATGAATTAAAAGGCGAACCTGTGCTCACCATTTTGGAAACCGCCATTATACGGTTTGAGCTTTATGAAGGTTCCGTTGCGCACATTTCTTTTTTAATGGACGAAGTGCTCGATTTGGAAAAAAGGGAAGGGCCCAGCGTGTATGCCTTCCTTAATTATTGGGAAGTAAAAAAGGATTCGCTTTCTATTGCAGCTCCCGATGGTGTGGATGCCGTAAAAATTATGACCATCCACAAGGCAAAGGGCCTTGAATTCCCATTTGTGGTTTTTCCGTTTGCCAATGCGGTTCTGGACGATAAACGCAAGAAGAAGAAAGCTTGGGTACAGGCCACCACGGATGATGAAACTTTAGGCTTGGACGAATTCCTGATCAACAACAATAAGGACATGTTGGAGTACAATGAGGTGGCCCAACAAAAATATATAGCTGAGGAGCAAAAGACCCTGTTGGATTCCATGAACGTGCTTTACGTAGCACTGACCCGTCCCGTAAAAGGACTGTTTGTGATTACCGATACCAGCAAAAAGGATGTGGCTTCAGTTGAAGCTGCTTCATCCTACTCGGAACTGTTTTATTTGTACGTGCAGCAGAAAAACATTCCTGAAAATGAAAGCGGTGTTTATATCATAGGAAGCTTTCCATCAAAAGGAACAACGGCTTCTCCTTCGGAATCCGCCAAAAATTACATCTCCTACGTTACCCGCCCAAAAGAAGATGCCGGGTTTAGAATTTCCACCAAATCGGGTCGTTTATGGGATGATGAGCGAATAGAGGCCATTGCTATGGGAAACTTGATTCACTTTGCATTGAGCCAAATTGAAACGGTTGAAGATGTTGATTCTGTTCTCGAACGATTGGAAATCGAGGGGCATTTTCCCAAAGAGACAGCGAGCGACATCAAACAAAAAATAATGGCCGTAGTAAATCACCCAAAGTTAAAAGACATGTTCTCGGATAACTTTCACGTATTGAACGAGCAAGAAATTTTAACCACGGATGGACAATCCCTTCGACCCGATAGAATTATTATTGATGGAAACCAGGCTATCATAGTAGATTATAAGACAGGTAAGCCATCTCCCAAGCACAAAGAACAAATCGCAAACTATGCCGATATTTTAAAAGCAATGGATTTTAAAATCAAACAATCCATTATTGTTTATATAGACCAAGAAATAGATCCTATTTTTGTATAAAGCTAAGCTGTTGTGTATTTTGAACATTAAAGTTCAAGGCGTCAGTTCGAGTGATTTTGAGGAACGAAAAATCGTATCGAGAACCTTTTTTAGATACAATTCTTTTTCTCGATACAAATTTCACTCATGCTGTCGTGAAATCAACTCGAAATGACGAATTTTACAAAAATGCACAACAGGTAAAGTTAATTAAAGATATGTACGGAAAGATAAAAGAACATTTGACCAAAGAACTGGAAGCAATTGAAGAAGCTGGTCTTTTTAAGAAAGAGCGGATCATTACCTCTCCACAGGATGCAGTGATAAAAATCTCCACAGGGGAAGAAGTCATCAATTTTTGTGCGAACAATTATTTGGGGCTATCCTCCCATCCTGATGTGATCCAGGCCGCAAAGGACACGATGGACACCCACGGCTTTGGAATGTCTTCGGTTCGATTTATTTGCGGAACACAGGACATCCATAAAGAACTGGAACAGAAAATTGCCGATTTCTATGGCACAGAGGATACCATATTATATGCTGCCGCTTTTGATGCCAACGGCGGCGTGTTTGAACCATTGCTCACCGCAGAGGATGCTATTATTTCAGATTCCTTGAACCACGCCTCTATTATTGATGGGGTTCGTTTGTGCAAAGCAAAGCGGTATCGATACAATAATAATGATATGATCGACCTTGAGGAAAAACTCAAACAGAGTAACGCCGATGGGGCACGCTTTAAAATTATCGTAACCGATGGAGTGTTCTCCATGGACGGGCTTTTGGCTCCTTTGGATAAAATCTGTGATTTGGCGGATAAGTATGATGCATTGGTCATGATTGATGAATGCCACGCCACAGGTTTTATTGGAGAAACAGGTCGCGGAACCCTGGAAGAAAAAGGCGTTATGGACCGAATTGACATAATTACCGGAACCTTGGGCAAAGCTTTGGGTGGTGCCATGGGCGGTTACACCACGGGTAAAAAAGAAATCATTGAAATGCTTCGCCAACGTTCCAGACCTTATTTATTTTCCAATTCCTTGGCTCCCGCCATTGTTGGGGCATCCATTAAGGTGTTTGAAATGTTGGATACGGATACGTCCTTGCGCGATAAGCTCCAAAGCAACACGGAATACTTCAAAAAAGGCATGAAAGAAGCTGGCTTTGATATTATTGACGGTGATTCGGCCATTGTTCCAGTAATGCTCTACGATGCGAAGCTTTCACAAAATATGGCGGATATGCTTTTGGAGGAAGGAATTTACGTAATCGGTTTCTTTTATCCTGTCGTTCCAAAAGACAAAGCAAGAATTCGTGTACAACTGTCCGCAGCCCACGACAAGCAACACTTGGATCATGCAATTAATGCATTTATTAAGGTAGGAAAGTCGTTAAATGTCATCTAAATTCGACGAAATACAACAAATCTTCTGGCAAATGAGTCAAAAAAAAAGAAATTTAGATTTTGTTAATAATTCTTAACAACTTACATTTGCTGCTGATAAACACTTAAACTTAAAATTTTGAGCATGAAACATCTTAGCAAATTATTGGTTGTTGCTCTTGTATTTGTAGGGTTCAACAGCATACAAGCGCAGGACGAAAATAATCCCTGGCAGGTTAGCATAGGGGTGAATGCAATAGACGTCTATCCTACAAACGATGAGAATAATCCTTATTCCAGTACTACGTTGTTCGATGAGTACTTTAATGTATCCGACCACTGGAACATATTGCCTTCTGTATCATATATAGGAGTATCCAAATATATCGGTGATGGTTTCTCCGTTGGAGCAAGAGGTTCTTTGAACAGAATCGAAAAATTGGGAGATTTTGAAGTTGATGATCTTTCCCACTATGCTATAGATGGTACAATTAAATACAACATCCTAAGGAACACCGTTGTAGATCCTTTCGTGGAAATTGGTGGTGGTTACACTTGGGTTGATGAAATCGGTGCTGGTACTGTAAATGGTGGTATTGGTGTTAACTTTTGGTTCTCCGATAACCTAGGTTTTACACTTCAAACACAATACAAGCACGCTTTCGAAGATTACTTGGTTAAGCATTTCCAACATATGGCTGGTATCAGCATTAAGTTTGGTGGTACTGACACTGACGGTGACGGTATCTATGACAAAGACGATGCTTGTCCAGAAGTTGCAGGTCTAGAGGCATTCAACGGATGTCCTGATTCTGACGGCGATGGTATCGAAGATGCTAAGGACGCTTGTCCTAACGAAGCTGGTTCCAAAGAAATGAACGGATGTCCTGATTCTGACGGTGACGGTGTTGCCGATAAAGATGACGCTTGTCCAAGCACTCCAGGTCTTCCTGCATTAGCTGGTTGTCCTGACGCTGACGGTGATGGTATTGCCGATAAAGATGACGAGTGTCCTAACGAAGCTGGACCTGCTGAAAACGATGGATGCCCTTGGCCAGATTCTGACGGTGATGGAGTACTTGACAAAGACGATCAGTGTCCAGATGTTGCTGGTACTGTTGCCAACAACGGTTGTCCAGAAGTAACTGAAGAAGTTCAGAAACAATTGAACGACTACGCTAGAACTATCTTGTTCGATACTGGTAAGTCTTCTATCAAAGCAGAATCTACTTCTGTAATGGTGGATATCATCCAAATCTTGAACGAGTACCCAACTGCTAAGTTTACAGTAGAAGGTCATACTGATAGCGTAGGTAGCGAAAGCTTGAACCAAAAACTTTCTGAAGAAAGAGCTAACTCTGTTAGAGATTTCTTGATCGACAAAGGAATCGATGCTGATAGACTATCTGCCATCGGTTACGGTGAAGCTAAGCCAATTGCTACTAACAACACAAGAGCTGGTAGAACGCAAAACAGACGAGTTGAAATCAACTTGGTAAAATAATAAGAAGCAAAAGTTTTCTTGAAAAAGGCTCCGCAAATGCGGGGCCTTTTTTATTTTTAATCCATGCACGATACTTTCTTGGAATATGTACTGGATGACCTTCACCACAAACAGTTGGATTTCACCAACTGCACCTTTGTTATTCCCAGTAAAAGGTCTGGCACCTTCTTAAAAAAACATATGGCCAGTAGACTGGAAAAGAATATTTTCAGCCCCGAAGTATTATCCATTCAAGAATTTATTGGCCAACTATCCGACCTTAACCAAGCATCCAATATTGATTTGCTGCTCCTCCTTTTTAAGGTCTACAAAGAATCGCAAATAGAAAACTCCGATGATTTTACATCCTTCATCAATTGGGGGCAAACACTTTTACAGGATTTCAATGAAATTGATGGGTATCTAATCCCAGCCGAGAATATTTTGAATTACCTCTCTGCCATCAAGGAAATCAACCATTGGTCCGCGAGTAAAGAAAAAACGGAACTCGTTGAGAATTACTTACAACTTTGGAAGCATCTGGAAACCATCTACAAAAATTTTTACGCCGCGCTGCTCGAACAAAAAAGAGGGTACCAAGGCTTGATTCAACGGGAAGCGGTCAAAGCCATCCAAAGTGGTAATTATGAGGAGGCTCATGCAAAACCAATCATATTTGTGGGTTTCAATGCACTAAATGCAGCTGAGTCCACCATTATCCAACATTATTTGGAACAAGGCAATGCACACATCTATTGGGATATCGATTCGTACTTTTTAAACGACCCCATTCACGATGCGGGGTTATTTGTGCGAGATTATCAATACAACTGGCCCTATTATAAGCACAGGGGTCAAATAGAACCGCAGAACAACTTTCTGTCCAAAAAGAACATCACAATCACCGGAGTGCCCAAAAGCATCTCACAGACGAAATATGTGGGTCAGTTATTGGAACAAATAGGTCAGCAAGAAAATATTGACCTTACTAAAACCGCTTTGGTGCTTGCAGACGAAACTTTGCTCAACCCTATGCTCAATGCTATTCCCAAAAACATTCCAGAGGTAAACATTACGATGGGGATGCCGTTGAACAAAACCGTGCTGTATTCCTTTTTTGTAAACTATTTGGAGCTGCACCTCAATATATCCGATAGAGGTTGGTTCTTTAAACGGGTGTTGGAATTTATCACCAATCCCTATGCTTTGACCCTATCGTCCAAAGATCAGGGCAATTTTGCCCAACGAATGTCCCAAGATATCAAGGAAGGAAACCTGTTATACCTTAACACCGATACACTCTCCAAATATCCGAAAGCAAAAGATTTGTTGTCCATCATATTTCCTTCCGGGGATATCTCCCCTATGGATTGGATCAACAATTGTTTACTGCTTATTGAACGATTAAAAACTATTTATCAAGACAAGAAAAACGCCTTGGAACTGGAATATCTGTATCGGTTTTATGCTCTTTTCAATCAATTAAAACAGTATTTGGACAAGGTGGATTTTATGGGAGAACTCAAGTCCATAAAAAAACTCTTCAAGCAATTGGCCAATATGGAAACCCTGGATTTTATTGGTCAACCGTTGACGGGTTTTCAAATTATGGGAATGTTAGAAAGTAGAAACCTTGATTTTGAAACGGTCATCATCACTTCGGTGAATGAGGGTATTCTTCCTTCGGGTAAATCGAACAATTCTTTTATTCCTTTTGATGTAAAACGAGATTATGGCCTGCCTACCTACAAAGAAAAAGATGCCATCTACGTGTATCACTTTTATCGGTTGATTCAACGGGCCAAAAACATTTACATCACCTACAACACCGAACCCGATGTGTTGGAAGGTGGAGAAAAGAGCCGTCTCATCACGCAATTGCTGACCGATGAAAATCTAAAATCACACATTACCCACAACATTGCAACTCCAAAAATCAGTATTCAAGCAAAGCCTCTCATCCAAATCAACAAACAAGGGGAGTTTATGGAAGACCTCAAGGCTTTTGCGTTACAAGGTTTTTCACCAACCTCATTTACCAATTATATTAGGAACCCGATTGATTTTTACACGAGAAACATTCTTAAAATAAATGATTTGGAAGAGGTGGAAGAAAATATTGCCGCCAATACTTTCGGAACCATTATTCACGATAGTTTGGAGCAACTCTATACGCCGCTCATTAATCAGCTGTTGACGGAAGAAAATGTGAAGGCCCTAAAAACACAGGTTGCGGGCGTGGTACAGCATCATTTTGAAAAGAACCTTTCTGGGGTGGATGTTTCCAAAGGAAAGTTCCTGTTGGTGTACAAAGTCATCATAAAATACCTGCACAACTTTTTGGATAATGAACTCAAACAGCTCAAACGACACCAAATCAAAATATTGGCGCTCGAGGAACGCTACGAAGAATTCATCACCATTCCTGGGCTTGATTTTCCCATAAAACTAAAGGGAACTTTGGACCGGGTGGACGAATTTGACGGAACCATTAGGATAATAGACTACAAAACGGGCAAGGTAGAGCCTAAAAACGTAAAAATAACGGATTGGGAGACCTTGATTACGGATTACGACAAGAGCAAGGCGTTCCAATTGCTTTGTTACGCCTATCTCTATTCCAAAAAACACGGTATAAAAGACGTACAGGCGGGAATCATCTCCTTTAAAAAATTGAGTCAAGGATTGTTCCGCTTTTCAGAGGACAAGAACACCCAAATTAATGCAGATACCCTCGCAACTTTTGAAAATTACCTGTACCAACTTATCCGCGAAATCTGTAATACCGAAATTCCTCTTACCGAAAAAGTGGATTAGTTATTTTAAATCGGGACGTGTGGGGCGCACTTCAATTTTACTTGGTAAGGTTCGCGGGTGCATCGTTAGCAAATCGATGACCAATTTACCTATGTCTTCTGGCTGAATTTTCCATGCATCTTTATCCGATGGTTCGTTGTCGTTAAAGTGACTGGCCACGGAACCGGGCATAATGGTAGTTACCTTGATGTTGTACTGTCTTAAATCCAACATCGCTGCCTGCGTAAAACCGACCACGCCAAACTTGGTGGCGTTATACCCCGCCGCTGTTGGGAAAAAGTTGGTGCCCGCCAAACTGGCCAAGGTCATATAATAGCCCTCCGATTTTTTCAAAGCCTCCACCGAAGCTTTTAGCGTATGGTACACTCCGTTTAGATTGGTGTTTATCATCTGGTGCCATTTCTCGTCTTCCAATTCATCAATCGGCGCAAAATGTCCGACCCCTGCGTTGGCCATCACTACATCCAATTGTCCCCATTTATCGAGAATGGCAGCTACCGCCTTTATCTCATCTTCCAATTTGGCCACATCGGATACCAATCCCAATACCTTGTCTGGATTGTTCAAGCCTTTTACCGCGGCATCGGCACTTTCCTGGCTTCTTCCGCTTACGGCGACCTTCATCCCTTGCTCCAGCAGGCTTTCAGCTATGCCATATCCTATGCCTTTTGTTCCTCCTGTGATGTATACTACTTTTCCTTCTAATTTCATATTGATTTGTTTTGAAGTAAAGTTCAAAAAAGCACAAGCCAAATACAAAAAATCCATCCTAAAGGATGGTTAATGTTTAAAGCGGGAACTACAATTCGCTGATTAAAATAAACTTATTGCAAAAATTTGATCACTCCAAGACAATCCGACATTCATTCCCGATATTCGTAAAAAATCAAAACCCTGAAAACTTGATGATTTTCAGGGTTTTATCGTTTTTATTGAACTAGGCTTTTCTATAATTTCATAGTCACTCCTATTCCAGGGGATAGGCCAGCGACATTTCCACCTGCCAATTCTACATATAATCCCCATTGGTCGTTCCAGAACCAACGGCCACCCACTTGCAAGCCAAAATCAACGTCACTATCATCCGTACCATCACCCATATAAACGGCGTACCCTGCATTTGCACCACCATATACGTCCCATGCGGGGTCGGTTAGTCCAAATAAGTTATCAAAATAATAGTTGGCTTTTACTCCCACATTTAACCAATCAAAATCCAAACTGGTTCCTGCTCCCGGAGCAATTGTAATATTTTTGTGAACTGGGATTTCATAATTAATACCAACCAATCCGAAGTTCAATTCGTTTCTGGCCTGCCCAAAAACGCTGGCTGCGCAAAATACTAGTGTGCAAGCAAATAATAAGGCTGTTTTTTTCATAATTAATAGTTTTTAGTATACATTAAATTTAATGAATTTTTTTCATTACAATCTTCAGGCTCCATTGCCCTTTAAAGCACTATAATTCATTGTCTTATAAACAATTATGGCTAGTGACATTGGAGACACTTGCTTTCTATTTTCAGCTTGGCGTTATACCATTGGCTATCCAAAAAGTATTAACTTGTAGGCTCCAGCTTGGAGTTTATCAATCGAACCTGTGTGATTCATCCGACCGAAACCCATATCGTTCCTATTATTTCCACACCACAGCGGTTACAGGAATACGGCGTGGGTATTTTTGAAGTGGCCCCCACAAAATCAGCCCTAAAAAAAGCCATAAAAAAGAATTATGTTCGAGTAAATGGAACCATTGCCACCACAGCAACCATGATTGCTGGAGGAGAACATATAAGTTTTTACATTCCAAAGGACGCAAAGACAAAAAAGCGGCTTCATTTGCCACTTAAAGTATTGTTTGAGGATGATTACATTGCTGCCATTCACAAACCTGCAGGTATAGAAGTCAGTGGTAATCGATTTAAAACCATTGCCAATGCCCTGCCTCAAAACCTAAAACCGAGTTCGTTGTCGGATGCTACCAGACCTCAACCTGTGCACCGATTGGATTATGCGACTACGGGAATTGTTCTGGTAGGCAAAACGAGCGGCAGTATCCGAGTTTTGAATAAAATGTTCGAGGACAAAACCATTGTAAAAACCTACTACGCCGTTACCATTGGTGAAATGGAAAACCATGGAACCATAACATCCGAAATAGATGGGAAACCGTCAGAATCAGATTATCAAATAATGGAGTCCGTTGCTTCGGAACGGTTCGGCACCCTTAATTTGGTAGAGTTACACCCCAAAACAGGCAGAAGACACCAATTACGCAAGCATTTGTTCGGTTTGGGTCATCCCATACTCGGGGACAAAGAATATTCCAAGGAAGAATTAATCTTAAAAGGCAAGGGCTTGTACTTACACGCCCATTCGCTGGAATTTGAGCATCCATTTACGAACAAAATCATCCAAATAACCGACGAACTACCTGAGAAGTTTAGGAAGATATTTCATGATAAACTAATATAAGGTTTGATGCTACCATCGAACAGAATCGTAACAAAACTTGGCCCTGCTCGTCATACATTACAATCAATCAAAAAATAAAATGACAAAATCAACAACACAAAAGAAAGAAGCGTGGAGCACCATAGGTATCTTCTTACTACTTCTAATTGTATTTAGTTCCATTGCATATTATGTAATTCTAAAATTAAACCCCACGAGTATCTATGTAGGTTTATTGATGATTTCTCCCGCTTTGGCAGCCTTTCTTACCCTAAAAATCAAGAAACGGCCTATTTCCAGTTTACCTTGGAGTCTTAAGAATCTGAAATATGTAAAATTCTCATACCTAATCCCCCTACTTTATGTTTCCATTGCCTACGTTTTGCTCTGGCTTTTTGGCTTTGCAAACTTTATGAACCCAGAAACCATTACGGAATGGAGCAACGAACTGGGCATTGCAGAATCTAATCAACCCCTCGTAATAGCAGTGATGGTAATTTTACTGTTGACAGTTGGAGTAGTTAAAAACTTAGGCTCTACCTTGGGAGAGGAAATAGGTTGGCGCGGCTTTCTCATATTCGAATTGAGAAAAGTAATGTCTTTTAAAGCCCTAGCTATGGTGAGTGGAGTTATTTGGGCTGTTTGGCATTACCCAGTCATCAATCTGATTTACGGAAGGGGAGAAAACCTTTTAATGCACACAAGTGCTTTCACTATAATGATCATAGGCATATCTGTGATTTTGGCCTATTTCACATTTAAATCCAAAAGCCTATGGCCAGCTGCCATTTATCATTCAGTTCACAATATTTATATTCAGAAATTATGTACCCCATTGACCATTTCTAATGAAAACACTGCATTTTGGATAGATGAATACGGATTCATGATTCCCATTGTTACAACTGTTTTTGCAATATACTTTTGGATAAAAGCTGGAAAAGAAAAGTTATAGCACAAAAAAAGCACCTCGTTTATGAGGTGCTTTCACAATATTTGGTGAAGAATACCGGATTAACACGTTGTTGCGTTATATCCAGTTCTGCAAATGCAATCTCTTGTGGACTTGCAACATAAAAATGGACAATCAGATAAGAGTCTTGCAGCTGCTTTTTTTGTTATCCATTTCGTTTTCAAATTCCTCTACTGTTTTATAGTCCAATGAAGAGTGTATTCTCCTTTTATTGTAGCAGGTCTCTGTCCACTGGAATATCGATAGTTCCGCTTCGGATCTGAAGCCATATTTTGATGGTACACCCATTCGAACTTAAAGCTCTTGAAGAAAGATTCTGCTACGGCATTGTCCCAGCAATTCCCTTTTCTACTCATTGATTGAACCACTATACCATTATGTTCTTTAAGGATATCGGCAAACTCGTAACTGGCGTATTGTAAGCCCCTATCAGAATGGAAAATAAGCCTGTCCGTGATATTATTCGACCTTACTGCCATCTTCCAAGCGGGAATTATGGTTTCTGTAGTCCCCAAGGTCTTGCCCATCGACCATCCAACGACATTTCGATGGATCAGGTCCATGATCACTGTCAGGTACATCCATCCATCACCGGTCCTTATATAGGTCATGTCGGATACCCATTCCTGGTTTTTCCTATGCACCGTTAAGTCACGGTCCAGTTATCAACAATTAAGACTAGGGGAATTCGAAAAATAGGTGCTTTAAAAAAGCATGTTTTAATCTTTGGATTGTCTTAATGAAGTCTGCTACTACTTGATAGAAAGTTTAGCGCTTTTTTGAATAATACTGTCTTGAAAATCGTTCGTTTTACGAAACAATCGAAAATGCAGTTATCAATAATGTTTAAAGAGAATTACTCAATACACCTGTCAGCACGTTCCTTGAATTCAGCCTGAAAGTCATTTTTCCATTTTGAGATAGTCGATGCTCCAGGGCCATCGACCCAATGGTTTGTTCCTTCTATACGTTTATATTGTCCGCCCCAACTGGGTTGGGTTGGGTCCTCTGGATTGTTGATTCCCCGATTGGCACTGATCAAATGCATAAAAGTGGGCGAGTCCCCCTCGATAACTCCAGGGCCCGCCATTGCTTTTGGCGGGTAGATGGCACAAAGCGGTCCGTGGTTATTAATAATGTTCTTTTCGGCCCATTCTTTACTATCACTTCGAAAAATACCATGGTATGTCTTTCTGGATTCGATAATGAACAGGTCCGGGAATTCGTTCATAAGCCATTCATGCGATGCATCCTGACATGCTATCAAGTAGATTCTTAGCTTGCCAATAAACGCTTCCAATTCTTCTTCACTTCGTGTATTCTTAACGTCCCAAATGGCCTGTGCAACTTCTCTGGGGCCGCCCCAGACACTGATCCATAGAGGTCGAGGGTCGGGTTTGTCCACGGCAGCGATAATGGCATCCGAAGCCTCACTACTTTTACCTTCCCCTATAATTTCTTCAACGGGTTGTTTGCCACAGCCCCATTCAATATTGATACCATTGTTATTGCCCTTTCCCTCATAGGTAACGGCACGCAATGCATCGGCCGTTGGGTATTTGGCATCGTACTTTCTTAAATTTTCATCTACTTTATCATATTCATCAAGTACGGCCAACATATTTTTCTTTTCCGCTACCATATCGAATGTGCCCGCGGAGACAATCAATCCCTCAACATCGAGTTCATTGGAATAAAGCAAGAAACGAACAATCGACTGCACATCATCAGGGTCGCTATTGGTCACCGGAAAGGGCGGAAAATCGGATGTAATGATAATTCGATAGCGCTCATCCGGGGTAATTTCATTGGAGGCCGGTTCTTGGGCCGCCAACGGTGTGCATGCCAAATGAATAAAAAGTACTAAAACCGTTAATTTTAAATACATTTTCATTTCAACAGTATTATGGATTGACATTTATGATCATTCGGCGATAGGCATACAAATTAGGAGAACCATTATCATATATTTCGAGGATTATATGGATATTCTTGCCCTTGGAATTTTCAGGAATCTCAATTGAAGCTTTGATAGATCTGTCGTTCAAAATGGAAACCGAACCATCATAAGAACTGGGTTCATCATAAAAAGACCATTTATAGGAAATCGTATTGCCATCGGGGTCCGTAGAGCCCTCAGCATTTAATTCAACTTTGTCGCCAACGGATGCGTTCATTTGCAAAACACTTCTGGTTTTATTCCCGTTCAGCACAGCAACCGGGTGGTGGTTAGCATCCTTATAATTACTGATGATACTCCAATCCATACGTGCGGCAAAGTCGTTATCGTAGCCTTTGTTCCAACGTTTTATGGCTTCTGCGCCTTCTTCCGTATTGCCATACATATAATAGGGGTCATATTTTGTTTCCCCATCCTTCTCGATTTTTGCCACCTCGGACATGCTTCTGATACCGGCTTTTTTTATAAGGTCAAATCGACCGCCCCAACCGCCCTGGTCGATTTGTTCGGGATTATTAAGTCCGTTTGGATATATGTGCATAAAAGCGGGACTATCTCCCTCTGTGGCCCATTGGGTATCTGGATAAACAGCGCCGAGTGGACCATGACTTTGAATGTCATTACGCTGATAATCACCGTTTTTTGGCGGTTGCCAACCGTACACTCCGGTAGCACGGATATAGAAAACATCGGGAAAGTTCTTCGCGATCCAAGCCCCGGAATCGTCTTGCCCAAGAATATCGAAGAGGCGAAGCTTGCTCAAGAATTTTTTTAATCCTTCTTCAGATCGGGTTTCACGTACTTTCCAGATCGCTTGAGCTATAGTGTTCATACCTCCCCATCCCATGATCCAAAGAGGTCTTGGGTCGTCCCTGTCTGCAGAGGCAATAATTAATTCCGAACCAGAACTGTCTTTTCCCGTTCCCACGTCATCCATACCATAACCTGTTTGCCCCATAACAGAAATTGATTTTAGGTATTTTGGAGTGGGGTACCCATCTGCATGAACATTTAGATTGGGATATGCCGCTGCGTAGGCCTCCACAAGCGTATCCAACATTTTAGTATTGCTTTGCGTTTTTCTCCAGCAACCTGTGGCAACGATCAATCCTTCAATATCAAACTCGTTGGAACTTACCAATTGACGCACCATAGATTGTTTATCATCTGGATCGGCACCTAAATCGGTAGTGTTAATGACCCTTGGTTTGTAGGATATGTTTTTAAGCTCCTGTTTTTTTACGGCCTGGTTAGAATTGCATGAGGTCAATAGGAATAGAAAGATTATAGGAATCCATATGTTTTTCATTGTTCCGTTGTATTTGAGCTTTCGCGGACAATTAATTTATTTCGATAGTATTAATTGTTCTATTGGAGTTGAATTATTGTGTAAATTTATTCTCGTATTTCTACATAAAATAATACGATTTGGAAAATAACATACTGTATTCCGAGAAATTAAAAAAATTTGATAAACAGCGTGATGCATTTAGGCCCTACGGATTGACTTGTGAGCTTTGGAAGCCAAGTTTGATGCAAAAACCAGATCGGCACAATGAAATTGAAATCAACTATTTTACTGAAGGTAGTTTGACCTACTTATTTCGAGGCTCCAAAACAACCATTCCAAAGCATAGTTTGGCATTGTTCTGGGGGCTCGTTCCCCATCAAATTGTAAGTTATGATGAATCTGCTCCCTATTATGTCTGTACGATTCCTTTGACCCAGTTTTTGGAATGGAAACTTCCTGGATCTTACGTTGACCGGGTGTTAAAGGGAGAAGTGCTCATCGAAAATTCAGGAGAACAATCAATTTATGATGAATTTCTTTTAAAAAACTGGATCAAGGACCTGTCTTCAAAAAATGGAAGAGAAACAGTATTGCTCGAAATGCATGCGCGATTGATACGAATGGCAGATAAGGTTCTGCCAAGAAAGGTAAATGAAGGTACACAAATCCATTCAAGCGAAATAAGTTATGTAGAACGAATCGCCATGTACATAGCCCAAAATTATTTCCGACCGATCAAAGCCGCAGATATTGGCGAAGAGGTGGGACTGCATCCGGACTATGCCAACGTGGTTTTCAAAAAGGCTTTTGGGATGACACTTAATGAATATATCGTTCAGGAAAGAATTACCCAAGCCCAGCGGAAATTGGTTTCGACCGACAAAAGCATTACCGATATTTCCTTTGAATGTGGATTCAACTCTATGAGTCGTTTCAATTTAGCGTTCAAACGAATCAACAATTGCACTCCACGCGAATTTAGAAAAACGTTCGTTTAGTCTTATTCAATCAATAATTGCCTGTCTTTTTTAAAGATTATATTGTCATTGTACACTAGCCTCTTTGCGATGGTTTTAGTTGAATAGAATCTGGATGTTCGATTTCTGCATCTCAATATGGTCATAATTCAAAATAGGAACTTGATTACCCAACGTTTCTTAAAATGTAAATTACAGTTATGATTTTCATCTAATGTTGTAGTTTTTTAAAAACATTTTGATAAAACTATTATCAGGCGTGTCCTATTCAAGGTCTTTTTTATTATTCTCGATAATCAACCTTTTAGAGGACTTGGATTCAGCAAATACTAAATATTGTATTGTTTAAGGGATATGATTTTTACAAAAAAGCACTCAGAAACCAGTGAAGAACAATCAAAGTAAGCCAAAATGTAACAAATAATACCAAGCTATATTTAAAATGAATTTGCGTGCAAATAAAAAAAGCTTCAAAAGTCAAAAACTCTTGAAGCCCTGTATTTACTGGTGGAGAATACCGGATTCGAACCGGTGACCTCTTGCCTGCCAGGCAAGCGCTCTAGCCAACTGAGCTAATCCCCCAAAAGAGAGCGCAAAGGAACTACTTTTTTCCGAAAGTATCAAAAATTGCGCCATTTCCTTAATCTTTTTTAACGCTGAGCACCAGCACAGGTATCTTAACAAAGAATTCCGATTTTGGTATGGTGTTCTTTTCCCACAGTTTTTTAAAGAACCCTCGTTTTCTTCTAAACACGCACAACATATCCGGGTGCTCCTTCTGAAAGTATTCCGTTACCCCCAAGTAGGTAGTTCCGTTTTCGGTAATGGACAAATGTGAACTTAAATCCATTAAAGCAGTGTTTACCTTCAAATCATCTTCCGTATACCCTGGTCTTTTCACCAATAACAAACTGACCTCCGATCTAAACTTGTTTTTAATCATGATCAATGGAGTCAAAATACTGCTTCTTTTTAAAATCCCGGACCCAAAAGCCGTCAATATCTTTTTCGCAGGTTTAAATGTTGTTCCTTTAGGAACGATCAAGGTCGGGATTTCCGTCTGTTTAATGATCCTACCCGAAGTATTCCCCAAATAAAGTTCCTCTTGAATATCGTTACTTTTTGGTGCAATGATGATCAAGTCGATACCAAGCTCCTTGTTGATGCTTTTCAGGCCATCAATAATATCGCCATTGTAAGTGGCCATTTTTATATCCACTCCTTTGGTGTCAACTTTATCGATGACCGCCTTTAAATGTTCCTTGCTGCTCTTGGTAACCTTTTCTTCTACATTGGCCAAGCTTCCAACGGCGGTAGGTACATTAAATACATCCATCACAAAGACCTTCGCGCCAAAATTTGAGGCAAAGTCTACAGCGTATTGTAATGTTTGAGAAGAATCTGGAGAAGTTCCAATAGGTACAAGTATGTTGTTCATGGTTTGGTGATTACGATTAAACCTTAAATTTACAATTTAATTGAAACGAATCAATGATAAGACAAGCAAAGATATCCGAAATCCCCGATATCTTGACCATAACCCAGGCCTGTGCCCAAAAAATGCAGGAAAATGGTATTTTACAGTGGAACGAGCACTATCCTTCCAAAGAAGCGTTTATCCAAGACATAAAGCGCAATGAACTTTTTGTGATTGAAAAAAACAGCACAGTTCAGGGTACCATCGTCATATCAACCCTAATGGATGAGGAATACATACCCATGAAATGGTTGACTCCGAACGGCAATAGTACTTACATCCACCGTCTTTCCGTACATCCGGAACTTCAAGGCCAAGGGCTGGCCCAAAAAATGATGGATTTTGCCGAAGCATTTTCCAGAGAAAACGGTTTTGTCTCAGTTCGCTTGGACACCTTTTCGCAGAACAAAAGAAACCAACGTTTTTACGAACAAAGAGGTTACCAAAAACTCGGGGATATTTTCTTCCCCAAACAAAGCGACCATCCTTTTCATTGTTATGAATTAGTGCTGTAACTTGCGCTCGATTTGAGCACACAGGTAAATTTTAAGAGCATTAATCAACTAGCAATTCCCGCTACCATTTCGGGAATTGCGGAACCCATCCTCTCCATTACGGACACGGCCATAGTGGGCAATATTCCTGTGGATGGATTGGAGTCCTTGGCTGCTGCAGGAATCGTAGGGTCATTTTTGTCCATGCTCATTTGGGTGCTGGGCCAGACGCGTAGCTCTATTTCCGCTATCATTTCCCAGTATTTGGGAGCTGGAAGGCTGGGCGAAGTAAAAAACCTACCCGCACAGGCTATTTTCCTCAACATCCTGTTAAGCATTGTGGTACTGCTCACCACTATCTTTGTAATCGAAGAAATTTTTGCACTCTTCAATGCATCGGGAAAAATCTTGGAGTATTGTGTTTCCTACTATTCCATTCGGGTATGGGGATTTCCGCTTACCTTATTCACTTTTGCGGTTTTTGGCATCTTCCGCGGATTACAGAACACCTTCTACCCTATGGTGATTGCCATGTTGGGGGCAGGGCTCAACATTCTTTTGGATTTTGTTCTGGTCTATGGAATTGATGGTTTTATTCCAGCACTTTATTTGGAAGGTGCTGCATGGGCCAGTTTAATTTCACAGGCCATCATGGCCATTTTGGCTCTTATTTTATTGGTGAAAAAGACGGACATCAGTATGAAATTGACCCTTCCGCTGAACAAGGAAATCAAGCGGTTGATTTTTATGAGCCTCAACCTTTTTGTAAGGACTTTGGCCCTCAATGCCGCTTTGATGCTGGCCGTTCGTGAAGCAACCACCTTGGGCGACCGCTTTATTGGAGCACACACCATTGCCGTCAACCTATGGTTGTTCGCCGCATTTTTTATTGATGGCTATGCCGCCGCGGGCAATAGCATGGGCGGAAAACTTTTGGGTGCCGCAGATTACGATGGCTTATGGAAACTGGCCAAGACCATATTCAAATATGGAATGATTGTAAGTCTCGCCCTCATGTGCTTCGGATTTATTTTCTACCGCCCCATTGGCCACCTTTTCTCCAATGAGGAAATCGTGCTCAACACTTTTTACAGTATTTTTTTCATCGTTATTCTTGGTCTGCCCATGAACACTTTGGCTTTTATTTTTGATGGTATTTTCAAAGGAATGGGCGAAATGAAATACCTAAGGAATGTACTCCTGGCCGCCACCTTTTTAGGGTTTATCCCATGTCTGTATTTGGGCATGTATTTGGGGCTCGGTTTTTATGCCATTTGGATCGCTTTTGTGGTCTGGATGATGATTCGCGGATTCTCCCTGGTTTGGAAATTTAGAAGAAAATTCAGACCCTTGGTGCAAAACCCTTAATTTAGCACAGTTAGAGTTCAGAGTTCAGAGTTCAGAGTTCAGCGTTCAGATAACTGATAACTGATAACTGTTTATTGTTAATTGTTAATTGAAAACAATGTCCACAGATAGAGCCAACGGAAGTTTATATACCAAAATAGAAAACAAGGTTGCAACCATCGAATTTGGTCACCCTGCCAGTAATTCCTTTGTTTCTGAACTTTTGGCCCGACTCGCCAAGGAATTTCAAAAGCTTGGCGAAAATGACGAGGTTTCCGTCATCGTCTTAAAATCTGAAGGAGAACACGCTTTCTGCGCCGGTGCCTCTTTTGATGAATTGGTGGCCGTTTCCAACTTGGAGGAGGGCAAAGAGTTTTTCAGCGGGTTCGCCAATGTCATCAACGCCATGCGCAAATGTCCCAAACCGATTATCGGTCGGGTTCAAGGCAAAACCGTAGGTGGCGGGGTCGGATTGGCCTCGGCCTGTGATTATGTACACGCAACCGTCGAAGCTGCCATCAAACTCTCCGAAATTTCCATCGGAATCGGTCCGTTTGTGATTGCTCCTGCCGTGGAACGCAAAATGGGAAAAGCGGCTTTGGCCGAACTCACTTTATACCCAACGGAGTGGAAAAATGCATATTGGGCCAAAGAACAGGGCTTATTTGCTAAAGTGTACGATTCCATTTCGGAATTGGACAAAGAGTTGGACATTCACATCCAAAAGCTGGCAACCTACAACCCCGAAGCTCTGGCCGAAATGAAAAAAGTACTTTGGGAAGGAACCGAGCATTGGGACGACCTATTATTAGAACGCGCCGAAGCTTCTGGAAGATTGGCACTGTCTCCGAATACTAAAAACGCATTGGAGAAGTTTAAAAAACAAAAGTAATTATGACTGATTTATTGTTCCCCTTATTGGCCCTTTTCGTAATCGTAGTGTATGTGGTCAACAGAATACGTAGCAACAGACGTTATAAAAAATAAATGAAGAACATTGCCCTGCCTAAAGGCAAAAAAGTCTATTTTGCGAGCGATAACCACCTTGGGGCGCCTACCCGAAAGGACAGCTTGCCGCGTGAGAAAAAATTTGTGGCCTGGCTGGACTCCATTAAGGATGATGCCGCCGCTATTTTTTTAATGGGCGACCTTTTTGACTTTTGGTTCGAGTACAAGACAGTTGTTCCCAAAGGTTTTACGCGCACACTGGGGAAATTAGCTGAGCTGTCGGACATGGGCATACCCATCACCTATTTTGTGGGCAACCACGATCTTTGGATGAACGGCTACTTCGAAGAAGAGCTCAACATACCTGTTTACCATAAACCTCAGCAGTTTATAATCAATGACACCTCTTTTTTTATCGCGCACGGTGATGGGTTGGGGCCTCACGACAAAGGTTTCAAACGGATGAAAAAAGTGTTCACCAACCCCTTGGCCAAATGGTTTTTTAAATGGCTCCATCCTGATATTGGGGTCCGCTTGGGACAGCATCTATCCGTGAACAACAAAATTATTTCCGGCGAAGCCGATGCCAAATTCTTGGGAGAGGATAAAGAATGGCTCATTTTATATGCAAAACGGAAACTCGAAGAGCAGCATTACGACCATTTTATTTTCGGACATCGCCATCTGCCTTTGGAAATCAAACTCAATGAAAATTCCACTTATACCAATCTAGGAGACTGGATTTCCTATTTTACCTATGCCGTTTTTGATGGCGAAAAATTAAGCTTACAAAAGTTTGAAACAAGAAATTGAAGTCTGTCAAATATTGGACTTTTAAGGTAGACTGTCACTTCGAGCGCAGTCGAGAAGTCATAAAAACAGGGTCTCGACTGCGCTCGACCTGACAATTAAGCTCTATCTATTAATCACCAAATGATTAACAAATTCTTTATGTCAAACGCACGTTACCTTTGAAACTTAATCTTCCTTTTCGTGTAAATCAATATCGTCTTGAAGGTCCAATCGCCTAAATGTTGGCGAAACAATCGCCGTTGTACCTGCCGTTAAAATCGTCATGCACCCACCAAAGACTACTGCTGTAACCGTTCCTAACAGTTTCGCTGCCACTCCACTTTCAAAGGCTCCCAACTCGTTGGACGACCCTACGAACATCGAGTTCACCGACGCAACCCTGCCTCTCATATTATCAGGTGTTTTTAGTTGGAGAATGGTTTGCCGTATAATCATCGAAACGCCATCCACTGCACCACTGAGGAACAAGGCTATTACGGATAACCAAAACAGTTCGGATAGTCCAAACACGATAATACAAACACCGAAAGCAAAAACCGCCATCAGTAATTTTTTACCTGCTTTTTTATGCAATGGAAACCGTGTTGAGCCCAACATCGTTATGGAAGCTCCAACAGCAGGAGCCGCCCTCAAAATTCCGAATCCTTCGGAACCCACATGCAAAATATCCTGCGCATAAATGGGCAAAAGTGCTACGGCACCGCCAAAAAGTACCGCAATCATATCCAAGGTCAACGCTCCAAATATCGCCTTGTTGCCAAAAACAAATTTGAGTCCATCCCGTAAACTTTGGAAAACGGGTTCCCCAATTTTTGGGTTCATAATAGGTTTTTTGGGAATCTGAAAAAGGAAAATTAGTGCCATCAAAGAGAAGCCAAAAATGACGCACATGCTCCAATGCACTCCTATCCAGCTAATTGAAAATCCTGCCAATGCAGGGCCCAAAACCGATGCCAATTGCCAAGTGGAGCTGCTCCAAGTAGCTGCATTGGGATATATCTTCTTGGGAACGATCAAAGCAATCAATGAGAATATGGTCGGGCCCAAAAAAGACCGTACAAACCCACCTAAAAACACCAAGGCATAAATGGAATACAAAATTGTTTTTGATTCCCATGATTCTTCAAGCCCGGGCCAGCTCAACAAAAAAAGCCCCAGGCTGATGACCGAGAATCCCGCAATACAAGTAATCAATAGGTTTCGCTTTTCCTTCTGATCTACAATATGTCCGGCAAATAGGGCCATGCTCACTGCGGGAATTACCTCCATCAATCCAATAATGCCAAGGGAAAGTGGGTCTTTCGTCAACGAGTACACTTGCCACTCAATCACGATAAATTGCATGGACCATGCAAATACCATAGCAAAGCGTACAATCAAAAATATGTTGAATTCCTTATAGCGGAGTGCTGCGTAGGGGTCCATAAAATGTTAGCGAATATCTCTTAGTTTTAGTTGAAGGCTCACCGTTCCGTTCCATTCATTCTCGTCCAACGAAAATACGGCATCAAACGGTTTTATGCTCTTCACCCGCTCTAATTTATTGCCCAAATTAAACCCAATACCTCCAATTGGATTGGAACCTGTTTGATATAAACTACATTTTAAATGTTTTTCGCCCTCACCAACTCCGCGGGCATATCCGGTATCTTTTAACCCTTCAGCCATAAATATGGGGGTCATATTCCCGGGACCAAAGGGAGCAAATTGTTTCAGAATCCGCATCAATTTTGGTGTGATTTGATTCATTTCCATTTTGGCGTCTACAGAAATTTCGGGTTTTAGTAGTTCTGGGTCGATTGATTCCGATACCACTTTCTCGAACTGATTTTTGAAGGCTTCGTACTGCTCTTCCAACAGTGTGAGTCCTGCCGCATACATATGTCCGCCGAATTGTTCCAAACAATCGGAACAGCCTTCCAAAGCGTTATAAATATCGAACCCTTTTACCGAACGGGCAGAAGCCGCTAATTTATCCCCGCTTTTGGTAAAGACCAAAGTTGGCCTGTAATAGGTTTCCGTTAATCGAGATGCTACAATCCCTATCACCCCTTTGTGCCAGTTTTCATTATATACAACGGATGTAAACCTATCTTCTTCTTGGTTTTGTTGGATTTGAACCAGGGCTTCTTCGGTGATTTCTTTATCCAAACTTCTTCGCTCTGTGTTGAATAGTTCTATTTCTGAAGCATAGTGTTTCGCTTTTTCAAAATCAATTTCAGTAAGAAGCGTAACCGCATGTTGGCCGTGCTTCATACGTCCCGCAGCATTGATGCGTGGTGCAACAATGAATACTACATCAGTAATAGTGAGTTCCCGCTTTTTAGTTTGATCTATTAAAGCTTTTATTCCCGTTCTTGGATTCTCATTGATGACCATCAAGCCATAATAAGCCAAAGCACGGTTTTCGCCCGTAATAGGAACAATATCTGCCGCTATGGCGGTCGCCACTAAATCCAGATAAAGTATAAGGTCATCTATGGTTTTTCCTTGCTTGGAACCCAAGGCCTGAATCAATTTAAAACCGACCCCACATCCGCAAAGTTCTTTGTATGGGTATTCGCAATCTTTTTGCTTTGGATCCAAAATGGCCACTGCATCCGGCAAAATTTCCCCTGGTCTGTGATGGTCACACACAATCACATCTATTCCTTTCTCCTTCGCATATTTTATCTGACCAATGGCTTTAATCCCACAGTCCAAAGCAATCATCAAACTAATGTCATTATCCGCAGCAAAATCTATCCCTTGAAACGAAATGCCATATCCTTCCGAATACCGGTCGGGAATATACGTAGCTACATTAGGATAGGTTTCCATGAGGTAGGAACTCATCAAAGCCACCGAAGTTGTTCCGTCCACATCATAATCACCATAAACCATAATGTTTTCATCATTCGCAATGGCTTGCTCTATCCGCTCCACTGCCTTGTGCATGTCCTTCATTAAAAAAGGATCGTGCAAATGGTTCAATTCTGGTCGGAAGAATGCCTTGGCTTGTTCATAATTGGTAATGCCCCGTTGAATCAATAATTGGGCAACTAAATCATCTACCCCTAACTCTTTGGTAAGATGGTCAATGGATTCTTGTGTGGGTTTTGGCTTTATGGTCCAGCGCATAGTAGGTGTTATTTTGTTATCGGGACGTTGCTTTCAAACCTTTTGATGAGCGAAAATGTGATAAAAATATGGGCTAAATAATAGGTCGGTGTAATCAGAAAATCAAACGTATGATAATCCACAAATTCTTTAAAGGCGATTATGGTATCCGAGAAAATTATCAGAACAATCCCAAAAATAAAACTTCTTTTCGCCGTTGGATCACCTTTCATTCCCATGGCCGCTCCCAGAGAAAAACAGGAAATGAGCAAATACACCAAAGAGGCTATCATTAAAGGTACATCTGTAAAGGTGGGGTACAGTACCAAAAAGAAAAACACCAAATATGCCACCAATAAAATTACTGTGAACATTCCCTTGATTCGACCATTGAACAGGGCATAAAGCAAATAACCCAAATGTGCCAAAAAGAAGAGGGCGATTCCCTTTACAAACATAAGGCTGTCCCCGTTCATATGGGATAAAAACCAATCTCCTATGATGGAAAAGAAAAATGCGCCCAAAATCATCCAAGTGTCCTTGGCACTTTTCTTAAACTGCGTGTAGAGAATCAGAATTACGAGAATCCCCATCCCGGCCGTGCCGGACTTAAAAATAAAATTTGCAGTGGAAACCCCTAAAATCGCTAGGACGACAGAAACACCCAATAATACATATAACCCATTCTTTTTTAGCCACATTTTATTTCAATTTTAATGTTGACAGCGAACAATATAGGCTCCATAAAGAAAACCCATATCATCAAAAAGGAACTAGAGGTTATTGTCCTTTGTGTTCGGCCTATTTGTTATGATAAAAAATCTCAATATCCAATTTGGCAAATTTTCTGAACATTTCCATCACACCACAATATTTTTCCACGGAAAGATCTACTGCTTTTTTAAGTTTGTCCTCTTTTAGGTTGGCCCCCGTAAAATGATACTCAATTACCACGGAATCGTAATATTTTGGATGCTCATCGGTAAGGTTGGCGATGGTTTCAATCTTGAAATCATCTACTTCCAGCTTCATTTTTTTGATGAGTGATGCGACATCCAGACCTGAACAGCCTGCCAAGCTGGATAACATCAGTGCTTTGGGACGCAATCCTGCGCCCGATCCACCGCTTTCTTCTCCTGCATCAATTCGTACAGTATGTCCAGAAGGGTTATTGCTCTCAAAAGCCATTTCACCCAACCATCTAGTAGTTATGTGATTTGTCATGAAATATAATTTTTGTTTCTTGTAGAATTCAAAAATACAATATTAAATATCATCCATGGCCTTAGTAAACCCCCTTTCCCCCGATCATGACCAAGAAACAAAGGAACTAGCGAAGTTCTTTAACGAAACACTTGGGTTTTGCCCCAATTCCGTATTGACCATGCAGCACAGGCCAGCGATTTCCAAGGCCTTCATTAATCTGAACAAAGCGGTAATGGCCAATGAGGGCAGAGTTACTTCTGCATTAAAACGGATGATTGCCTGGGTAAGCAGCAATGCAACGGGTTGCCGATATTGCCAAGCACATGCCATTAGGGCAGCCGAACGATATGGCGCCAAACAAGAACAATTGGATAACATTTGGGAATACAGAACACATAGTGCTTTCTCCGATGCGGAAAAAGCTGCGCTGGATTTTGCCTTAGCTGCATCACAAGTTCCAAATACCGTTAATGCCGATATTAAAAAGCAGTTGCATAAACATTGGAACAATGGTGAAATTGTAGAAATGATGGGGGTCATATCACTTTTTGGCTACCTGAACCGCTGGAACGACTCCATGGGGACCAACATTGAAGATGGCGCCTTGGAAAGTGCAGAAAAATATTTAGGTGAAGTGGGTTGGGAAAAAGGGAAGCATGATGGGTCTAAATATTGATTTGCTTTTCTTGACCTGCATCAACATTTAAGTCGGCCGTTTGTCCAAAATTTGCCATGAACAACAAATATCTGCAACCATGGCAAAATTGATACTTACCCCAGAAAATCAAATCCAGCGATTAAACGCCATTTTCAATACAGTTGAAAACCTTAAGGGTTTGCCTTTAGCAAAGCTAACCCAAAGAGTCAATCCCAAAACTTGGAGCATATTGGAGGTCGTTTTACACCTGAATATCGCCTATGGCCATTACCATAAAAAGTTTAACGAAATACTTCCCAACCTGCCCAGCATTGAAGATGAACAAACAAAATTCAAATGCCGGGCTTGGCAAAAATTTGTGATTGAAGGTCAGCGACCCAAGAACAATATCAGAAAATGGAAAATGAAAACCCTAAAACGTTTTGAGCCCATAATTGATATGGAAAAATTAAACGACAAAGGGGCAGAGGAGGTTTTTGATACATTCTTTGAATTGTACGGACATTTAAAAAAATCCATTCTAACCAGCAGGGGAAAAGATGTCAAAAAGGTAAAGTTTGCTTCGGCAATCGGCCCTATGGTCAGTTTTTATCTGCCCGAAAGTTTCGAGTTCCTTCTATGTCATCTAGAGCGGCACATGGTGCAGATAAGCGAAATCTTGGACGAGCTGGAAAAGTAATTACTTCCTAAATCCTTGGATAAACTTGCCCAAAATATCCTCAATATGGTATTTTTAAAGAAAGTATATTTTTGGGTCTTATGGACAAAGATGCCTTTTTACTATTGAAGAATTTTTTTCCCAACATACAACTATCCGAGGAAGAGGAAGAGCGGTTTAAATCACTTTGGTCCATAAAAACCTTTAAGCAATACGACTTAATAACCGAAGCGGGAAGCATTGAACGGAATTTCTACATCGTACTGAGTGGCGTACAGGCTATTTATATATTGAACGAAAAAGGTGAAAAAGTAGTTTTGGGTTTCTCCTACACAGGAAGTCCTTCAGGCGTTTTTGACTCTTTTGTAAGGGGAGAGCCCTCAAAAATTTTCTTGGAAGCCCTAAAACCATCAAAGCTTCTAGCCATTTCCAAAAGAGATTATCTTGTCCTGTTTCAAAATCATCCTTCTTTTTACGAATGGGGACATCATTTTTTTCAGGAAGTGCTATTTGGCAGGTTATCTCGAGAGGTGGAACTGTTAACCCTAACCGCGGAACAGCGGTATCTTTCATTTATGCAAAGATGTCCTGATGAATTAAAGGTGATTCCTCAAAAATATCTAGCATCTTATCTTAACATGAAACCAGAGACCTTTAGCAGATTGAGGGCATCTCAAGTTTACTGAGTTTTTCAGTAGAGGGAAAAATCATAAAAGTCTATACTATTTGTAAAAATGTAAAGTTTTATTTACTTTTAGACAAAAATACTAGCAAATGGATTTTCAAATATTACCAAATTGGGGCAAACGACTTGGTCTATTTATTTTCTTTATTTCATTTTTTTTAGTGGGTGGAGATCCCTTTATGGATGGTTTCAAAGGTGTTCCATCAGGCACACATCATTTTGTTAAAGATTTTCTGGGCAATACACTTTTTTCTGTTTTTGATGTTCTGCCCTTAGTCGGTCTTTTGATTTATATGTTCTCAAAAGAAAAGGTTGAAGATGATTATATTAAGTTAATTCGATTACAGTCCTATCAATTTGCTGTAATTCTCTTATTGATTGTCGCCTTGAGCATATTCCTTTTCAATGTCGATTATGAGGTCAGTTTAGACATGGTTTTATCATTGTTCATGATATTGTTTTTGGTCATATTCTACTTCAAAAAAAGAGCTCATTCATGAAGAATTTGGTAAAAGTAGAAAGAGCACGATTGGATATGACCCAAGCAGAGTTGGCCAAAGAATTGGGCGTTTCACGGCAGACCATTCATGCCATAGAAAAAGATAAGTTTAATCCTTCCGTTACCCTGGCGTTAAAAATGGGCAGATTGTTTAATCTTCCCGTGGAAGAATTATTTATTGTTGATGAGGATTAATCTTTACGTCCCCCGACCACAATCACAAATTCTCCCTTAGGAGCTTTGTTGTTGAAATGTTCCAAAACTTCTGCAAGGGTTCCCCGAACGGTTTCCTCGTACAATTTGGTCAATTCCCTAGAAACCGAAACAGGCCTATCTTCCCCAAAATATTCGGCGAAATGCGTTAAGGTTTTAAGGAGCTTATGGGGCGATTCATAAAAAACCATGGTCCGGGTTTCTTCGGCTAGTTCCAAAAGTCGGGTCTGGCGGCCTTTTTTTATGGGCAAAAAACCTTCAAAAACAAATCGGTCATTCGGCAAACCGCTATTCACCAAAGCGGGTACAAAAGCAGTGGGACCTGGTAGGCATTCCACTTCAATATCGTTCTCAACACAAGCGCGCGTCAATAAAAATCCGGGGTCGGAAATAGCTGGGGTGCCGGCATCTGAAATCAAGGCATATGTAGAGCCCTCTTTCATCTTTTGCACCAGTGAATCCACCTGCTTGTGCTCATTGTGCATGTGGTGGCTTTGCAAAGGGGTGGCGATTTCAAAATGTTTTAGCAGTTTACCGCTGGTTCGAGTGTCTTCCGCCAAAACCACATCCACTTCCTTTAGCACCTTAATGGCGCGAAGTGTCATGTCCTCCAAATTTCCTATTGGTGTTGGAACCAAGTATAGCTTTCCCATACACCAAAGTTACGGTCTTGGGATGAAAATAAAATTGGAAAAATAGATTTATGCGAACCTACGCTCAATTAAAGCGATAAAGCGAGCTTCGTATTCTTCCTTGCCTTCCCAATTATTGTACTCGGGCTTCACCATATTGTTGATAAAGGCAATTGAGCGCTCCTCGGTATCAATAGTGTTGAGTTGGGAAAGCACCCTGGTATAATCTTCCATACTATTATTAAAGAGATGCTTTACAAAGGCAAGCTTATCATTAAGTCCAACCTGAAGATCTTTGGCCAACTTATCGTTCAACGATTTTGACTTCTTCTTTTGTGTCGAGAAGTTAGCGCTTTCCGTTGGGGACAGGTTTTCCTTATCATTTTTCATATAATCGGGTTTGGCCACAAATTCTGCAAATACCTTTTCCAAATCAGCGTTGGAGGGCATTTCCGAAACCATATCCTTAATGGTATCCATCCCGGGCGTCATAATATCTTCTTGGTGCGGATTGCTTTCCGGCACCGAAGTGTTTCCGCTCAAAACGGCATTGGCCATTTTCTCGAACCTAGAGGCTATCACGTTTTGGGAAACGTCTACCTCAACATCGCTCAATTTTTCATCTATGAATTTTAACACGGCCAACTTCTCATAAATCTCTTTCGACTTCTCATAAAGTGCCGCAAGATCGGTATCCTCCCTCGCCGTGATTATCTCAGTGGACAACTTAATCAACTCTTCCCTCAATTTCCGTATCATAGCTTTTATTCTTTACCTATAAAAATATAACGATTTTACAAATACCCTATCAACAAAAGGTTAAAATCTTATTGAAAACAGGGGTGCAATTTTTTAGTAGCTTTGTGGTCGTCCCAATATAACGGGAAAACAAACAATTTCTTTCAAAAATACGGTATGTTTCTCGAAAACACGGTCAACCCTAAAGAACAGTTTGGATGGATTGAGGTTATCTGCGGCTCTATGTTTTCCGGAAAGACCGAAGAACTCATCCGGCGATTGAAACGGGCTCAATTTGCCAGACAAAAAGTGGAAATTTTTAAACCCATTGTGGATACCCGCTACCATGAAGATATGGTGGTCTCCCACGATTCCAACGAAATCAGGTCCACCCCTGTCCCAGCTGCTGCCAATATTCGCCTTTTGGCAGACGATTGTGATGTGATCGGTATTGACGAAGCCCAATTTTTTGATGATGAAATCGTGACCGTATGCAACGATTTGGCCAATAGGGGCATTCGTGTAGTAGTAGCTGGCTTGGACATGGACTTTAAGGGCAACCCGTTTGGGCCAATGCCGGCATTGATGGCCACAGCAGAATATGTGACCAAGGTACACGCCGTTTGCACGCGAACCGGAAACTTGGCGAACTATAGTTTTAGAAAGTCCTTAAACGACAATTTGGTGCTTTTGGGAGAAACAGAAGAATACGAACCATTGAGCCGAGCTGCATTTTATAAGGCCATGCTGCGTGAAAAAATCAAAGAAATGGATGTGGATTCCGAAGAAGTGAACGCCAAAAACAAGAAAACCAATGGGTAAGGTCGGGGAAACTACGTTGATTCTGGACCTTTCGGCCTTGGAACACAATTACAACTACTTGCGGTCCCAAATAAAACCCGAAACCAAGTTTTTGGGCGTGGTAAAAGCCTTTGCCTACGGAAGCGACATGGTGACCATTGCCCAAAAACTGGAACAATTGGGCGCCGACTATTTGGCCGTGGCTTATGTAAACGAAGGGGTTTTGCTTCGCAATGCAGGTGTCAAAACACCCATTTTAGTGTTGCACCCTTTAGTGTCCAATTTTGAAGAAATGATAGACCGGTGCTTGGAACCAAGTCTATACTCCAAACATATCTTGAACCAATTCGTTAAAGTTGCCAAAGCAAAGCAACAGTCTAACTATCCCGTCCATATTAAATTCAACACGGGATTGAACCGTTTGGGTTTTGCTGAAGATGATGTTGACTTTATTGCCAAGGCAACTCAGCACAGCGGATGCATCAAAATAGTGTCCACATTTTCACATTTGGCCGCCTCCGAAGATTCCAATGAAAGGGATTTTAGTTTGAAGCAAATCAACTCCTTCAAAAATTTGAGCAGCAAACTCATCGAAGCCTTGGGCTACCCTTTAATTCGACATATGCTCAACACTTCGGGTATCATCAATTACCCCGAAGCGCAGTTTGAAATGGTCCGCAGCGGAATAGGGCTGTACGGATATGGCAATGAAGCCGAAGTGGATGCGCAATTAAAACCTGTGGCCACCCTAAAAACCATTATTTCGCAAATCCATCAGATTGAAGCCCACGAATCGGTAGGGTACAATAGGGCTTTTAAATCCCACCAACCCATAAAAAGTGCCACTTTGCCTATTGGGCATGCCGATGGTATTGGCCGACAGTACGGAAAAGGGAGGGGTTCCGTAATCATCAACGGAAAAAAAGCACCCATACTGGGCAATGTTTGTATGGATATGATTATGGTAGATGTTACGGGGATTGATTGCAAAGAAGGCGATGAAGCCATCGTTTTTGGTCCAGAAAAATCCGCAGAAAAATTTGCTGCAACCGCCAACACAATTTCGTATGAAATCCTAACGGCCATATCACAACGTGTAAAAAGAGTCGTTGTACATCAGTGATTTTCTAAGATTGATGGGTTAAGTCAACCACTTTTTTGCTTAATTTGTCTCTGATTAACCAATACTCAACTATAAAAATGGGATTTGTAAAAGAATTTAAAGAGTTTGCCATGAAAGGAAACCTGGTGGATATCGCCGTAGGTTTCGTCATGGGTGCCGCTTTTAAAGAAGTGGTTTCATCGTTCACGGGAGGCATAGTTTCACCTTTGATCGGTTTATTGTTCAATTCAGATTTCAACGATCTGAAGTATGTGATTACCGAAGGTACGCCCAATGATGCAGGTGAAATTGTTGGAGAAATAGCGGTACTTTACGGCGCATTTTTAACCAATGTAATCGACTTCATCATCGTGGCCTTTGTTATGTTCCTTGTGGTTAAAGCCGTGAACAAAATGAAGAAAAAAGAAGAGCCTGCTCCAGAACCTCCAAAGGGACCAACCCAAGAGGAATTGTTGGCAGAAATCCGCGATTTGTTGAAGAAATAAAAATCGTTGGTACCGAATAGTTTCGGTATCGCCGCTACATCACAATAACCTTTAAAACCATCAATGTGTTTCGCTAACATGTTGATGGTTGTTTTATTTATAACATTTTGTTATTTTTTATTGATTGATGATTAAAAAGCTTGTTTAAGTCGCTGACTAAAGTACCTTTGCGACAAGAAATAATTTTATAATGAAAGTAGCAGTTGTTGGAGCCACCGGAATGGTAGGCGAAGTAATGTTGAAAGTATTGGAAGAACGTAACTTCCCTATTACA
The DNA here is from genome assembly GCF_040148835.1 of Allomuricauda sp. NFXS6. Lineage (NCBI taxonomy): Bacteria > Pseudomonadati > Bacteroidota > Flavobacteriia > Flavobacteriales > Flavobacteriaceae > Allomuricauda > Allomuricauda sp. NFXS6. Next base: position 7,582 of record NZ_JAGEMG010000018.1, on the reverse strand, counting down.
GAATTGTTGTTGGTTGCTTCGGAGCGCTCCGTAGGTAAAAAACTCACCTATAAAAATGAAGAGCACATCGTAATCGGATTGGCAGACGCTGTTGCTGCCCAACCGGACATTGCCATATTCTCCGCAGGGGGCGACACTTCTTTGGAATGGGCGCCAAAATTTGCCGAGGTGGGTACAACAGTCATCGATAACTCATCCGCTTGGCGCATGGACCCGACCAAAAAATTGGTGGTGCCGGAAATCAATGCCGATGAATTGACTGCTGATGACAAAATCATAGCAAACCCTAACTGCTCCACCATTCAAATGGTATTGGCCTTGGACCCTTTGCACAAAAAATATCAGATGAAACGTGTGGTGGTCTCCACCTACCAATCTGTTTCTGGAACCGGGGTTAAGGCCGTGGAGCAAATGGAGAACGAAGCTGCAGGAATCGAGGGCGAAAAGGCCTATCCTCATCCAATCAACCGCAATGCATTACCCCATTGCGATGTGTTTTTGGAAAACGGATACACCAAAGAAGAAATGAAATTGGCCCGTGAGCCACAAAAAATATTGGACGACAGAACGTTTTCTGTTACTGCCACTGCCGTTCGTATTCCAACCGCTGGCGGACACTCAGAATCGGTGAACGTCGAATTCCACAACGATTTTGATTTGGCCGAAGTTCGAAAACTGCTTAGTGAAACCCCCGGAATCGTGGTGCAGGACAATCCTGAAACCAACACCTACCCCATGCCTGTTTTTGCCAATGGTAAGGACGATGTTTTTGTCGGCAGACTCCGCAGGGATGAAACCCAACCCAATACGTTGAACATGTGGATCGTAGCGGACAACCTCAGAAAAGGGGCAGCTACCAATGCCGTTCAGATTGCGGAGTATTTGGTGGAGAATAATTTGGTTTCAAATACCTCTGAAGCAATTTCATAAAATACGTTAAAGCAGCGATTGCAGCCAATTGGTTTGTGTCTTTTATGGTATTTTTATCGGAATCAATCCGAGAAAACATGAAAAACATAAGTCTGTTGGCTGTACTGGTTTTATTTGCAGCCTGCCAAGTAGAAACTAAAAAAAGAGACCCCATAACCGTGAACTACCCCGCTACCAAAAAAGTTGACACCGTAGATAATTATTTTGGAACCGAAGTCCCCGACCCCTACCGTTGGTTGGAAGACGACCGTAGCGAAGAGACCGAAGCTTGGGTAAAAAAACAAAATTCGGCCACTTTTGGGTATTTGGAAAAAATTCCTTTCCGGGAAGACTTAAAAAACCGATTGGAAAAACTCTGGAACTACGAAAAAGTAGGTTCTCCGTTCAAGGAAGGTGACTATACCTATTATTATAAAAACAACGGGTTACAAAACCAATATGTGGTTTACCGTAAAAAGGATGATGGCGATGAAGAAATTTTTTTGGACCCCAACACATTTTCTGAGGACGGCACCACATCCTTGATGGGGCTCAGCTTCACCAAAGACGGTTCCAAAGCTGCTTACCTTATTTCCGAAGGAGGAAGCGACTGGAGAAAAGCGATTACCATTGATGCAGAATCCAAGGAAATTGTAGAAGATACTTTGATTGATATCAAATTTAGTGGTGTTTCTTGGAAAGGAAACGATGGTTTCTTCTATTCCAGCTACGACAAACCTGAGGGAAGCGAACTTTCCGCAAAAACGGACCAACATAAGTTATACTACCACAAATTGGGCACTCCTCAATCAGAAGACAAAATCATCTTTGGGGGTACAGCTGAAGAAAAGCACCGCTACGTTGGCGGTTCCGTTTCCGAAGATCAAAAATACCTGTTCATCTCAGCATCAGTTTCCACATCTGGCAACAAATTGTTTATGATGGACCTTTCTAAAACCAATCCAGAACTCATCACTATTTTGGACGATACCGATTCCGACACCTACGTTATCGACAACGAAGGCGCTACATTATATTTGGTTACCAATCGTGAGGCCCCCAACAAAAAAGTGGTGGTTGTGGATGCTTCCAACCCTACGCCCGATAATTGGGAAGACCTGATTCCAGAAACCGAAAACGTATTGACTGCGGGTACCGGTGGAGGCTATTTCTTTACCGAATATATGGTGGATGCCATTTCCAAAGTGCTTCAGTATGATTATGAAGGAAATTTGGTCCGCGAAGTAACCTTGCCCGGCGTGGGAAGCGCAGGAGGTTTTGGCGGCAAAAAAGAGGACAAGGAATTTTATTTCTCCTTCACCAATTATAACACGCCGGGCTCGTTGTACAAATACAATGTGGAGACTGGCGAGTACGAGCAATATTGGAAGCCTCAAATTGATTTCAATCCAAATGATTACGAATCAAAACAGGTGTTCTACAACTCAAAAGACGGCACTAAAGTACCGATGATCATCACCTATAAAAAAGGAACGGAACTTAACGGTAAAAACCCCACCATCCTTTATGGTTATGGCGGTTTCAATGTTAGTTTAACACCGTCCTTTAGCATTGTAAATGCCGTTTGGATGGAGCAAGGCGGTGTATATGCCGTTCCCAACCTTAGGGGAGGTGGAGAATACGGTAAAAAATGGCACATTGCAGGCACCAAGCTTCAAAAGCAGAACGTTTTTGATGACTTTATCGCCGCCGCTGAATATTTGATTGACAACAAGTACACTTCCAAAGAATATTTGGCCATTCGTGGCGGTTCCAATGGAGGTTTATTGGTAGGTGCCACTATGACCCAGCGTCCCGACCTAATGCAAGTAGCATTGCCAGCGGTCGGTGTATTGGATATGCTGCGCTACCATACCTTTACCGCAGGAGCAGGATGGGCCTACGATTATGGAACTTCCGAGGATAACGAAGAAATGTTTAAATATATTAAAGGCTATTCCCCAGTGCACAACGTAAAAGAAGGAACAGCATATCCGGCTACTTTGGTGACAACCGGAGACCACGACGACCGTGTGGTTCCTGCGCACAGCTTTAAGTTTGCGGCAGAACTACAGGAAAAACAAGCTGGTGAGCAACCTACCCTTATCCGAATAGAGACCAATGCAGGGCATGGAGCTGGAACACCAGTGAGCAAAACCATTGAGCAATATGCTGATATCTTTGGGTTTACCTTTTATAATATGGGATACGATGAATTACCCAACCAGGCCGTACTCAAAGAATTTAAAGATTGATATATTATAGGCTGTTCAGAAAGTAACTTAAAACGTCATTCTGAATTTATTTCAGAATCTCATACATTAAAAACAAAGTAATGTGAGAGCCTGAAACAAGTTCAGGTTTACAAACGTAGCTTCTGAACAGCTTTTTACATGTTTATGCTAAAAGTCCAAATAGATTCTTTCGGTTATCAAGACCAAACTATTTTAAAGGATATTTCTTTCGAAGTATCCCCAGGGGAGCACGTGGCATTGATGGGGGAAAGTGGTTCGGGCAAAAGCACCTTGCTAAAAATTATCTATGGTCTCCTACACGTGGAAGAGGGTTCGGTTTTTTGGGGAGACACTGAAGCCCTCGGACCCAATTTTAATCTGGTTCCCGGTGAGGCCTACATGAAATATTTGGCACAGGATTTTGACTTGATGCCTTTCATATCTGTTGAGGAAAACATTGGTCAATTTCTTTCCGTTTTTGAGCGTGAAACGCACGAAGAAAGAATCAACGAACTCTTGGATTTGATTGAAATGAAACCTTTTGCCAAAACCAAGGTGAAATACCTTAGCGGAGGACAGCAGCAACGCGTGGCACTTGCTCGCGTATTGGCCCAAGAGCCCGAAATTTTGCTGTTGGACGAACCTTTTGGCCATATTGATAACTTTAAACGTAACTCCCTCCGAAGAAATCTATTTTTATATCTCAAAAAACAAGGCATAACTGTACTAACCGCAAGTCACGACCCAAGTGATGTGCTCCCTTTTGCAGAGCGTACCCTAATTTTGGAGAAGGGAAACATTATTGCCAATCAAAATACCCAAGACTTGTACAAAAAACCTCCCAACTACTACACGGCTTCATTGTTTGGGCAAGTGAACGAGGTTCCCATAAAGCTTTTAAAGTCTTACGCGGAAATCGACTCCTCCGTTTTAGTCTACCCAAATGAATTCAAATTTTCTGACTCTTCAGGACTAAAAGTATCGGTGATTCATTCCTTTTTTAAAGGAAGCCATCACTTAAACGAAGGGGTTGCCGATGATGGCACTGTCATCTTTTTTAATTCCGATAAAAAACAGGAAAAGGGAGTGACCATTTTTCTTAATGTATCTTTGGAAACCATCAACAGAAGACTCCAAGTTGGACAAAAAACAAATACATAGGGAATTACAGTTTAAGGCTATGCGGAGTAGCGGAGCGGGCGGACAGCACGTAAACAAAGTTTCATCCAAAGTGGAGCTTACTTTTAATGTGCCTGCTTCTGAAGGGTTATCCGACAGGGAAAAACAGAGAATTCAATTAAAATTAAAATCGCGCCTGACCAATGAGGGCGCCATTGTTCTTCAGTGTGATGAAGCCCGAAGTCAACATAGAAACAAAGACCTTGTGGTAAAACGTTTTTTTGAAATGCTCAAAAAAGCCGTAACCATTCCCAAGAAACGAAAACCGACCAAACCGACCAGGTCTTCGAAAGAAAAACGGATAAAGTCCAAAAAGAAGACCGCCGAGAAAAAAGCATACCGCAAAAAACCTGATTTGGGGAAATAAAGATTTGTCCTATTTCAATCCACTGGATTAAAAATCATCAAAAAAGGAGAGATCAAAGCAATTCTGGAGAGCTGGATTTAATATCCTCATTTCAAATGCTTAAATTTCAGTCAAATTATAACTAATTCAAAAAAATGATTTCTAAAACAGCAAACTTCAAAACATTGCTGCTCTCTGCAGTGATGTCTTTGTCTTGCGCTGCGTTTGCCGTAGCACAAAATGTTCCCTCCCCCGAAGACGTATATGGATTTAAGGTTGGGGCCGATTACAAATTAGCCGACTATTCCCAAATTGAAGATTACCTGTCCAAATTGGACGCTGCTTCCAACCGGGTTAAAAAAATTGAGATTGGAGAGACCGTTTTAGGTCGTAAAATGTACCTGTTGTTCATCTCCACGGAAGAAAACTTAGCCCAACTTGATAAGTGGAAAGACATCAGCACCAAACTTGCCCGCGTTCAAGTTGACGACGAAGAAGCCGTTAAACTTTCACAAGAAGGTAAGGCAATTGTTTGGGTAGATGGTGGAATGCACTCCACGGAGCTGGCCCACGGACAAATGACATCCGAACTGGCTTATACCCTAGCGACATCCGAAACGGCGGAAATGCAAAAAATCAGGGAAAATGTGATTACCCTTTTAATGCCGGTAATGAACCCCGATGGTTTGGACATTGTAGTGGACTGGTACCGAAAAAATCAAGGTACAGCTTATGAAACCTCCCGTCCTCCGATTTTGTATCACTACTACATGGGTCACGATAACAACAGGGACTGGTTTATGAACATAATGCCAGAAACCTATAACGTGACCAAAATATTGTACAACGAATGGTATCCACAGATCGTTTACAATCACCACCAATCTTCTCCTTCTTGGACAAAGATTTCACTTCCTCCCTACGCGGATCCGGTAAACCCAAGAATCCATCCAGCAATCACAGCAGGTGTTAGCGAGGTAGGTTCCGCCATGACCAAGCGTTTTTCATTGGAAAATATGCCAGGGGCCATTGCCGACAACTTCTACACCATGTTCTGGAACGGCGGTGGGCGTACGGTGCCTTACTACCATAACATGATCGGTATTTTAACGGAAACGGGGCACACCACCCCAACCCCAAGATTCTACGATCCTGAGAAACTTCCAAAGACAGTAGCTGGGGGCACACCAACAGATGGAACGGACATTATGTACCCAGATCCATGGAAAGGGGGCGAATCTCACTTTAGAGATGCAGTTGATTATATGCTAACGGCCACTTGGGCCACTTTGGACCTTGCGGCAGACCGAAAGAGCAATTACCTGCACAATATTTATAAAATGGGTAAATCTGCTGTTGAAAAAGGAACATCCGAAGGTTTGTTCGCCTATATCATCAGTAAAGAGCAGTGGGATTCTTTTGAGGCCGTAAACTTGGTAAACGTATTGCTCCAAGGTGGAATCGAAATTGAAAAAGCAACCAGGGACTTTACGGTCAATGGAAAAGAATACGAAGAAGGGTCTTATGTGATTTACACGGCACAAGCCTTTAGACCGTATTTATTAGATCTTATGGAAAAACAAAACTATCCTACACGTTTTCAATATCCAGGTGGGCCTCCGGACACACCTTACGATTTGGCCGGATGGACCTTGCCCATGCAAATGGGAATTGATGTGGATAAAATTGCTGAATCCTTCAAAGCTCCTACGGAAAAAGTAACAAGTCTTGTAAAATATTACGAAGGTGATGTAAATAGAAATGGTTCTTTTGGATATGCACTTAGCGTTAACACCAACGCTTCAGTGGTTGCCACTAACAAAGTGTTGAAAGCGGGAGGAACAGCATACAAGAGCATGACCGAATTTAAAGTGGGCAAAGAAACTTTCCCAGCAGGTTCTTACATTGTTTCCGGAAATAAAGAAATGATGGAGTCCTTGGCCGATGAGTACGGTCTTGAATTTACAGGTTTGTCCGCTAAACCAGAGGTGCAATTGAAAAAAATCCATTTGCCCAAAGTAGGCTTGTACAAATCCTGGGTGGCCAATATGGACGAAGGATGGACACGCTACATAATGGATGAATACGAATTTGATATGGACACCCTGCACGATGCCGATATCAAAACCAAAGATTTGTCCCAGTATGATGCCATCATTATCCCATCGCAAAGACCAGGTTCCATTTTGCACGGGCACAGTAATTTGAGCATGCCCGAAAAGTTCACGGGCGGAATTGGCCTTAAAGGTTCGGTCGCACTTAGTGATTATGTAAACGAAGGCGGAACCTTGATCGCTTTTGATGAAGCCAGTAATTTTGTAATCGAACAATTTGGATTGCCCTTGCGCGATGCCGTAGCTGGTGCAGATAGCAACGACTTCTTTATTCCGGGATCATTGATCAAAGCTGGTGTGGATACTTCGCATCCATTGGCTTTTGGCATGAAGGATACGGTTGCTGTTTCCTTTAATAGAAGTAGGGCTTTCAGGATAGACAAACAAAGAAAATCCGGGGAAGGCGGTGAAGAGGATATTGCAGATGCTCCCGAGCCCGAGGTTGAGGTAATTGCCACTTACGCGGACAAAGACTTGTTGATGAGCGGTTGGGCCATGGGTGAAGACCGATATATCGCTAAAAAACCTGCGATGGTAAAAGCCAAATACGGCAAAGGTGCTGCCATCTTGTTTGCGTTCCGACCACAATTTAGGGCGCAACCGCGCGGAACCTACAAGCTGATCTTTAATGCGATTTACGAAGGCGCTTCGGAATAGCAGAAAATATATTAGTCTGTGTCGTCCTAAAATAGGTTGACAGTTTTTAAGTATAATTATTTAATAGACCTGTGGAGTTTTCTTCACAGGTTTTTTCATGAATAAAGTTAGGTGTTTTCATCTGAAGACTCAAGTGAGGCCTA
>NZ_JAGEMG010000017.1:0-64755 GCF_040148835.1 Allomuricauda sp. NFXS6 | reverse complement strand
GATCAAACTCTTCATTGTATTTCCTTGAATGTCTGTCCGACACCCGGAAATCCGAGTCCCTGCATCAAAATGGTTCATTCTTAATTCTACGCTGTCGTTACAATATGTATATGAACTTCTTTTGTTTCAAAAAACCGAGTTAATCTTCTTAAAATCAATCTTCTCAGTTTCGCCTCTTCACCTCGTTGGTAAAGCGGCTGCAAATTTACAACTGTTTTCTAAACTGGCAAGCTTTTTTTGAAAAAAATTTCAAAACATTTTCTCAACCTTAAAAACAACCTTTTCACATGAACCTTCCCGTGCAACACCTTGGTGTTTTTCGGGCTGCAAATGTAAAACGGTTTTTTTGATTACACAATGCTTTTTTTGTGTTTTTTTAATCTTGTCGACTCGTCAAAACAGTATGTCAATAAGGTTATGAACTCACCGAAAAGCTAGCACTTTGCTGTTTTCGGGCTGCAAATGTAACATCATTCCAAAAACAAACAAGAGCTTTTTTTGACTTCTATGTATATTTACTTTCAACTCACTGAAACCGAAACACATAAAAATACAACTTTTTTAAAAATTACAAAAACATCTTTCCTTTTTCGATTCTTCAGTCTAAAAACCAATTGAACCCACCTTTATTATTGTAGAAAATTAGTATATATCCAAAAGTAAGTCTTGTAGCATCTATACAAGGTATTATCTTTGTCCTCTCGATTATAAAAAATAGAAGTTTAAACAACATGATAAAGATCACACTGCCTGATGGTGCTGTAAAAGAAGTTGAAAAGGGAACTACTCCTTTTTCCATTGCCCAAAGTATTAGCCAAGGGCTTGCGAGAAACGTTATTTCTGCAAAATTTAATGATACTACGGTTGAAACCACCACACCATTAACCGAAGATGGCAGATTGACCCTTTATACTTGGAACGATGATGAAGGCAAAAAAGCATTTTGGCACTCCTCCTCCCACGTTGTGGCCCAAGCATTGGAGGAACTTTATCCTGACATAAAGTTGACCATTGGTCCGGCTATAGAAAATGGATTCTATTATGATGTGGATTTTGGCGATGAAACCATTTCCGAAAAGGATTTTCCCAAAATCGAGAAAAAGGCTTTGGAAATTGCTAGAGGGAAACATGACTATAAGATGAGAAGTGTTTCTAAAGCCGATGCACTTTCCTATTATAAAGAACAAGGAAATGAGTACAAAGTGGAGCTCATCGAAAATCTTGATGACGGTACCATCACTTTTTGTGACCATAGCACATTTACCGATTTATGTCGCGGAGGGCATATTCCAAACACTGGCATCATTAAAGCAATAAAATTATTAAGTGTTGCGGGTGCTTATTGGAGAGGTGACGAAAACAATACGCAGTTGACTCGGGTTTACGGTATATCGTTCCCGAAACAAAAAGAACTTACGGAGTACCTTCAACTTTTGGAGGAGGCCAAAAAAAGAGATCACAGAAAACTAGGTAAGGAGCTCGAGCTTTTTACTTTTTCGCAGAAGGTAGGCCAAGGTCTTCCTTTATGGTTGCCCAATGGTGCCGCCCTGCGTGAACGCTTGGAACAGTTTTTAAAGAAAGCCCAAAAGAAAGCAGGCTATGAAATGGTGGTCACTCCTCATATTGGCCAAAAGGAACTTTATGTAACTTCCGGCCACTACGCAAAATATGGCGAGGATAGCTTCCAACCCATCCATACACCCAAAGAGGATGAAGAGTTTTTGTTGAAACCCATGAACTGCCCGCATCACTGTGAGATATACAACAGCCAACCGTTTAGTTATAAAGATTTACCGAAACGCTACGCCGAATTCGGTACCGTATATAGATATGAACAAAGTGGTGAATTACATGGACTAACAAGAGTAAGAGGGTTTACCCAAGATGATGCCCATATTTTCTGTACAACGGAACAATTAAACGATGAATTCAAAAATGTAATCGACCTTACCTTGTATGTATTGAATTCTTTAGGGTTTGAAGATTTTACTGCCCAAGTATCCGTAAGGGATTTGAACAATCCCGAAAAGTACATAGGAAATACTGATGATTGGGAAAAAGCGGAACAAGCTATCATTGATGCCGCAGAGGAAAAAGGTTTGAACTACGTGATTGAAAGCGGTGAAGCTGCTTTTTATGGCCCAAAGTTAGATTTTATGATCAAAGATGCCCTAGGAAGAAACTGGCAATTGGGTACCATTCAGGTGGATTACAATTTACCGAAGCGATTTGACCTTACCTATAAAGGAAGTGACAACGAACTGCACAGGCCCGTGATGATTCACCGTGCCCCTTTTGGAAGTATGGAACGATTTGTGGCGCTGTTGCTCGAACACACAGGCGGAAACTTCCCGTTATGGTTGATTCCAACGCAAGCTATCGTTCTGCCCGTCAGTGAGAAACACGAAAAATATGCCGAAAAAGTTTTGAATTCGTTAGAAAATCACGAAATTCGCGCGCTCATTGATAACAGGAACGAGACGGTAGGGAAGAAAATCCGTGAGGCAGAACTCAAAAAAATCCCTTTCATGATCATTGTTGGGGAACAGGAAGAGGAGTCTGCCAGCCTTTCTGTAAGAAGACATGGAGGTGAGGATTTGGGTAGTTTGAGCGTAGATACATTTTCGGACTTGGTAACTACTGAAATAAATAGTACCTTAAAGTCGTTCTAAAAAATTAAGTTTAATTAAAAAGTTTACGTCATAGCAATTAGAAGAAGATTTAGACCCCAACCTAGGAGGGAAAATAAAAACCCTCATAACATCAATGAGAAAATAAAAGCCCGAGAAGTACGGCTTGTCGGCGATAATGTTGAGATGGGTGTTTATCCCATTTCCAAAGCAAGGGAAATAGCCAACGAACAGGAGTTGGATTTGGTGGAAATTTCGCCAAATGCCGAACCCCCTGTTTGTAAGGTGATGGATTATAAAAAGTTTCTTTACGAACAAAAGAAACGCGACAAGGCCATGAAGGCCAAAGCAAGTAAAGTTGTCGTAAAGGAAATTAGGTTTGGACCGCAGACGGACGACCATGATTATGAATTCAAGAAAAGACATGCAGAAAAGTTCTTGAAAGATGGTGCCAAACTAAAAGCCTATGTATTCTTTAAAGGACGATCTATCGTTTATAAAGATCAAGGCGAAATATTATTGCTCCGACTCGCCCAAGAACTCGAAGAGCTTGGAAAGGTAGAGCAAATGCCTAAATTAGAAGGCAAGCGTATGACCATGTTCATTGCGCCCAAGACAAACAAAAAATAAAAACTGGACCCTGGTTCGGTATAATAAGCGGAGTTAAATACTAGGAAAATGCCTAAGATGAAAACAAAATCCAGTGCCAAGAAGCGTTTCAAGCTGACAGGAACTGGTAAAATCAAAAGAAAGCACGCTTTTAAGAGTCACATTTTGACTAAAAAATCTAAAAAGCGTAAGCTAAAGTTGACCCATTCCACTTTGGTTCACAAAGCGGATGAGGACAACATCAAAGAACAATTACGTTTAAAATAATTGTTCACCGGTACATTATTTATTAACCATGGAGTCGGGCCATAAAAGTTCTCAATAATTGAGACGCCTGCTACAAAAAAATGACACATTATGCCAAGATCAGTAAATTCAGTTGCTTCAAGAGCTAGAAGAAAAAAAGTGATGAAGCAAGCCAAAGGTTACTTTGGAAGACGTAAAAACGTTTGGACAGTAGCCAAAAATGCGGTAGAAAAAGCAATGCTTTATGCTTACCGCGATAGAAGAAACAAAAAACGTACGTTCCGTTCCCTATGGATTACCCGTATTAATGCTGGTGCCAGAATGCACGGAATGTCTTACTCTCAATTTATGGGTAAGGTGAAAGCCAATGGAATTGAACTTAACAGAAAAGTTCTTGCCGATTTGGCCATGAACCACCATGATGCTTTTAAAGCTATCGTTGAGAAAGTAAAATAAAAAAGTTAATATAAACTTACCCCGCTTATTTAGATCCCGCCTTGTGCGGGATCTTTTATTTTAAAACAGTAGCAGCTTTTTAGTCCAGTGTTTGCGTTTCCTTGAGCGGTGTGTTCATCCAATACCCCTCCATCGAGTTTAGGGACTCATTTGGAATTCTATTTTCAAACAATGGTTTGTTTCTGTCCATCTCAATGCCTTCCCCATCCAACTTATCCTCCGAAAGTATTTTTTGTGTAAAAAACTCCCTGAACTGCAGATAGGTCTTCGATTCCGAAACCCCCAATACATTGCCCTCGGTATCCTTGACCCCAATGACTGTGCAGACAATTTTATCAGCCTCTTTTCCTTTGTCATTGTTTTCCACCGCCTCATAGAACAACCTTTCCATTCTTTCCGATTTGAACAGTGGTTTTAAAACTACTTGCTTTTCTGTCCCATACACCCTTAAGACTTGCACATGGATATTACTGTTTCTAAAAAACAACTCGTAATTCTCCGGTGCCTTGGCCGACTCAAAATCCAAATCCTTATTGAAATCAATCACGATCATCCGATTTTCCATATCCATATAAGTTTTGTTTATCACAAATGTCGGGGGCAGTTTCACCTTAAAACTATTGCTAAAGGACAAGTAGCTCAAGTACATCTTACCCTGATGGGGCCGATACTCGGAATGTATTTCAAAGATACGTTTTGATTGGTCCGATTGATACGCTTCGTACTGCAAACCATAGATAGCAAAGTCTTTTTTGGAAACCATCATCTGGCCTTTGGTATAAACACCGTTTATTTTGGTTTTAAAATTGATTGCATACAACCACTTCCCATCCAGATAAACATCGTCTGACAAGGTAAAATCATGGTTCTGGATAAAATCTTTTTTCATTTCATCTATAAAGGAGTACGACACCTGATCGTAATTACGGATAGCGTCGTGAACCCTTAGAATAATCAGTTCATTACCATTGTAAGCAGGGAGAACCCCTTTTTCCAAAACTTTATTCCTTTTCAAATAGTCGTAGGACCCGCTCGATATACTATCGCGTGGAAAATCTTGATTTTTTACTAATCTATAGATTCTAAAATCAGTAGTCTTTAAATCTCTTTGATCAAACCCTTTGTCCTGTATTTCAACAATAGCTTCATTAAGATTTACATATTTTGAATTGTCTTGCTGGTAGTCCCGATAATACCCCACCATTGCAAAAGGGTTGGTTGAAAAGTTATCGGGTATTGTCCTTATGGCCTTCCTGACTATTTTTTTTGCGCTATATCTATTCTTGTACCCTACAACAGTTGCTTCTTGGAGCTCAATGGTTTTGGGCTCAATATAAATTATGTTCACTATGTCTTCTAAAAGATTGTCTGTGGGAACAATAAGAGATCCGTACCCCATGGATGAAATAATTAGTTCATCGTATTGGTTTTTGAATTCAATAGGAATTCGAAAACCTCCGTCTTCGTTGGAGATTACTCCCTTGGAAGAACCTTTTAATACGATGCTGGCAAAAACAACGGGGTTTTTGTTGACAGAATCCAGCAGCTTACCTTGCACAAATTCTTGGGAAAACACACCTAAAGGGCCCAATACTAAAAGAAGAAGTATAAAGATTCTTTGCATAAAAATATAATACTATTGAACACCCACTGCTAAAAAACAACTCGAATCACATCAACTCACTTTTAACCGATATCTATTGGCAAGTCATAAGTTATATCCTAAAAATACCGAAAAATATCACCAATCAGTTTCCATAAGCCGTAATCACCAACTTTCTACCTGAAGCATGATTTCGATGCTCGCATAGATAAATCCCTTGCCAAATCCCCATATTCAAACTGCCCTGAGTAATCGGTACCTGAATCGAAGCTCCCATCAATGAAGCTTTGATGTGGGCAGGCATATCGTCCGGACCTTCGTAATTGTGTACATAATACGGTGCATTTTCAGGAACCATTTTGTTGATATGGCTCTCAAAATCCGTTCGTACCGTTGGGTCTGCATTTTCATTAATGGTCAAGCTGGCCGAAGTATGTTTAATAAACACTTGAAGAAACCCGGTTTTGATTTTTCGAATTTCTGGCAATGCATCAATAACCGTGTCGGTAATCAAATGAAACCCTCTTGAATAGGATCGTAATTGTATTTCTTTCTGATAAAAATTCATGTACAAGAAAATCTTTGCCAACGAAATTAATATAAAGTTTACCAAAACAAGGGTTCAGTTCGGTCAATAACAAATAACTTTGCAACTTAATTACTTTGCATGGACCTATCTCAGATAAAAATGGTGGTTACCGATATGGATGGAACGTTGTTGAACTCCAAACATGAAGTAAGCCCCCGATTTTTTGAAATCTACGAAGAACTCAAAAAGAAAAACATTGCATTTGTTGCCGCAAGTGGAAGACAGTACCATAGCATGGTCGATAAATTGGAGTCCATCAAAAATGAAATCTTGGTCATTGCAGAAAATGGAGCATTGATCAGAAAACAAGAGGAAACCCTACTTACCACACCCATCAATAAATCGGAAGTACTTCGTATTCTAGATACCGTACGTCCATTGGATAATGTACACCCTGTACTCTGTTGCCAAAACAATGCCTATGTTGGAGGAGATTCCAACGAATTCTTGGAAATGCTCCGTGAATATTATTCCGAGTTTGAGATTGTTGAAGACCAAAAACAGGTTAACGAGCAAGTGCTAAAAATAGCCATTTACCATTTTGAAAATTCCGAGAAGCATATATACCCCCACGTAAAACATTTGGAAGGTGATTTGAAGGTAAAGGTCTCAGGAGCCAACTGGGTAGATGTCTCCGATTTGAATGCTCATAAAGGGTATGCACTTAAAAAAGTGATGGACGACTATCAAATTGCATCCAACGAAATTATGGTCTTTGGCGATTACAACAACGATTTAGAGATGTTACAGCTCTCCGATTATAGCTTTGCCATGGCCAATGCCCATCCCAACGTGCTAAAAACAGCCAAATTCAGCACCCACAGTAATGACGATTTCGGTGTAGAGCGGGTTTTGGAGAAGTTGATTTAGCAACAATATCCTATCCATTTGTCTTATCCTGAGTTATTTGCTTTTGTAAAATTTGTACCTTAAAAGGCAAAACACAAAAGCAACACTACTATGGTACCCGTAAAAAAAGAACAGATCAAACAAGAAGTCTTTGACCTTTACGACAAATACGCCCACAACCAATTGGACCGAAGGGAGTTTATGGAAAAACTCTCGGTGTATGCCGTTGGGGGTATTACCATGGCTTCCTTGATGAGCTTTATTATGCCCAATTATAAGGACACTCTGCTGGTATCACCCAACGATCCCGATTTGGATTCCAATTTTATCACCTACAATTCGCCGAAAGGTGGTGGTGAAATCAAAGGATTGTTATCCAAACCAAAAGATAGTAAAGGCAAAATGGGCGGTGTCGTGGTCGTGCACGAAAACCGAGGCCTCAACCCTTATATTGAAGATGTGGGAAGACGAGCTGCCAAAGCAGGATTTATTTCATTGGCGCCAGATGCTTTGACACCACTAGGTGGTTATCCCGGTAATGATGATGAGGGCAGAACACTGCAAAGGCAAAGGGACCGCAATGAAATGCTGGAAGATTTCATCGCCGCCTATGATTATCTTAAAAATCATGAGGATTGCAATGGCAAGGTAGGTGTGGTCGGATTTTGTTTTGGTGGATGGATTTCCAATATGATGGCCGTAAAAGTTCCCGATTTGGCCGCAGCCGTTCCGTTTTATGGCAGTCAACCCGCAGATGAAGAAGTGGTACAGATCAATACGCCTTTATTGATTCATTATGCGGGATTGGATGAAAGAGTAAATGCCGGATGGGAAGATTATGAAGCCAAACTGAAAGAACTCGACAAAGAATACGAGGTTCATTTTTACCCTGATGTCAACCACGGGTTCCACAACAATACCACACCACGTTTTGATAAAGCTTCAGCCGATTTGGCTTGGAAAAGAACCATCGATTTCTTTAAAGAACACTTGACTTAGGTCTTCTGTTTCTTTTTGCGAGCAGCGGGAAACAAGACGTTGTTCAAAATTAATCGGTACCCCGGTGAGGTTGGATGAAGGTCCAGTTCCGTTTTGGGGTCCCCCACCCTATGCTGATAATCTTCAGGGTCGTGACCTCCATAAAAGGTAAAGAAGCCCTTTCCTTTGATACCATGGATGTATCTGGCCTCCCCATTGATTTTGTTTTCGCCCAACACCATTACCGTAGGTTTTATTTGATTACGTGTATAGGCCGTGGTCTGCCCCATAAATCCTTTGACCAGACTGGTATGGTTTTGCGTCAACATTGTGGGTACTGGGTCCCATTTGGCCGAAAATTCCATCAAAGAAAAATAATCCGACTCCTTGGGAACATTTGCTCTTTTGTTCGTCATATCGATGGATGAGAACTCATACCGGATGGGATTGCGTTCCAAGGTAAAATTGGTAAAGGCAAACGTATTGCTAAAATCCAGTTTGGCCTGATAGTTCGCATCCGAAGGGTCACCATCGAACATAGGCTCACAAATATCCACCTTCTCAGCGGCCAAGGCAATATCAAAACTATCGGTTGCGGAACACATGGCGAACATAAAACCACCTCCAATCACATAATTCCTGATTTTTAGTGCTACGGCCAATTTCTCCTCGGACACTTTGGAATAGCCCAAGCTTTGAGCAAGTGCTTCTGCATTGGCTTTGTCTTCAATATACCAAGGAGCAGCTCGGTAATGCCCATAAAAACGCCCGTACTGCCCAGTAAAATCTTCGTGGTGCAAGTGCAACCAATCATATAGCGCCAATTTGTCGCCCAATACTTCGGTGTCGTAAATAGTGGTATAAGGGATTTCCGCATAGGTTAGCACCATGGTCACGGCATCGTCCCAAGGTTGGTTCCCCTTTGGGGAATACACGGCAATCTTGGGGGCTTTTTCCAGAATAATGGCATCTTGATTTTGGGACGGACTGCTGATATCCTCCAAAATTTGAGCTGCTTGGCCATCCGAAAGCACTTCAAAAGAAACGCCCCGGATTTGACATTCTTTGCGAATTGCATCGCCATCGGGCAGCATAAATGAACCGCCTCGATAGTTGAGCAGCCATTGTACTTTTTGCTGTTTGGCAAGTACCCAATAGGTAATCCCGTAAGCTTTTAAATGATTTTTTTGTCCCTCATCATCCATAGGTATCAAGATTACGGAAGCAAAAGATTGTAAGGAAAATAAGAGTGTAATAAAAAAGAGACCTCTCGACTTCGCTCGAGGTGACATTACTTGGAATAATTTAAAAAGGTACATCATTATCATCTGGGTCATCATCACTGTTCATTGCGCTACCAAATGCATCATCCGTACTCGGAAGGTTTGGTGTTGCAAAGGGATTTTCTTCGTCCGCATTCATCTTCGATTGGAATTCGAATGGGGAATCAAAGTCATCCAAGTTATCAAATTTACCCAGAGCACCCACAAATTTTAACCTAATATTTTCTAAACCTCCGTTACGGTGCTTAGCTACTATAAACTCTGCTTGACCTTGTGTGGGTGTGCGCTCCTCATCGTCCCACTCGTCAATTTTATAATATTCCGGCCTGTAAATAAAGGAAACAATATCTGCATCCTGTTCAATCGCTCCAGATTCCCTCAAATCCGAAAGGATAGGTCGCTTGCTACCTCCACGGGTCTCAACGGCCCTCGAAAGCTGAGAAAGTGCGATTACAGGAACATTGAGCTCCTTGGCCAATGCTTTTAAGTTCCTTGAAATGGTAGAGATTTCCTGTTCACGGTTCCCTCCTTTTTGGCTTCCCCCTGCGGTCATCAATTGCAAATAATCAATTACGATAAGCCTGATGTTGTGCTGTGAGGCCAATCGTCTTGCTTTGGCCCGCAAGTCAAAAATGGAAAGTGATGGGGTATCGTCAATAAACAATGGCGCTTTTTCCAAGGTCTTCACCTTAACATTTAATTGCTCCCATTCGTGTTTTTCGAGTTTTCCGGTCCTTAGTTTTTCCGAAGACAGCCCGGTTTCTGAAGAAATCAAACGGGTAATCAACTGTACAGATGACATCTCCAAAGAGAAGAATGCCACAGGAATTTCCGAGTTTACCGCGATATTACGTGCC
This sequence comes from Allomuricauda sp. NFXS6, assembly GCF_040148835.1. Classification (NCBI taxonomy): domain Bacteria; kingdom Pseudomonadati; phylum Bacteroidota; class Flavobacteriia; order Flavobacteriales; family Flavobacteriaceae; genus Allomuricauda; species Allomuricauda sp. NFXS6. The sequence continues at coordinate 54,655 of NZ_JAGEMG010000017.1, read as the reverse complement.
ATGGAAAGTGTTAGCGCGGTTTTACCCATACCTGGACGTGCCGCCACAATGATCAAGTCACTCGGCTGCCAACCGGAAGTAAGTCTGTCCAACTTATCAAAACCAGATGGTATCCCGCTCAATCCTTCCTTATTGGAAATTTCCTCAATTCGTTTTTTCGCCTGAATCACTAAATTCTGGGCAGTTTCGGCAGAACGTTTTAGATTTCCTTGGGTAACCTCGTACAATTTTGCCTCCGCATTGTCCAAAAGGTCAAAAACGTCGGTTGCATCGCTGTAAGCCTCCTCAATAATATCGTTGGATATTTTTATCAGGCTTCGTTGAATGTATTTTTGAAGAATAATTCTAGCGTGAAACTCAATATGTGCCGATGAAGCTACTTTTTGGGTGAGTTTTATCAAATAAAAATCACCTCCGACCGCTTCTAGCTTGCCATCCTTCTTCAATTGTGCAGAAACAGTTAATAAATCCACCGGTTCAGAAGTTTCGAACAAATTGAAAATGGCTTCGTAAATATATTTATGGGAATCCTTGTAGAAAACATCGGGATGAAGAATATCGATAACCTCATCTACACCCTTTTTGTCAATCATCATAGCTCCCAGCACAACTTCCTCTAAATCAACTGCTTGAGGTGGTATTTTACCTTTTTCAAGATTGATGAGGGCGGATTTGTCCACACGATGTCCTGCGATGGGGCTAGGTTTTTCCATGAATGCGAAAGTAGCTAATTAACCTTTAGTTAACTTTAATTTAGACGGATACGATTTCCACAGGTACTCAACAATTTGGATGTTGATAACTTCAAATACCTGTTAATAACATAAAAAAAATCAAGGATATAACCTAATGAAAAAGATGAACCCCTGAAAAACAAGATTTATTCGCTGAAAACACCCATATCCGCATATTTTTCCATACGGGTTTTCACCAATTCTTTTGGTGATAACTTTTTGAGTTCTTCAAAATGAGAAGAAATTTTGTTCGCGACCGTTTCAAACGTTTTTGCCCTATTGGTATGTGCACCACCCAAAGGTTCTTTCACAATCTCATCGACCAATCCCTGTTTTTTCATATCGGTAGCGGTCAATTTTAGTGATTCGGCAGCCTGTTCTTTGTATTCCCAGCTCCTCCAAAGTATAGAAGAACAAGATTCCGGAGATATTACGGAGTACCACGTGTTTTCCAACATTAGTACCTTATCTCCCACTCCAATGCCCAAAGCACCTCCTGAGGCTCCTTCTCCGATAATTATTACAATAATCGGTACTTTAAGCCGCGTCATTTCCAAAATATTACGTGCAATGGCCTCTCCTTGACCGCGTTCCTCTGCTTCAATACCTGGGTAAGCGCCTGGAGTATCCACAAAACAGACAACGGGTATCTTGAATTTTTCCGCGGACTTCATCAAACGAAGTGCTTTTCTGTAACCTTCAGGGTTTGCCATGCCAAAATTACGGTACTGGCGGGTTTTGGTGTTGTATCCTTTTTGCTGACCAATAAACATATAGCTTTGGTCTCCAATTTTCCCAAGTCCACCCACCATAGCCTTGTCATCCTTTACATTTCTGTCTCCATGGAGCTCCAAGAAGGTATCTCCACAAATGGCATTGATGTAATCCATGGTATAGGGACGGCTGGGATGTCTTGACAATTGTACTTTTTGCCAAGCGGTAAGGTTTTTATAGATATCCTTGCGTGTCTGTGCAAGTTTTTTTTCGATTTGTGCACACGTTTCTGTAACGTCCACATCACTTTCTTCCCCAATTACCATACATTTTTGAAGTTGCTCTTCAAGTTCTTTGATGGGGAGTTCAAATTCTAGATATTCCATGGGAAGTCTTTTATTTTCACGAAAAACAATGGGGACAAATATATAACATTATGGGATACTCCCATGAAATATACAAGTCTTTTATGGTCAACAATATACATGATTATTGATGAATTATCGCTTGGCTTTCATGAGCATATAAACGGCAAAAACACCAAAAATAAGGTTGGGTATTACTACGGCCAATAAGGGCGAAAAGCCGGATTGCTCCGCCAAGGTACCAAACACTTTATCAAAAAATATATACACAAAGGCAACACCGATACCGAAGGCCAAATTAAGGCCCATTCCACCTCTACGCTTCATAGAGGATACGGCAACCGCGATTACGGTAAGTATGAATGCCGCAATGGGCAAGGCCCATCGTTTATATTTTACCAAGACGTAGGCATTGATGTTGGATGCGCCCTTTCTACGTTGATCCTCGATAAAATCGTTGAGTTCAAAAAGGTTTTTGGTCTCCGCCACATAGGAAACTGGGGTAAGGTCATCAATTTGGAAGGAGAAAACTGTATCCAGCCTGCGCTTTGCATTGATATATTCGGTTTCGTTCCTGATCTTTCGTTTTTCATAGTTGGTCAACCGATAAATACTATCATCCGCTACCCATCGAATATTACTGGCTGAAATTTTATAATCCAACTTGCCTATAGAATCAAAATGTTCGTAGGTAAAATTGTAACCTATTTGGCGGTTGGGGTCAAAACTACTCACGTAGATATAGTCGCTCTCATTCAATTGGTTAAAGATATTCTCCGTAACCCTGGTCTGTTTACCTTTTTTAAAGTATTTGTACTCAAACTCGTTAAACCCGATACTGGCATGGGGCACAATGAACATACCCATCATAAAGATTAGGATGGCAACCATGGTCGCTCCCACAAAATAGGGTCGTAAAAACCGCCCAAAAGACACGCCAGAACTCAAAATAGCGACAATCTCTGTATTACTGGCCAGTTTGGATGTAAAAAATATAATGGATAGGAAAAGAAAAATGGGCAGTAACAAATTCCCGATAACCAAAGTAAAGTTACCATAGAATGCGATTACTTCGGCCAATGGAGCTTCATTGTCGATAATCTTGCCGATTTTCTCTGCCAAGTTGGCCATGATCCCGATAGGAACAAACAACAAGAGCATTCCCATAAAGGTGATCAGGTACCGTTTTAAAATGTATCTATCGAGTATGGTAAACATTATAGTCTTTTATCCATTTGGTTGACCATTTTGGTCTTCCACTCCAAAAAGTCTCCGGCTAAAATACGTTCTCTAGCTGTACGCACCAACCATAAATAAAAACCAAGGTTGTGGATAGTGGCAATTTGCTTGCCCAAATATTCGTTAGCGGCAAACAAATGACGTAAATACGCCTTGGAATATTCGGTATCCACAAAGGTTATTCCCATTTCATCAATTGGGGAAAAATCGTTCTCCCATTTTTTGTTTTTGATGTTGATGGTCCCGTGTGCCGTGAACAGCATTCCGTTTCGTGCATTACGGGTGGGCATCACACAATCGAACATATCCACTCCCAACGCAATATTCTCCAAAATATTGATCGGGGTGCCTACGCCCATCAAATATCTTGGTTTGTCCTCTGGCAAAATATCACATACAATCTCGGCCATTTCGTACATTTCCTCGGCAGGCTCCCCTACGGAAAGTCCACCAATGGCATTCCCCTCCGCACCTGATGATGCAATATATTCTGCGGATTGCCTCCTCAAATCTTTATAAGTGGATCCTTGTACAATCGGGAAAAAAGTTTGAGAATAATCGTAGGTATAGGGAAGCTTCTCCAAATGGTTGATGCATCTGTCCAACCACCTATGCGTCATGTGCATGGAGCGCTTGGCATACTGGTAATCGCAGGGATACGGAGTACACTCATCAAAGGCCATAATAATGTCCGCGCCGATGGTGCGTTGTATTTCCATCACGTTCTCCGGAGTAAAAAAGTGACGAGATCCATCAATATGGGATTTAAACTTTACGCCTTCTTCCTTAATCTTTCTGTTATCAGACAATGAGTAGACTTGATACCCGCCACTATCCGTCAAAATGGGGCGGTCCCAACCCATAAATTTATGGAGTCCCCCGGCTTCTTGTAGAATTCCAGTTCCAGGCCTTAAAAAAAGATGATAGGTGTTTCCTAAAATAATATCGGGATTTATTTCATCCTTCAACTCTCTTTGGTGAACCCCTTTTACCGAGGCCACCGTGCCCACGGGCATAAATATCGGAGTTTCGATAGAGCCATGGTCAGTGGTCAATTTCCCCGCCCTGGCTTTGCTTTTGTTGTCCTTTTGTACTAAGGTAAAATCCAATTGTTCGTTTTAGAACCGCAAATATAACCAACTCTGTTTCGTTGTTCCTTAACAAAAAAATAAAGTTTCCGAAACCAAGACGGTTAATAAATGTATTTTAAACACTTGTTTTCTACGAATAATGCAATTACATTTGGTATCAAAATTATTGACACGATGCCGAACACGCAAGAATTACAGGACCTGGTAGTACAGGTAAGAAGGGACATTTTACGAATGGTCCACAAGGTAAATTCGGGTCACCCAGGAGGTTCTTTGGGCTGTACCGAGTTTTTTGTAGCACTCTACAACGAAGTAATGGATTTAAAGGATGGGTTTGATATGGATGGAATCGGAGAAGATCTCTTCTTCTTGTCCAACGGACACATTTCTCCGGTTTTTTACAGTGTTTTAGCCCGAAGAGGTTATTTCCCAATTGAGGAATTGAACACTTTTAGATTGATAGATTCCAGATTACAGGGACACCCCACGACCCACGAGGGATTGCCCGGAGTACGTGTGGCATCAGGCTCATTGGGACAGGGAATGTCGGTAGCCATCGGTGCAGCACTTGCCAAAAAATTGAACGGTGACGATCATTTGGTGTTCAGTCTTCATGGGGATGGTGAATTGCAAGAAGGCCAAAACTGGGAGGCAATAATGTACGCTGCTGGTAACAAGGTGGATAATTTGATTTCCACAGTGGACCGCAATGGCCAACAGATTGACGGCGCCACCGAAGATGTGCTTCCTATTGGTGATGTTGCCGAGAAATTCCGAGTATTTGGATGGGATGTCCTGGAAATTGAAAACGGAAACGACCTAAAGCAAGTTATCGCTGGCTTGAACGAAGCAAAAAGCAGAACGGGCAAAGGAAAACCTGTTTGTATTGTAATGACCACCGAAATGGGGAATGGCGTAGACTTTATGATGCACACGCATGCATGGCACGGGAAAGCTCCGAGCGATGAACAATTGGCCACCGCATTGGAACAGAACCCGGAGACTTTAGGCGATTACTAATCTTAGAATAAAAGACAATGACTAAATATACAGATCAAGGAAAACAAGACACCCGCAGCGGATATGGAGCGGGAATGACAGAACTGGGAAGAACCAATCCCAATGTGGTATCGTTATGTGCCGACCTTGTTGGATCATTAAAGATTGACACGTTTATCGAGGAAAATCCAGAGCGGTTCTTCCAAGTAGGTATTGCAGAAGCCAATATGATGGGCATAGCCGCAGGTTTGACCATTGGGGGAAAAATCCCATTTGCTTCAACCTTTGCAAATTTTGCCACGGGCCGTGTGTACGATCAAATCCGTCAATCCATTGCATATTCGGGTAAAAACGTAAAAATATGTGCTTCGCACGCTGGATTGACCTTGGGTGAAGATGGTGCCACCCACCAAATTTTGGAAGATATCGGTTTGATGAAGATGTTGCCTGGTATGACGGTCATCAATCCATGTGATTTTAACCAGACCAAAGCAGCTACCATTGCCATTGCAGAGCACCACGGACCGGTTTACCTACGTTTTGGACGCCCTAAGGTAGCCAACTTTACACCAGTGGACCAAAAATTTGAAATTGGCAAAGCTCTAATGCTCAATGAGGGGACCGATGTGACCATTATTGCCACAGGACATTTGGTGTGGCAATCGCTACTTGCGGCAGAAACGTTGGAGAGCCAAGGAATTTCTGCAGAGGTAATCAATATACACACCATAAAGCCTTTGGATGACAAAGCTATTTTGGACTCCGTAAAGAAAACGGGGTGTGTAGTTACCGCCGAAGAACACAATTATTTAGGAGGACTTGGAGAAAGTGTTGCCCGTGTATTGGCAAGCCACCACCCTACCCCTCAAGAGTTTGTGGCAACCCAGGACACCTTTGGTGAAAGTGGAACGCCCGAACAGTTAATGGAGAAGTACGGTTTGAACAATAAAGCCATAGAAAAGGCCGTTTTAAAAGTGTTGAAACGTAAATAGTTTCAGGTACCTCTTTTGGGAGGTATTTCAACCTTTTAAAAAGAACACTTTTATGAAAAAAACTTTTCTAGTAGTAGCATTTGCCCTAATCGGTTCTTCTGCCATGGCACAAAGCGGCTCAGGTTTTGGAGTCAAAGCTGGTTTATCTTACAATAAAAATGGAGATTTGATCAGTTCTGTTGGTGATGGCGGTCAAGATATCGTCGAAGGTGCCAGCGGTAAAGCAGGTTATCATTTTGGTTTCTGGGGTAAATTGGATTTCCCTAAGATTTATCTAAGACCCGAACTGGTGTATTCCAAAACAAAGAGTTCCTACGATATTGATGGTGATTCACAAGATTACGATGTGTCCAAATTGGACATGCCCGTACTTTTGGGGTATAAATTGATTGGACCCCTGCATATTTTTGCAGGTCCTGCATTCCAATATACCCTTAAGAACGATTTGGAAGGTTTGACGGTCGAAGATGTAGAAAACGACTTTACCGTGGGATTGAATGCGGGCGTAGGTGTAAATCTCGGAAGACTGGGATTGGACGTAAGGTACGAAAGAGGATTCTCTGAGAACGAAGCAGAAATTATTGGCGACAATATCACCGATGTATCTGGTCGAGTAGATTCCAGACCTTCGCAGATTATTTTTGCACTTTCGCTTAAATTGTAGCTTATAATTTATTTAATAAATACAAGAGGTCTAAAAAGTCTTCATAACTTGATTTGTCAGGTTGAGCCCGTCGAAACCGATATTGATTATCAGTAAGTTGAAAATATTTCGACAAGCTCAATATGACATCGCCTTACTTTTTAGACCTTTTTAGTTTTATATACTTTTTTTCAATTAGTTGTCTGGGTCCAAATAATCAGGAACGCCATCACCGTCAGCATCGGGAAAAGTTATTTCTCCATTCTCTACTATAATTTCTTCCCGTGTCAAAATACCATCACCATCATCGTCTGGATCTTGATAATTTGGCCTTGGAGGCGTGTTAAATGGTTCGTCATCGCCATCTGTATTATCATCACCTAAAAATCCATTACCATTCAAATCTTCTTGAGCGGAAGGAATACCATCATTATCATGGTCGGTACCTTCTACATACAATCCAAGTTCAATTTGAAACATTAAAACTGAATATGTTGGAATTAAGCCCGAGGGAGACCTATTGAAATATGCCATACCAGATGGCATGATTACTAGGCCAATACCACTGTTATTAATATTGTAAGTTCCATCCCCATTTTCAACGATTTGATCCGATGTTCCTGCACTCAATTGAGCATAACCATCCGCAAAACCTCTTGCGGCTATTCTTGATATATCAGTCCAAGAAAAATCTTTACTCTCATCAAATTGGGTCCCATCCAATAAAAACCCTTGGTACCTAACCAAAGTGGAATCTGCATAGGTTGGACTTCCGCCTCCACCTTTCTTTGCTTCGATATAATATAATGTATGTTCAATATTTTCTTCTTCCGCACTAAGTCCAAAATGACTGGAAGAAACATTAAACTTCATTGTCTTGGCATCCTCCATCATAGGCCTTTTGTCGGCATTCTCCCCGGCAATAGTATCTATTACAATTTTGTAATCAAAACCTTCAGGCTGGGTCTCAAAATCTTCATAGTTGTAAAAGTGCGTGTTCAAAAATTCCCTGATCTTCTCATCATCCTCTGGTGCCACCTCGCTCAGCAAGCTTGGTGGTATGGGCTCAGGACCGCCATCGTCATCATTTCTACAAGACAGTAATGTAACTGCAAAACATATGAAAACTAAAACTCCGTACTTCATCAAGTCTCTTATTTAGGCGCGCAAGATACAATTTTCCATTATTTTTGTTCCGCCCATTAACAAAGATTTGCGAAGACCATGCGAATAGACAAGTACCTTTGGTGCACCAGATACTTTAAAACAAGAAGTATTGCATCCAACGTGGTAAAAAAAGGACATGTAAAAGTAAACGGTAGTGCTGTAAAGCCCTCCCGAGATGTTTACCCTATGGACAAAATTGTGGTACGAAAAAACCAAATTGATTACCAGCTCACCGTTTTGGACGTTCCGGAAAGCCGTGTCGGGGCCAAATTGGTTGACATCTACCGAAAGGATACCACGCCCAAAGAAGCGTTTGAACACAACGAACTGCTCCAATATGCAAAAAAACATTATCGAAAAAAAGGGTTGGGGCGTCCAACAAAAAAAGACCGTCGGGATTTGGACGATTTTTTGGACGAATCGGAATAAACCATTTTATATCTTTGAAAGAACTATCAAACACTATGATAAACCGTATTCTTACCCACGAACAAATACAGCACATAATAAAACGCATTGCATACCAGATATATGAGACCAATGTGGACGAAAAGGAGATAGTGGTTGCCGGCATCAATGGCGGGGGTGAAAGCTTTGCCAAGAAAATCATCGCTGTCCTTAAAAAGATAACCGATGCCCAAATTATTTTGTGCAAGGTGGATATGGACAAAAAGAATCCTTTGGAAAGCGGAGTGAGCACATCGCTTTCGGAGGAAGAATATAAAAACAAATCCATTGTATTGGTGGATGATGTATTGAACTCGGGCACCACATTGATCTATGGCACCCACCACTTTCTTAAAACACCTATCAAACAGTTAAAAACAGCTGTGCTGGTCAATAGAAACCATAAAAAGTATCCCATAAAGGCAGATTTTAAGGGTATATCGCTCTCCACATCGCTGAACGAACACATTAAGGTAGACTTTGAACCAAAGAACAATGCAGTTTACTTAGAGTAGTTCTTTTATGTTTTCCACTACTGTTTCCGCATCTGCCACGTTACAATCCAAAATGTGTTTTGCCTGCAAATAGTAAGGTCTTCGTTCAAAAAGATGTTTTCCAATAAATTCAGGAAGTTCCTCACCCGGAATATTTTTTACCAACGGACGGTTTTCCTTTTCTTTTGAAACTCTCTGGACCAAGTTGGGAATATTCACATCAAGATAAATGGAATGGTCCGATTGATTCAATATCGTTTCCATATTGGTCCCGTAACATGGAGTTCCCCCTCCTGTTGAAAGAATAATGGATTCTTCTTTTTCCAAAACCTCAGCTAGCATTTGATACTCCAACTTTCTAAAAAAAACTTCTCCTTTTTCAGAAAAAATACTTTTGATGGTTTTTTTTTGATTCGCCTCAATATAATTATCCAAATCGATGAACTGCACCCCTAAATGTCTGGCCAACAATCGTCCAACAGTTGACTTTCCACTTGCCATATATCCCACTAAAACAATTTTCATATTCAAGAATTTTACCCGATTTCAAAAAAACACAAATTTATCATTAATTCACCTTGGAAAATAGATTATTGATGTTATATTTGCACCCGCTTAGCCAAACAGCTAGGCGCAACTTGAAGACCTGATAGCTCAGTTGGTAGAGCATCTCCCTTTTAAGGAGAGGGTCCTGGGTTCGAGCCCCAGTCAGGTCACTTTTTAACAAATCATAAGACATCAAAATCCTGTAATCTAACTGATTTACAGGATTTTGCATTTTTTGGCATATCATTTAATTTGATATAATATGGTTTAAAAGAGTTCACAAATCGTCAACATAGGTTTTTCAATTCGTCAACATGAAATTTTGGCATTGAAAATCGGACGATTTGACTGTATGGTTGATTTGACTTTCGTAGCAGATTGTTTAATTAAAAACTCCTCTCTATGAGATCGACCAACACATTTTCCATCCTAATTTGGCAATACGCCCAACGAGCAAATGCCAATAATGAAGCAAATCTTTACGCCCGAATCAGTCTTAACGGCAAAAAGGCCAACATCAGCCTGAAGAAAAAACTGAATGTCAACAGTTGGGACTCAAAAAAACAACGTGCCAAGGGCACCAAAGCATCCGTCAGATACTTGAACGAATACCTGGAGGAGGTCAGAATGGATATTTTCCAACTGTACCGGGAACTGAAGGCAGCCCATGGTCTCGTTACCGTGGAAAAGATAAAATCCCATTATCTCGGTGAGAACCAAAAGGTACGTTATTTGAGCGAGGTCTTTGAATTCCACAATGAGACCAACAAGGAAAAATTGGCTCCCAAAACCCTTTGCCATTACAGAACCAATCAAAAGTATGTCCTTGAGTTCATCAAAGAACAATACAATAAAAATGATTATCCGTTACACGAGCTTGATTACCCTTTCCTTTTGAGATTGGAGAGCTTCCTGCGCGCTTATGACCCAAAGAAACATTACAGAAAGTCTATTGCCAACAATGCTGTAATGAAACATATCCAACGTTTTAGAAAACAAATAAAGTTGGCAGTTGAACTGGATTGGTTGAAAGACGACCCATTTAAAAAATTTACCCCTAAAATGGAAAAAAGGCAGAGGGAATTTCTGACCGAGGAAGAACTTAAGAGCATTGTTCATTTAGAAATTGCATGCGAGCGTCTTGAAATTGTAAAAGACCTTTTTCTTTTTAGTTGTTATACCGGAATTCCCTATGGAGACATAATACAACTGACCCATAAAAATCTTGTCATCGGGATTGATGGGAATAAATGGATAACCGCAAAACGAAACAAAAACGGAGTTCCCTATGAACTCCCCTTATTGGATGTCCCGCTTTCTCTTGTAAATAAATACTTTGGACATGCAAGAACAAAAGCAACGGGTACTTTATTACCTAAAATATCCAACCAAAAATTAAACAGCTACCTAAAGGAGATTGCTGACCTGTGCAAGATCAAAAAGAATCTTACCTTCCATATGGCTCGCCACACCTTTGCAACGACCGTGACATTGTCAAATGGTGTTCCCATTGAGACAGTGTCAAAAATGCTTGGCCATACCAAATTGGCAACGACTCAGATTTATGCACGCGTTATTGAAAAGAAGGTCAGCAATGATATGCAACTGCTTAGATCCAAGCTAAAAAAATCAAAGTACCCAACTAAAAAAGAAGCACGTCCAAAATAAAAAATAATTTAGGTCCTAAGTCTCACCTTCGACTTTTCCACTTGGTTCCCATCATTTTTTATAGTGTTCGGAAAGATAAGTTCAATTAACAGCTCCAAGGAAACAACTACCACTTAGTTAATTGATACTCTATACTCTAAAGAAAGGTATTTGGGTTTTCACGCTCGCGTGAAAAAACGAATAGCAAGAGGGTGATGCGCAAAATGCGCCATCACGGTTGTTTTCGGGTCTTCAACAAATTGAAAACCAGTTAATTAAAATGATTTTGGAATACTTTGCAAAATCTGGGGCTACAGTAGACTTTTCCGAAATCTACAGTAAACCCTTTGGCAGGCCCAGTAAACACTGGGAATTTTTGACGAAAAAATTGACGCAATTTCACTAAAAAACAAAATCGCACCTATGGAAAAGCAATCTAAAGCTTATAATAACGGAATGGAGATTGGAACGATATAAAATTGAGGCCAACAGACCATTGGATCACTTCGAATGTTGAGAAGAGTATACCGGATTAATAGATATAATTGCCTCGCTCAGTGAGGTTAGTTTGGCAAGATTTGGGGCTTGCAGCACTCCACTTCGTTGCGTTCGCCATTATATCGATTCTACTTCAATACCTTTGTTTTTAAGGCACTGTTTTATTGAACTTTTATAGTGAAATGAATCCACTGGTTTGTTAAAGTTCATTCCCCCTTACTAAAAAATAGTTTACATTCTAACATTTATTTAAACTTTCAGAAAATGGTTTTACATTAGTATAAATTAGAACAAACAGGAGATCAAAAAAGTTTTAATCCTGTAGATATACGTTCTGTAAATCATGATATTCCGTTATACGGACAACAAATCAATTTTCTTGATTTTGTTCCATCTTGGTTAACATTTTAAGGGCACCTTTCTCCGAAGGTGTTTTTAATACGTTATTTCACACAAAACTTTCCGTATGCGGATGTAACCTTATTCTCATTAAGGTTTTCTCTAATAAATAAAAACTCTTCTGAATTACTTTCTGTTTTAAATATGAATTTAAACCCATTCTGTTTTCCATCAAAATGTTGAACTGATCCTTTAGGGCCTAATTCGTTTGAAGACATACAGGTGGGTGTTTAAATTCATTGCTTTGATCATTGAGAATTTTAAAAAACGAAAGAAAGGCGTTGGGAAAAGATGGTGAGATTATAAAATCAAAAAGCCATATTATCGAAAAATCGATAGCTGTAGATGATAAAACAGTATTTGTACAAAACCATTTGTTATGAAGTTTATTGGAGATAGATAAGAGGTTTTTACAACTATCAAAAATGATAATTGAGCACTATTTGCCCCGAAACAATACAAAAGTGTATCCTTTGTTTGGGGTAAAGTAAGTCTGTTCGATATACATTTTCGACTCCTTGGCGATTTCCTCTATATCACTCCAAAAAAACTTTTTGGAAATTTCAGTATGTATCGCTTCAAAAAGGTCAAAAGTAACAGAAAAACCATCAGAAAACTCCACGGTCTGCTTTTTCATACTTATAATTTGACTGGAGGCAATACCTGTTAACGGATCATAAAATGGAAAATGATCAAAATTTTGGATGTCAAAATTTGCACCCAACTCTCGGTTCATCCTTTCCAATAAATTAAGGTTAAACTGTTTGGTAATGCCTTTGCTGTCATCGTAAGCGGCTTGAATTTTTCTTGGATCCTTAACAAGGTCAAAGGCTACTAAAAAATAATCATCCCCGTTGAGTTTGGACTGGACGAACTTGAAAAAGTCGATTACTTCTTCAGTGCTATAATTACCGATATTCGCTCCCAAAAACAAGACCAACCTTCCACTGGATGTTGCGGACAGGGATTGGTAAGTTTCAAAATAATCACCGGCGACACCGTTGTACCCTATTTGTCCAATTTCACTTCTGATTTCCGCTTCATTGATATCCAAAACATTCTCCGAGATATCCATGGCAATATATTCCAAAGAACTGAAATAGGGTTGGAACTGCTTGAGCATATACTTGGTTTTTGAACCATCACCTGCCCCTAGTTCCACGATTTGCAAACACGAATGTCGCGCGGAGATGTCTTGGGCAATCTGATTACTTTTGTTTTCTATAATCTGCATTTCGCAACCGGGAAGATAATATTCCTGCAACTGCATTATGTCTTGGTACAATGCATCTCCCTTGGCATCATAAAAATAGCGAGAGGAGATTTCTTTCGGTGTTTTGCTGAGCCCCTCCTTTACATGTTCAAAAAATTCCCCCATTTCAAATTATTGTTTCACCAGTCGTATTCCAGAAAAAATCCATCGGCTAGATGCGTGGAAAAAATTACGGTATGTGCCCCTTTCGTGACCTTCGGGCGTGGCCACCGAAGCACCTCGCAAGACCATTTGGTTGAGCATAAACTTACCATTGTACTCGCCAAGTGCACCTTCGGCACGGGTGAATCCCGGATAGGGCAAATAGGCCGAATTTGTCCATTCCCACAGTTGTCCCCAAGGCAGCTTTTGAGCCGAAACCTCCCATTCAAACTCGGTGGGCAATCGCATTCCTTTCCAATTGGCGAAGGCATAGGCTTCATACATAGAAATATGTGAAACGGGCAGGTCTGGGTTCAACTTTTCCAAACCGTTGAAATGGTACTGTTGCCATGCTCCATCATTGAAATGCCAATAGAGTGGGTGTTCAATCGCATTGTCCCTTATAAAATGCCAGCCTTCATCATGCCAAAGATCAAAGTTCCCATATCCGCCATCTTCCATGAATTCCAAAAATTCCCCATTGGTGACCAAGCTGTTGCTAATGTCAAAATCTTGCACATAAACCTTGTGCACGGGCAATTCATTGTCAAAACAAAAACCGTTTCCTTGATGGCCAATTTCATAAAGGCCTTCTGAAAAAGAGAGCCACTGCTGGCTCTGTTGTTCTTCTTGCAACATAAAACAATCACCGATACTTGGAAAGGTGGGCTGTGTTCCCAAAATGTATTTGATATCATACGCCAATAACTCTTGATGCTGTTGTTCGTGGTTGATACCGACATCCACCAATTCCAACACCTCATCACTGGGATTGTTTTCCAAGACCTTCGTGATGGCAGCGGTGACATAGTTTCGGTATTCATAAACCTTTGCAACACTTGGTCGGGTCATAAAGCCTCGATCTTGTCGAAGCGTCCTTTCGCCCATATGGTTGTAGTAGCTGTTGAACAAATAGGCAAAATCCGGATGAAACACCTTATAGTCCGGATCATACTTTACCAAGACAAACTGTTCAAAAAACCAGGTGGTATGTGCCAAATGCCATTTTGGTGGGGATACATCCACCATGGGCTGTACCACATAATCCTCTGTTTGAAGTGGGTTACATATAGTTTCCGTGTTCTTTCTGGTCTTTATAAACTGTACTTTAAGCTCCATTAGTCCTCAATCTTTACTCCTTTCCAAAAAGCATAATAACCTGCTATCCCTTTTGCCAACGCCGAGGGTTCCGGGTAGTACCACGCAGCATCCTCGTTGACCGCCCCTTCCACCACAAGTGTTTTGTAATGGGCCGTACCTTTCCAATGGCAAGAGCTACTGGTGCCGCTATCCTTAAAATATGTTGAATTGATACTTTCCGGTGGAAAATAATGATTGTTTTCGATAATGATTGTGTCGGCACTTTCGGCCACAATCTGATTGTTCCAAATGGCTTTCATATTATTCTTTACAATTTAGTCAACGATTCCAATACTGTGGGGATGAGTTCTGAAACGGTAGGATGTGGTTGTACGGAATCTCGTATGACTTCGTAACTTGTATCCGCATACATTATATTGATGATGCTACTTATGATTTCATCGCCGCCCACACCGAGTATCGTTGCACCCAATATTTTCTTGGTGCTTGCATCCACCACCACGCTCATATAACCTTTGGTTTCACCCTTTTCCTTTGCTCGGGCGATTTTGCTGAACGGGCGATGCCCTATGAGCACATCCATCCCTTTTTGCCGGGCCTCCCTTTTGGTGATGCCGACCCTGCCAAGTGGTGGGTCAACATAAAGCCCGTAGGTTGTGATCCTGTCAGAGACCTTTCTATTTTTCCCATCAAATTTATTTTCCGCGATAATCTCATAATCATTATATGCAGTGTGGGTAAATGCTCCTTTCCCATTGCAATCGCCCAAGGCGAAAATACCTTTCACATTGGTTTCCAAGTAATCGTCCACATGAATGAATCCTTTACCATCTGTCTTTACTGCGGTCTTTTCAAGCTGCAAGTTTGCTGTATTTGGGCGTCTACCTACTGCCAACAAGAGATGACTTCCTTCAATTTCCACCATTCCCTCCTTGGAACAATTGATTTGTGCAGAGATACCACCATGCTCATTTTTTTTTGCGGTAAGACATGTTGCCCCCAATCTGAAAGCCACGCCCTCCTCTTCCATAATCTGTTGGATCGTTTGGCTGGTTTCCTCATCTTCCCGCCCGATGATGGTGTCTCCTTGTTCTATGATAGTAACTTTTGAGCCCAAGCGCGAAAACATTTGGCCAAATTCCAGACCTATATAACTTCCACCAATAATCAGCAAATGCTCGGGCAATTCTTCCAATTCCAATATACTTTGATTGGTAAGATAGGGGATGGCCTTATACCCATCAGGAATAAATGGACTCCCTCCAACATTGATGTATATTTCTTCAGCAGTTAACAATGTGTTGTTCACTGCTACGACCTTTTTACCTTCAAAACGTGCCTCACCTTTAAAGAAAATGATGTTTTCATTTTGCTCCACCCCTTTGATAATACCATCTATAGAATTTTGAATCAAGGTGTCCTTTCTAGCTTTTATTTTACGAAGATTGGCCTTGGCACCCAACGGAATGTCAATCCCCAAATCTTCTCCATGCTGTGCTTCCCAAATACGTCTGGCACTGGCGACATAGGCTTTGGTCGGGGTACAACCATTGTTGAGACAGGTGCCCCCAAAATGCTCTTTTTCGATAAACGCTACTTTTTGACCTTCTGATGCCAATTTAAAAACCAAAGGGGTTCCTGCTTGCCCAGAGCCAATGACAATGGCATCAAAGGTTATAATTTCTTTAGGATCCATAATTCACTCTTTAAATGTTTACTTTCCGTAAGCGTTGTCGTTCTTTACAGGACATTGTATACTGATCTCTCTTTATATTGGTCGTTGATTATTGTCCAAATTATCCTTTGGTTTTATTTTTTTTATAGACTGCTATAACTGCCAAAGATCATACTGGTTCTTTTTCGGTCGGTATTAGTTTGGCTACCTATTCTTATATAATAAGATTACGATCAGAATAAATCCCAAACCAGTAAGGCCTGGGGCAAGAATATGTGAGTTTATAGAAATGAAAATCATAGTAATGGCTATAAGGAGTAAAATTACAAGTAGTATCTTTTTCATGTTTTGAATTTAAAGTGGTGCTCTAACCAAGCATGGGAAAGGTTAAACCTTGAACATGGAAACCTAAGGTTTCGGTAAAGGATAGGACCATAAAAAATTGATTATCCATTGAAATACAAGTTACAGGTTTAAAATTGAATACTGGCTGCCGTAGTCGAATACCCCTTGAAATAAATGAACCTCCTTGACCTTGCCCAAGATAGATTCAACATTTTCCTTATCACCAACTTCTGCAAGAAAATTGAAGGTAGTGGCTTCCGAAGTTTAGAAATATATTATTGGAGATTTATCACTGAAGAGTCCTAATGGACTTACCGATATAACCTTTGAAACGCACTTGGGGTGCTACCCGTTTTTGCCTTAAAGAATTTTGAAAAGTATGCATAATCGGAGAATTCAAGTGCATAAGCCACCTCAGATAAATCAACGGGGGAGTGAACCATCATGCGTTTTGCCTCCAGCACTACCCTTTCGGAAATCAGTTCACTTGTTGTCTTATTAATAGTTGTTTTTACAACTCTATTGAGGTGCTTGGTAGTGATATTCAATCGATTTGCATAAAATTGTGGCAATTTTTCTTCCCTAAAATGCTTTTCTATCAAAGCCTCCAAGCGAGTCAACAAAGCCGAGTAACCGGGGGAAAACGACTTATCCAAATCGGTATGGGAAGTATAGCATCTAGTGAGTTCGATATAGATTCCATTGATCAGGTTAAGAATTTTCATTTCCCGCAGCATCCCATTTCCCGTGAATTCCAAGGCAGTCTCTTCGAACTTTTTCGCCAATGAATTGATTATCTCTGGCGGTGCCTTCAGTAATGGCGGGTTTTGAAGCGAACAGTAAAACGGAAAAAAAGAAAGACCGTGACCCAAAAAATATAACTCATAAAAGGATTGGGAGTGAAAAAATATAAATCCTTCCGGTCGAGTCTCAAAGTTCCAGAAATGGGTTTGGCCCGGTTTTAAAAAGAAGATACTTCCTGGGGAAATGGGATAGGTCTTAAAGTCAATTTCATGAACTCCGTAGCCTGCTAAAAAAAGGACACAGAGGTAAAAATCATGGCTGTGGGGTTTATCAATAAGATCCCTATTCAATTCCAAATGTTGTGATAGATCATTAACATAAACCTCGTTTAGATGTTTTTCTTGATGGAACTGCCTAATATTTAAAACTGGGATTCTCATACTTATGTCTCAATAATACAAATATATGTGAATATCTTACATAAAAATATTGAGCTATAAATCAGAATTTTGAAGCCCTAATTATGACGGTGATGAAAAAAGTGGAAAGCATACTACAGTGTAAATGTCCAAAATGTGAAAATGGAAAAATATTTAAGGACGCAAAATCGAGAGTCCCCTTCATGATTCCCAAAATGAACAATAGGTGCCCCGAATGTGATTATAAATTTGAAAGAGAAACGGGTTTCTTTTTCGGAGCCATGTTCGTGAGTTATGCCTTGGCTGCAGGTCAAATGATAGTTAGTCTGGCCCTGTTTTGGTATCTGATCGGTCTAACACCGCTTATCGTTTTTATCATAATAGCCATCTTAGCAGCACTACTGAGCTCCCTCAATTTTAGGCTATCCAGGGCTATTTGGATATACCTTTTTTATAGAGACTGAACTCTCTTAAAAATATTAAAGAAGTAGTATCCCTGTCAGGTTTTTACAAAAATCAATACTAAGGGTAAAGGATACAAGTAATATGCATAATATACCCCGTATGAAAAAGCAATCTATACTTTACACCTCCGATATTGCCTTCACCCCTGCCGTCAAAGCACTTCAAGAAGTATATGGGTCTAGAAAGGCATATGCCCGAATGGAAAGTAAAAGAGGGTGGGCAAACGAGCTTACGCCTCCCATAATCGATTTTGTAGAAAAGCGGGATTCCTTTTATATGGGTACCTCAAATCAAGATGGGCAACCATATATCCAGCATAGGGGAGGCGCACCAGGTTTTTTAAAAGTCTTGGATCCAAAAACGATTGCCTTTGCCGATTTTTCCGGAAACCAACAATTCATAAGCGTCGGCAATCTTTCTGAAAACCCAAAAGTATTCCTGTTTTTGATGGATTACCCTTCAAGGACCAGAGTAAAGATATGGGGCGAGGCCCAGGTGGATTCTACGGATAGCAATCTAATGGAATCCTTGGCGGTAGAAGGCTATTCTGCCAACTTGGAGCGAGCCGTACTAATTAAAATCAAAGCCGTTGACGTGAATTGCCCACAACACATTGTACAGCGCTACACCGCCGATGAAGTCGAAAAGATTGTAACCCCTTTAAAAGAAAAAATAAAAGAATTGGAACAAAAATTAAATCAATTATAATGAAAAGAATTGCAATAAACGGAATGGGGCGAATCGGTCGTGCCTCGTTAAAAGTGATACTTGAGACAGAAGGATTATCTATAGTCGCCATCAATGATATTTTACCCATCGACAATCTGGCCTATCTACTCAAATACGATAGTACCTACGGCCCATACAAGGGCCAAGTCTCCGTTTCTGGAGACACCTTGTTGGTGGATGGCACTGAGATACCCTATTTCCAACAAAGAAACCCCGAAGACCTCCCATGGAAAGACCTTAATGTGGACGTAGTAATCGAAAGTACTGGCATATTTACACAAAGTGAGGATGCAGCTAAGCATCTCAATGCAGGAGCCAAAACTGTTGTGATTTCGGCCCCTACGAAAAGTCAGGACGTACCTACTGTGGTCCATGGTGTTAGTTCTTCCGTTGGGGAAACCTCAATTTTTTCATGTGCCAGTTGCACTACGAACAACATCAGCCCTATTGTAGAAATCCTTGGTCGTACGGTGGGAATCCAAAAGGCAATCATGACCACCATCCATTCCTATACGGCTTCCCAAAGTTTAATGGACGGTGCTTCCCCTAAAAATTATAGAATGGGTAGAGCTGCTGCGGACAACCTAGTGCCCACCAGTACGGGCGCTGCCATTGCCACAACCAAAACACTTCCGGAATTTGTGGGCAAGTTCGATGGCGTGGCCATACGCGTTCCTGCGAAGGTCGGCTCCATATCGGACATGACCTTCGTAACCAAGCGTAAGGTGACCCCTGAAGAGATAAATGAAATTTTGGAAGCCGAAGCCTCCACAGAACGATACTGCGATGTACTTGCAACTACTCGGGAACCCTTGGTTTCCTCTGATATTATAGGAAGTCCCTATGCGTCCATAGCAGACCTGGGTATGACCAGGGTTGTTGATGGCGACCTCTTAAAGGTCATGGCCTGGTATGATAATGAATGGGGGTTCACCCATCAAATGATTCGTCTTATCAAAGACTTATAACCCAAACATCAAGGTTTTTTGCTCGTTCTTTCGATTAGAGAGGATGCCCGGACCATTTGACAAAAGAGAACAAACCTGTGGATGCCCAATTGGTATTCGCAGGTTATCCATTTCCAAAAATCCCAAATATCATGGCATTAGCACAATCCAACATGATGGGATTAGGAACCAAAGCTCCCGATTTCATGCTCTTTGATGCCATATCACAAAAACCATTACCCCTATCATAACTAAAGTCAAACGTGGTTACTGTGGTTGTTTTTATATGCAACCACTGTCCTTTTCCACCATATCAACCATAAATTAGTGGAAGTAACCTGTGATTATCAAGCCGAGGGCATGCAGTTTATTGCCACTGGTAGCAACGATGTGGAGTACTTTCCAGAAGAGAACTAACGAATGCATTGGTTGCACTGTTGGAGAACAACGAGGTTGCCAAAGTTCAATATCCAACTGTTTGGCTGCAGTATTAAATGGAAGTAAACACCAGGTTCCTTAATTTATATGATTTAGGTTGACGAGTAAATGCTCTTTAAAGAGTTTGTCTTAAGTAGGTAGGTGTCGGTATTTCCCCAATCCTAAGTTCTTTCAAGGTCAAAACAATGTTGGTCTTTTTGGCTATAATGAAAACGAGGAATCATAAATAAAAACCGCTATTACCGACTTATGGTAGAGGAGTTTGGAATGTCGGTATAGCGGTTTTCTTGGTAAATCAAACTTAAATGAGAATCATTAAGGGGTAAAGGTCTTGAACTTTTTCATAGTTTGCCAGTTGTTGTTGGCCTGGGCAATATGCTTACTCTTGCCCTCTTTTTCCCATACTTTAACAAAATCACCCTCGGGGTTTATTGTAAACAGATAAAGCTTTCCATCAACAATACGGAAACTTTCGGGATTCGGACGATATTTACCTCCCAACGAAACAGCGAAGGCGCACCACCCACCATATTGCGGTTGGTACTTCTTGGGATTGTTTTGGAACAGTTTCAACTGTTTTTGATTTACAAAATAATAGGTCAACCCATCATAACTTGCTTTATAAGCCTTTTTCCCCGGTTCAGCTTTTCCTTTTTCAACATAGGACACGGCACTATAGCCCTCCAGGGCAATCATACTATCGTCCGTACTGTAACTGTGCGACTGCGCCCGAATTGTACCCATCCCAAATAATAGGACACAGATGGAAGCTAATAGACATTTTCGAACTTTGATTGAAATCGTTGTTTTCATAATAAATAGTTTTAATGTTTTTATTTTTCGGTCAAATTAAAAACTCCGTAGGAGGCAAACTTTGGCACGTTTGTGGTACTATCTAAAAGTTGCTCTTCATTGAAAGTCAAATTACCTGTTTCATATTTTGCGGAGCTTATAAATAGCGTTCGTGTTCGTTAATTGTATAATCATTGATACTAGCATATCTTTTTTGCATAAGCCCGTGTTCGTTAAATTCCCAATTCTCGTTTCCATAGGCTCTATACCACTGCCCCGATCTATTGCGATACTCATACTCGAACCTAACGGCGATTCTGTTCTCCGTGTGGGCCCAATATTCTTTCTTAAGTTTATAATCCAGTTCGTTTTCCCATTTGTTTTTAAGGAACTGTTGGATTTCTTCTCGTCCATTGATAAAAGTGGAACGATTGCGCCATTCGCTATCCATGGAATATGCCATGGAAATTTTTTGTGGATCTTGGCTGTTCCAAGCATCCTCTGCTAGTTGTATTTTTTCTTTTGCGGTCTTCTCGGTAAAAGGAGGCAACGGTAGTTTCTTTTCAGTCATCATATTAAGATTTATGTTCCTTGTGTTTAGGATATCTGTATTTATAGTACAAGGTTAAGCACGCTATACCAAAGCGGCATAGAACCAATTGTAGATTGAACCAAAAGTTTTGCATCATACAGCATTGTTTAATTCAACCAGTGCTCGTTCAAATAGTGTTTTATCTTTTTGCGTGCCCGGCTCAATGCTACCCATGTGTTCACTTCGTTAATTTCCAGCGTGTCACAGATAGCTTCGGTACTATATCCCTTAATTTTTAGGCGTAACACCTGCTTTTCTCTATGACCCAATAGTTCAAGGCCCGAGTTCAATACCTTGTATAGGTCATCAACATTCTGAAATTCTGTTATTTCGGCATTGTCTGGCTTGTTGTTTGAGTTTTCCCAATCATGCCAAGTTGGATAATCGGAGACGCGTAATGCATTGTGCATCACCTTGCCTTGACGAGAATAGGCCTTGCGATAATAATCCATGATTTTATGGTTCAAAATCGAAGTAAGCCAAGAACGTTCGGTGGAATCACCACGGAATCTGGGTGCCGAACGCAAAGCGGCCAAATAGGTCTCTTGTAAGATATCTTCAACCATATCTACTGGAAGTTTTTTACTGGCTATTGCTAAAAGGTAGCTCTTATAGCGGGCAGACCATAATTCTGGATGGAGTTGCACTTTATTTTTTATTGTAGTTTTCATAGTATCAGTTATTGGTTTAATTATGATTTTTTGATATGTGTATTAGACTTTATGACCTTTAATCGATTCAATTTCTGAGGCAATCAATTTTTGGTACTCAGGTCGTTTTTTAAGAAACTTTATTATCTGCGGGTTAGCTGGGATGATTTTAAAATCTCCTCGAAGAGAATATTCCATCACTCGCTCTATCAGCGCATTTCCAACCTCTATCCGGTTAAGGTATTTGCTTATCTCCAGACGCTTTAGGTTTATACAGTGGTCCTTAACCATATCATACTCCAGAGATGCCAATTGGCCATTGATATGGAATTGGAAATAGTTTTTGCCCTCATTGCTTTTAAAGACCAATGGCAATCGATTTATATTGGTATTGTAAAACATAATATTGTTGGTATTTAACTTAAAATCAATTGGTTTAAGGATAGGAAATACGAGATGTACCTCCTATCCATTTCAACTAAACAAACACTAACCAGAACTTATCTTAAAGTTTATATGTCCTTTTCAATTGCAATGACAGCACACTATTCCTCCGCAAGAGTCTTTCTCGATTCCAGCACTTCTTCCAATTGGCTTGTAGTGTAGACTACACTTGCCATCATTACATAATTTGTTTGCGCTGCCTGATCCCCGTCAAGATTGGGTAGTTTGGCCGAAGCTGTTGCATCTCCTATCACGGCGATCTCGAAGCCACATTCCAACAGCTCCCTCATATGTGACTCTACGCATAGATTACCGGACATCCCACCGAGGATGACTTTATCAATTTTTTGTTTCCTAAGCTGGAGTACTAAATCATTGTTCTCCGGACCAAATACCTTATGTGGGCCACAAATGGTTACTTTTTCCTCATCCATGATATATGGCTTATAAGCGGGTAGCCAATCGGCACCAGATCCTTCAAAACCATCAACATTCAGTTGATCACCTCTATCGAACATATTTATGTTGTGCATCAATTTTTCCAAGGTCCCCTCAAACTGCCATCCATGATCATGTTTGTAATAGTAGTGAGGTGAAATAAAGACATGAATACCATTTTCGGCCCCAAGACGAAATAGCGATTCTATATTGTCTACAGTATTATTTTCCATAACACTTTGCCCCACTGCTCCCCAAGCTACTCCTTCCGGACTCAGAAAATCATTTTGGGGATCTACGATAACAATTGCTGTGTGTCGATCTATTTCAAAACCGGATATGGGGAGTTGCGCCTCTTTTTTACCTTGATTGGCTTTTTCGGTAGAATTCATAGTTTCCATGTTACTTTTGTTTAAATGTTGATTACTGCTTAATAACATTGTAAAACTCACAATAAGCACGGACCCATTTTATCTGAAATTTGCCAAAATGTTTTCATTTTGCGGTTTTCTGCCATGACCAAAAGAAAAGATTGCAGATTATCCTTAAATCAATTATTGGATGTCCGAAATGGGTCGTAATATCACTAACGTCACCCTGAACTTGATTCAGGGTCACATAAAGATGCTCATATTTAGCAGGATGAGATGTTGAAACAATTTCAACATGACGCCAAAAACTCCCATTATGACATTAAACGGATAATCAGGAATCAATTTGGTCAACTAAAAACAATTTATGGGAAGTGTGTAGAAAACTTGGTGAGATTTATTCAAATAACCCAATCAAATGTGACAGCATAGATATTGGAGTCAAGGGAGCAGGATATACTAAATAGGTATACCGTTTACATTGTTGAATACCAATTGACAATTATGTTGGGGATTTTACTATTGACCGGTGTACCTAAGAATAATTCTAAAGACCTATTAATTTGTTCTATTTTTCCTTGGTTGGGTCACTTGAAAATTGAAGATATGGCACACCTTGCACCTTTCGATTTGGAAAACGAGCTTGAACTTCATCTTTTGGCATATTTGGATCTACAATAATATCGTCTTTTGGTTTCCAGTTTGCCGGTGTGAGTACTTGGTGATCTGCATGCATTTGAAGTGCATCAATTGCCCTTAATATTTCATCAAAATTACGTCCTATGGACATGGGATAGGTAAGATGTAGTTGTATGTATTTATCGGGATCGATTATAAATACCGAACGAACCGTTTTTTTGTTGGAAGCTCCCTTTTGGATCATACCGTATTGCTGAGCTATCGCACCTGTCTCATCTGCGATAATCGGGAAGCGTACGGTCACATTCATGGATTTTTCAATATCTGATTTCCAATCCATATGGGACTCCAAACTATCTATGCTCAACGCAATGGCTTTCATGTTGCGTTCTATAAATTCCTTTTCCAATTGGGCTACCATGCCCAGTTCGGTAGTACAAACTGGAGTGTAATCCTCTGGGTGGGAAAAAAGTAGGCCCCATGAGTCTCCGAGCCATTCATGAAATCCGATTTTGCCCTCCGTTGTGGCGGCCTTAAAATCGGGAGCCAAACTGCCAATCCCTAAAGTCATTTGCAAATACTTGATTATGAATACAAAATAGAAATAATTATTCAAATTACTCTATATTTAAAGGGTTAATTCTAACATTGCCCATCATGACCCGCCAGATCCGTTCGATAATTGTGGATGACGAACAGCGACATCACGATATTCTTGGAAAAATGCTTGAAACATTTTGCCCCAATATTGAGCTTGTCGGGGATGCTTTCTCCGTGGATGAAGCCGTTGCCCTGATTCAATCCGAGCAACCAGAACTGGTTTTTTTGGATATTGAAATGCCAGAGGGTAATGGGTTTACACTCTTTGATCATTTTGAGGAACCTACTTTTGAAGTGATTTTCACTACAGCACATGACCTTTATGCAATCAATGCCATTAAATATGCTGCTTTGGATTATCTATTAAAACCCATCAACATTCAAGAACTTAAAAATGCCGTAGCGCGTGCGGAAAAGATATTGGCAAAGCAAGCACCCTCAAGAGAAGAAGAATATCAAGTTTTGCGAGAGAACACCAAATTACAAGATCGAAATTATACCAAAATTGCGTTGAGGTCTTCGGAAGGCATCGATTTTGTGGAAGCAAACCGTCTGCTCCGCGTGGAAGCCAATCATGTGTATTCCAACTTTTACCTTGATAATGGCAAAATGATAATGGTATCAAAACCTTTGGGCGACTTTGAACCCTTATTGGAATCGTTTAATTTTTTCCGGGTACACAAATCACACATGGTGAACCTCGATCATGTTGAAAAATATGTCAAGGGCAAAGGAGGATATCTCGTACTTAAGGATGGGTCGCATGTGGATGTATCCGTCAGAAAAAAAGAAGCGCTATTAAAAAAGTTAGTGTAAATCGTTGGGAAAGCAAAGAGTTACCTGAGTGCCAGCAGGTTCATTTTCTTCCTCCAAATCCTCAATGGCAACACTGAACACATCCACCCCGAACTCCATGTTCAATAACTCAAGTCGTGCTTCAATATTTGACATAGCGATAGAATGGTGGTGATTCTCAGAAATAGCCGATGCAAGTGCCCTTCCAATACCATTGTCCTTTATGGAACAATAGATGGATTCCTCTGTTTCCCATACCTTTAAAACAAGTCGCCCCGGCCTAGTAGACTTTCGAAGCCCGTGAATAATGGCGTTTTCCAAATATGGCTGCATGAGC
This sequence comes from Allomuricauda sp. NFXS6, assembly GCF_040148835.1. Classification (NCBI taxonomy): domain Bacteria; kingdom Pseudomonadati; phylum Bacteroidota; class Flavobacteriia; order Flavobacteriales; family Flavobacteriaceae; genus Allomuricauda; species Allomuricauda sp. NFXS6. The sequence continues at coordinate 28,745 of NZ_JAGEMG010000017.1, read as the reverse complement.
ATCGGCGGAATCATTATATTTTCGGGAGTATCTATATTATTGCGAATTTCATACTCGAACACATTGTTAAAACGAGTTCTTTCAAGTTTTAAATAGGTATCCAAAAACTGGAGTTCTTTGGATAGCGTAATATGGGGAAGCATTGAATTCTCTAAATTCTGTCTCATGAGTCCGGCAAACTCAGAAAGGTAATTCAGTACCTTTTCTGTTTCGTTTGCCAAAACAAATTCCTGTATGGATGAAAGAGAGTTGAAAATAAAATGAGGGTTCATTTGTGAGGACAACATTTTCATCCGTGCTCTAAGGGCTTCCTGTTTTTGCTGATGTATTTCATTTTGGTGAAATCGAGAAGCGGATATCACAGACTGGACCCTAGCCTTTAAGATTTCGTGATGTATCGGTTTTTTAATATAATCGCTCGCACCAAGATCAAAACATTTCGCTAGGGTTTCATCCTCTTCCTCTGCACTAATGATAATCACTGGAAGAGCTTTATAGGTAGGGTCGGATTTTAACTGTTTGAGTAATTCAAGGCCACTTATTCCGGGAAGGTTGATATCCAATAGGACTAAATCAAATTTTTGACTTGACAATCGTCGGAACAGAAACTGACCTTTTGGAATAAATGAAATATGATAACCGACTTGGGCCAAAACATGGTTGACCAGTTCCAGGACCTGTCGATTGTCATCTACGACGAGGATAGAAGTGTCCTTATACATTCAATGTGTCCGTTAAAAATTCTTGCAAAGCCACTTCATCCCCTGTATAAATAGCATCCTCTAATTTATTTAAAGCGGTAGCAGGTAATATTTCACTCAGCGTTGCTGCAACCTCTGCCAATTTCTCCGTTTCAAAAATTGGTAGTTTTCGAATGGCCTCAAGGGCACGTGCTCTTTGATGTAATTGCTGATCATCAAGAGCATTTCCTGTTTTTATAATTTGTACGGATGTATCGGGAAGGAATTGTTTCAATAGCCCAACTAGCCTCGGTACATGGACCGGCTTGGTGAGATATGCCGAAAACCCCGCTTTTATGGCGGCTTCTTGATGTTCCTTGAAGGCATCTGCCGATAACCCTATAACCGGTACTTCAAGATTAAACTTTCGAATCAATTTAAGTGTTTCGAAACCGTCTATCTCTGGCATATGAATGTCCATAAAGATGATATCGGGTTTGTAACGTTCAGCTAAAGAAACACCTTCCCTACCATTACCTGCCAATAGAATTTCGGAACCCAATTCTGAAAACAAGGCCCTAATCATTTCTTGGTTCATGGGATGATCTTCAACCACCAAGATTTTACTGTTCTTAGGTATTCGATAGTTGGCCAACAAAGCTTCTGGATTGTCCGATTGCAAAGGAGCGGCCGATTCGTAGGGTATTTGTATGGTAAAGCATGTTCCTTTACCCTCCTCGCTTTCAACCATTAGCTTTCCTTTTAAGATATCCACAAGGCTTTTGGTAATTGCCAATCCAAGACCAGTTCCTCCATATTTTCTATCCATTCCTGCATCGGACTGTGTAAAGGGTTCAAAAATTCGTTCGAGATCATTGGCCGGGATACCGATTCCCTCATCCGAAACTTTAAAAATCAAATACCCATCGTCCGCGCATAGGTCTAAGCGAACACTATGTGATTGGGGTGTAAATTTCACGGCATTCCCAACAATATTCATTAGAATTTGTTTGATTTTGCCGCGGTCTGAACGGACATATCGTGGTGTACCCGGCGACAGACTATATATTACTTTGACTTCTTTGGCCTTTGCAAGACTATTCTGAATCCTATAAACTGAAAAGAACAATTGTCTCAAATCCATATCTTCGACCACAAGTGCCGTTTTTCCGGCTTCTATCTTTGACAAGTCCAAAATATCCCTGATAATTTCAGAAAGGGATTCCGCACTTTGATAGATGTTGTTCAAATATCTACGGAAGGAGTTTGTAAGATTCAGCGCTTTACTTTGGTTGGTAAGAATCTGTGAAAAACCAACTATCGCATTTAGAGGGGTGCGAATCTCATGACTCATGTTTGCCAAAAATTGGGATTTTGCCCTATTGGCGTTGTCCGCATCATTTTTGGCAAAAATCAGGTCTCTTTCCGCCTCTTTTCTCATTTCAATTTCATGTCGCAGGTGTTGTGTTCGGTTCTTGATTTTTTCTTCCAGCGCTTGGTTAAGTTTTGCAAGTTCTTTTTGAGAGGTCGCCAGCTCATTGTTCAAGGTAATAGCTTGTTCGTAAAGCTCCGAATTTGCTATGGAAATGGCTGCTTGGGAAGCAATTATACGAAACACCTCCAATCCACCTTCTGTGAACATTCCTGTCATTTGGCTGTTGGCAACATATAAAACTCCAACAAGATCGCGCTGTTTGATAAGAGGAAGTAACAGTAATGAACCTGAAGTATCGGATAATGAATCTTCTACATTGGCGAAATATTCCGTTAAATTATCGATGCATAACTCCTTTTTACTTACGGCCACATGTTCAATAAGACTTATAGGCAATATGGAGCATTCATCCAACTTACACTCTGTAAATTGCTCTTTAGAAGGATTGGTCAAATCAATTAATGCCGTCACGTTCAATTCCGAATCATTCAATAAAATAAGTGCCCCTTTATCAGCTCCAGCATTCTCCATTACAATCTGCAACAAGTTTTCGACGAGACGGTCCCGATTAACTTCGGCAGATATGGTTTGTGTTGCCTTTATCAGGCTTTGGAAGTCAAAACCTTTAAACTTGTTGGCATAGCTTCCAGAGGCATCTTCAAATTTCACATTCGAGACTTTACCATCGCTATTCACGCCCCATGTTGCGTAGGTTTTGTTAGCTTCATGTTGAAGTGCCTGTTTTAAAAATCCAAAACTCTCTTTGGGCAAAGTTTTTTGCAGCACATCAGCAACCATAGCCCTAACGGCTACTAGCTTTCCTTTTTCTGTCCATCCAAGAATTTTTTCAACCTTATCCGCAACATTTTCAAAATTTTGCGATTTAAAAGCCAGTAATAATTCCACCATTTCATATTCTGCCCTGAAATTTTCGGGTGAGGTAACGGTCCAATCCTTCAAATGTTCTTGTCTGGCGATTACCCGTTCAAAAACCTCATTTTGAGGATTCTCCTGAACCATGAGGTCACAAACGGACTGTATGATTTGATACCTAAAATATTGCGGTTCTGAATTTGAATATTGCAGGTCATTCTTATGTTGTTTAAAGTACCTCAATGCCTTTGCATAATTTCCTTGGATACAATAGACCCACCCTGAAAATATATGATAGCTTGCTTTCGAAGCTTTACAATTATTTTCCTCCAATAGCTGCAAAGCCAATTGATCATTCTGATTTATCTCTTCAGCATTGTCACCGGACAATCTGTGGGCAATAGATTTCATTAAATTCAATTGAGCTTCAAATACGCTATTATTTTGGAAATTGCCCGAATCCAGGGTTTCATTGCAAAATCTAAGAAGGCCCAACAATTCCCCTCCTGAGAGTAATTGATTTCTAATCTTGGCATATAATAAATTACTGGCCCCCGTGGCATCACCTCTGTCGATACAATATTCAATTCCTTGCTCCAATTGGTTTTCCAGTGTTTTGTAGCTTTCCTTGAATGGTCCCATTAAAATGTGGTAAACGGACAATGTCTTGGAGTAATATTTGTCCGATTCATTGGACTCCAACAAATCCAATCCCAAAGAAGCCAATTCTACCCCTGTTCCAAAGGCATTAAATCTATTGCATAAAACTGAACCCAAATGGACAAGGACAAATGGAGATGATTCGGTAAAGCCAAATTGAAACATTAAACGACCCAATCTTAGAAGTATATAGGTGTATAGGTTCTGATTTGTGCGATGGGCAGAGGTACACATGTTCACCATAACGTCCATCGTATACTCGTTTGTTTCCGAAGGAGCAGTTTTCTTTTTTGTAACTTTTTCTAAACTAGCAGGCAAGGATTTACGGAATTTCTCATATTTCCGGTCGATTTTCTCCGCTGTCGATGAAAATTCCCAAGGGACCCCCAATTCGGCCAGAGCCTTCATCCCTTCATTGGTGTTTTCTTCGTAAAGCGAATATGCCTCAAAGAATTTCAGATTCAGAAGATAAACTTCACAACGTTCCTTTAGGTTGGAGGCGTTTTTCAAAGCCTTTTCAGCAAACGATTTACCCTCATCTATGTTTCTCAAAAGGTAAGCGGCCTTGGCCAAATCAAAAAGTACTTCGTATTTAAAGGTTTTCAAATTAAACCTTTCCTGTAATTCCATTGCGAAACTCAAGTACTGATGAGCTGTGGAGGGGGAGTTTGAATTGTTTGCCAGTCGACCTGCTTGCAAGACATGAACAAGGGCTTTGGCGACCGTTTTCCCATCAATCAGTTTACGAGAACTAATCAAGTGTTCAACAAATTGATTTAACTCTATAGAACTATGGATCTTGCCGCTTTTCAAATGAAACTGTGCTATTTTATAATGTAGTGTTTCAGGAGAGACCTCAAACCCTGGAATGTTAAGCTTTAAAGCGGCCTGTTTTATTTGATTGTGATTAAATACATAGGAAGCAAGGGTTGAATCTAATTTGGATATTTGACCAGCTTCGCTCAATAATTCCAAAAGAAGAACTACAATTTTTTCTGGAAACCCACAGACAGTGGCCAATAGGGGTATATTGAAATTGCCATTATCATAGGCCGCTACTTTAAGCAGGACTTGTGCTTGATAGGATTGCAGCAATAGTTTTCTTTCGTAAATGGCCAACACATTTTCGGCCACTTCCTGTCGTTTTACCCGCTCAAGGCTAAATTGCCACTTGTGGGCACTACTATCATAGGTAAGCACCTTATCTTCTTGCATAGCATGAAGAAAATGCCCAATATAATAAGGGTTGCCATTTGTTTTTTTGTGGACCAGACCAGCTAAATCACGAATTTTATTTCTTTCTTCGGACAAGGCATCTGACACCATCTGTTCTGTGGCACCTTCGCTCAAGGGTTGTAGACGTATAATCGGAGTGTTCTTTTTGGCTTTCCGCAAGGAGCGTTGGAACTGACGTAGGGGATGTTCTTCCGACATACCATCTGGATTATAGGACAAAACAAACATCACTCTTGATATGGGCGCATGAACCAAATGTTCAATTACTTTCAAGGACGAAATATCGCACCATTGCACATCGTCAATAAACAAAACCCTTTTCAATCCAATACTATCAAGCGTACGACAGTATCGGGCAAAAAGGTTTACAAAACGATCTCCTGTCTCCAAAGGATCCAAAGTCTCAGGTTCGGGAAGATTTCCAGTGAGTTCCTTTAAATCCGGAACTACCTTAAAAAGTGCTGAGAAATCAGCCCCTAACCCAGATTCGAAAATATTCCTGATTTCTGCATGACTTTTACCTGATTTTAGTAAAATCCGCTGAGCTATGTTTTTAAAGGCTTTTTGGAACGCTCTGTAGGGAGTAGGTTGCGATTTCTCAAAAGCCCCTGTGGAGAAAAGCACATCCGGTTCAGAAATAACAGACTCAAAGGTCTTGCCCAAGGAGGTTTTGCCAATGCCACCTGTCCCTTCTACAAATGCAACGACAAATGCTCCTTCACGTATGTCGTGATAAATATCCATTAATTTTTGAAGGGCTTCCTCCCGTTCAAGTAGGGCATCGGGTATATTAATTACGCCAGGAGTATAATCAACGCTTTTTAAAGAAGACCCACTAAAATTTCCAATACTGAACTGTGATTTCAAATCCTTCAAATCTTTCAAAACACCATGTATGGATTGGTATCGATTTTCTGGTTTTTTCTCGAGAAGGGCATTGATTATTTGGTGAATCCCTGTATGTTTCCAAAGGGTGTTTGAGGTGTCTTCATTATACGGCTCTGTTAAATGTTTATGGAGCACTTCTTGTTTGTCTGTTGCTTTTATAAAATGTTCTCCGGTGAGCCAATAGTGCAATAACGCTCCAAGACCGTAAATATCTGCGCGTTGATTGGGTTTTTGGTTACTTCGCTTACTAAATTCGGGTGCAATAAAATAGAAATCGTTGTCCTGGTAATGAGCCAAGTCGCTTTTAGCATACTCTTTTTGAAATAAACCAAGCCCCGTAATAATCAGACGTCCATCGGCATCCACCATGAAACGTTTGCTTTGCAACAGACCAAAACAATGACCGGCTTCGTGTACCTCCAAAATAGCTTTGGTCAATACAATGGAACGGTTCAAAAAATCAATGAATTCGTTTTCTGTCTTTGGTGATACTGGAAAACTTTTGCTTGGAACAGGTATTTGGTATACGACTCCCTTTGTATTTAAAGATTGTATTTCCTTAATGGAAATATTCTTATAAAAGTTGGTCTTGGACAGCCTCTGTAACAATGAGACTTTTACTTCCGTGGAGTTGCTCTCGTCAATGATGCCCATATCTGAGTGTAAACTCAACTCAATATCCACATCTTTAATTCTTATCCGATTCATTGGGTACGTATTGGACTACAATTTACTCATTTCTACGTGATTAACTGAAACGATAAGAAGGCGAAACGTCACGTTAAGAAGAATAACCCTCTTGGAGGAAGTGATAACAGGCACTTATATCCATAAAAATGGCCAAAACGGGTGCACTGGTAAGAAAACTGTCACCACTTAGAAACTCTCACTAGCAATGTGAAAAGTCCGTCACTACTTTTGGCTTGTAACTGATTAACGATCCTGCAGGTCTTTAAATCATCAAAATTGAATCCAGTAATTCAAATTAGAGGTTTATCCAAGCGTTTTGCACAATTGCCTTGAAAAAAACCTGACAACAAACCCTTTAAAAAAAAGCCATGAGATATATAAACCAGATTAACCAATCCCATTTGGATAGAGAACATGTTAAAGAAGCCGAACGGAAATCCCAAATCATTCTATTTCTGATAAGAGATGAGGATAATTTAATGGAAAAAACAACATCGGAAGATGAGTATGAATTTATTTATTCGCTTAACCCGACTCCCGACTTTAATCCTTCAACGCCTTTGGTAATAGGTATGTACAATGGGGCTTTTGGCACCATGGGTTTGAGTATGCAGACCGATGGCTTTGTTCAAAAATCCATCCTCGAAACACCACTTAGCAATCAACTAGCACTTTATCTTATTCAAGAACTGTTGATCAGCCAAAGGGGAGAGCAGTATCATTTGGAAAATATGATCATCACCTTGGGGGACTATTTAGTGAAGCGGGAAAACATGCAATCGGAATTGAACTGTAAATTGAAAATGGGCTTGACCCCCTTTCAAATCCATAAAATACATCGTTATGTAAAAAAACATATCGATCGTCCAGTCCTCACCTCCGAACTGGCCAAAGTGGTTGAATTGAGCATACATTACTTTATCAGGGTATTTAAAAGAACCACGGGGGAGACACCCCACCAATTTGTAACTAGGCTAAAGTTGGAAGAAGCTAAAAAGCTTTTGATAAGTACCGATGAAAGTGTTATTCAGGTTGGTTTGGGCGTCGGGTGTGAAAACCCCAGTCATTTTTCCCAACTTTTCAAATCCAATTTTGGAATTCCTCCCTTAAAATTTCGAAAAACATTTCAGAATAGCATGGTCAGCATCAATTAATAGTCGATCAACCAACCATCCTATGAAAAGCGCAATAAGAGTACCCGAAGTCTTAAAACTGATTGCTATCGCACCGCGAAAAGCCAGTAAAGAAGCTAAACCAGGTTTTGTCAAAAAGAAAGTCAATTCTGATAAAGTACCTGAACATTTGGATTTTAGCAGCGATGATAGGGGCCTGTTTATTTAGTAAAGACTAAAACCTTTTCTGGACAACCATTTACTAAAAGGTCATTGATACCAATCAAATTAATTCTAAAAACTCACAATTCAACAGTATTCTAATCACTTAATTTTTTAACATTATGAAATCAATTTTATTCAATTCAACCATCTTAATGGTATTGCTTACTGCATGTTCACCTAGTTTATATGCTCAAATACCGGACCCCGGTTTTACGGTTGATAATTCAACTGCAATAGTCATTACAGATCCACAAAACGATTTTTTAAGTCCCGATGGTGTCACCTGGGGAGTTATTGGCGAAAGTGTCATCAAGAACAAAACCGTCGAAAACCTTGAAACATTATTTAAATTAGCTGAAGCCAAAGGAATCAAAGTATTTATTTCTCCTCACTACTATTATGAGCACGATCATAAATGGAAGTTTGAGGGTGCCTTGGAAAAACTAATGCATGATATCGGTATGTTTGACAGAGGAGACCAATTGAACAAAAAAGGGTTCGAAGGGTCAGGAGCCGATTGGTTGCCCCGGTACAAAAAATACATTGAAAAAGATTTTGTTACCGTGGTCGGCCCCCACAAGGTTTATGGTCCAGAACAAAACGACCTTAGCCTACAGTTGCGTAAACAAAAAATAGATAAGATTGTTTTGGCCGGGATGTCCGGAAATCTATGCGTGGAATCCCACCTCAGGGAACTTCTTGAGGACGGTTTCGAAGTCGCGGTAGTGGTCGATGCCACCGCTTCGGCAGTAGCACCAGGATACGATGGTAATGTGGCCGCAGAGATCAACTATCGTTTTGTAGCAAGCCATGTCTACACCACCAAGGAGTTTGAGCAATCCTTGAGATAACAAATCACGTGCAAGCAATCACCATATAATCTATCTGATCAATAGCAGAGTTTAATACTCTGCTATTGGTTTTTAGATATACAAATTCAAAAAAGGTTTATTGAGCATAGCTTTTTGTAGAAAGTGAACCTTTTTGGAATTTGATGGTTCCGTGGCAATATAGTAATGGTAATGGCAATCTACTAAAGATGCAAAAACATAGCTTTTGATCATAATCAATGATGAAGTAATAATTCGTGTTTGTCAAAAAAGAAAAGGTTAAAAACCAAGTAGTAAATTCATTATGAAACCTTCTTAGCATTACTATACCTAATGCAGATAGAGCTACAAAAATAGTTGCTTTTTTTAATACAAGAACCTTAATTCTCCATCGTAGACTCCTGAATTTAGACTAATAATCATGTTTAGGGCGAAGACTTCCCTGATTTATAGTTAGCGATAATTCCAATCAAACATCCTAAATTGAATTATTAGCCATTGACAATACTTTAAAATGATGTGATAAACATATCAAGCATACCAATAAAAGGAAAAAATTTTTAAATACCTCCAACTCGTATAGTTTCGATATATTTGATATGACGAAAGAAATTCAACCATAAAAGTTCACAAATCGTCAACAATAATTGTGAACTCTTTCAGGATATTGATATACACTGGGCTGATGAACACAGGTTCTGAACCCAGTCAGGTCACTTTTTAAGATACCATAAGATATCAAACCCTGTAATTTAAATTACAGGGTTTTCTTTTTTTGGGCAAAAACGGAATGAAAGATTTGAGACTTGCAGCATTTTACGTGGTTCCATTCGCCTAACATCCTTTTCCATTTTAATCATAGGGATTATAACACACCGTTTTACTGAACTTTCGGGGTAAAGCAAGTTCACTGACCCCAGTGAGTTTACTTTTTCTCTACACTTAATCGATTTACCGTTCAGGATCTTAATTACCCTCTATCAGAAAGTTCGGTTATGCAAGGGTTACCACAAAATCACAAAAACACGATTTGCAGGTGGATGCCTTTCTAAATTGGAAACGCCAGACATCCTATGCCGCACTTGCCGGATTAAATTGAGTAATTTCCAACATAACACAAAAACTGACTTTCAAGTCAATACAGTCAAATATTGAATGGCTCAAATTTTCCGTTTTTAGTAGTCGCTTCTATCCGACCCAACCTGCCCTAGAATCAGATATCGCATAATTGAAAAACAGCAAGATTTGTTGGAAGAAACCGATACAGTTTTAAAACAATTGATAAATCGGTTTTAATGCGCTGCAAAAGGTAGTTATAACAGGTGAAACCATCCAACAACCGCTCTTTGCCAATAGTATCTTTCCGTAAACATTGAGATTCAAAGCGCTTTTCAACTCAGATTATTTCCTTAAATTCATCATATTCGAACATGGAAGTCGTTGATTTATAAAGAATCACATCATCAAATTCTTAAGAATATATCTAGGTATATTGAATTGACCGAGCTTGAAAAACAGAAATACATTTCTTTACTTACTGAAATCAAGGTACGAAGGAAGGATTTCTTAATGCAAGCGGGTGACATCACCAAATACGAGTATTATATCACCAAAGGTTGTTTAAAGGTCTATACGTTGGATGAGGATGGTGCGCCGCACATTTCCATGTTCGCCGTGGAAGATTATTGGACTGGGGACATGGCCAGTTTTATGACCAGGGAACCCTCTCGGTATTTCATCAAAGCTACTGAGGATTCTAAGTTGTTGGGTATTTCAAGGACCAATTACGACCTGCTTTTTCAAGAGATACCAAAATTTGAACGGTTTTATCGCATACTCTATCAAAAATCACTTATAAGTTATATAAGGCGGTCCAATCATGGCATATCCTTATCCGCAGAAGAACGATACATCGAGTTCAAACGAAAATATCCTAACATTGTCAATAGAATCACCCAGAAAGACCTAGCAGGCTACATTGGTATTACACCAGAATTTATGAGCAAAATCATCTCCAAGGTCAACCGGATGTAAAAGTCTTAAACTAGTTCATTTTTTTTCGTGCCTTCCTCTCGGAATTTTGAAGCATGAAAAAAATAGTCACACTCACTTCGCTGATAATCATTGCATTTGCAGGGCACTTGAATGCACAATTCACACAAGTGGAACTGTTTTCAGGTTTGGACAAAACAGATTTTACGTTCTATTCAAGTTATCCTATCAATGAAAAAAATACACTCAGTATTGCAACCCTTGCCTTCTTTCAAAAATTCAAAAAAAACGAGAATTCAAGTTTTGATGAAGTAGGTGTTCAACCCACTTTATTTTGGAATATCAACCAGCATATTGCTGTTGGTCCATCCGTATATTACAACAGTTTTGCCGGTTATGCGGAACGCCTTTCCGCAAGGCTCATTCTAAAAAATTCACGGACACTATTTGTACTTATCCCTACGGTTGCCCATTCCGAACAAAAGGACGCTGGCTATGCCGAGGTCTTTTCACAGTTTCAGTTCAACTCACCCATAAACGACAAAGTTTCCCTTTGGTTAAACGGCCAGTTTTTAACGGTCTGGGACAATTTTAAAACGCACTCCCGAAGCTTTCAGCAATTACGCGCTGGAGTATCGTTCCATGGGCACCAATTCGGTATTGGCTTTGACTTTGACCAGTATGGGCACGACCCTATTGAAAAATCATCTTTCGGTCTGTATTACCGAAAAACTTTATAAATAATTTTTAATCCAAAACAGTATGAAAAATTTAGTAAAAACACTTTTAACGACACATCCGAATATCGGATCTAGCATTGCACGACTAACACTTGGTTTGGTCATATTTCCCCATGGAGCCCAAAAACTACTCGGTTTATTCGGTGGCAACGGCTTTTCGGCAACCATGGATTTTTTCACCACACAAGTGGGATTGCCCAGTTTTGTGGCCTTTTCGATCATCATAATCGAATTTTTTGGGTCCATTTCACTGATTCTAGGGTTCCTCAGTAAGTTCTGGGCCTTATCACTTGCAGGCATGTTTATGGGCATCATTTATACCACGCAGTTGGAACATGGCTTTTTTATGAACTGGTTCGGAAATCAAGCGGGTGAAGGTTACGAATATTCCCTATTGGTAATTGGTCTTGCCTTGACCATAATGGTAAATGGCAGTGGAAAATGGTCAATAGATAAATTAATCTCTAAAAAACAATAATCATGAAAAGAATCATCACAATAGCAGGAAGTAATAGTCAAAAATCCATCAACAAAAGGTTACTAAACTATACATCTGGTTTGTTGGAAAATGTGGAAATTATTTCCATTGACTTCAACGATTATGTGCTGCCCATTTATGGCGTTGATTTTGAAACTGAGAATGGTATACCTCCTGCGGTAAAGAGATTGGACAGGTTATTTGATACTGCGGATGGCTTTATGATATCCCTTGCTGAACATAACGGCTCTTATGCGGCAGTGTTCAAAAATACCATAGACTGGCTTTCCCGAGTAAATATGAAGATATGGAGAGAAAAACCCATGCTCTTGATGGCCACCTCACCTGGCGCTCGAGGTGGAGCGACCGTATTAGAATCTGCAAGGGGCTACTTTCCGTATATGGGGGCCAACATCACGGATACTTTTTCGTTGCCTTCTTTTTATGATCATTTCATTGAGGATGAAATCAATGATGACAATTTGAAGGAGTACATTTATTTCAAGGTAAGTTCATTTCAAAGATCAATCAAATCATAAAGAACTCACCATCTGTTCATTCCAGAATGTAACGCTTTTGATGTAACAAAAGAGTCATCCATTCGTGTTCTTTCTTTATCTCTAATCAAAAATCAAAAAATGAAAAAAACTATTTTAAGCATCGTATTTATTTTACCCGTAATCCTTTTTTCCCAAACCAAAGACGTCAATAAAAAAGTGTTGATGGTGGTCAGTAGCTATGGAAAGGATATGGGAGCAGCAAGACCAGGTTACGAGTTTGATGAATTCTCCCAAGCCTATTTAATTTTTAAAAATAATGGTCTATCCGTAGATGTTGCCAGTCCCAAGGGAGGGAAGGTAGAAGCGGACGAGTTCAACCAGGAAAAACCTTATAACAAGATACTTTTAGAGGACAAATCCGCTCTCAGTTTGTTGGACCATACCATAGCTACTGCTGATATTAATGCAGCGGATTATGATGCCATCTATATTGTTGGCGGCAAAGGAGCCATGTTTGATTTGCCCTATGACCCTGCTCTTCAGGATATCATTTCAAGTTTGTACACTAAGGAAGGAGCTATCATTTCTTCGGTTTGTCATGGACCGGCCGCCTTCGTTAATATCAAAAACGGTGATGATTACATTATTAACGGTATTGAGCTAACAAGTTTTTGCAATATAGAAGAAGAGCTTTTTGGAAAAAAATGGGTAAAAGAGTTCCCGTTTAGCCTGGAAACCAAATTAGAGTCGAGGGGAGCCATTTTTAGGCAGACCGATTTCATGCTGTCCAAAGTTGTTGTGTCAGGAAAGTTTGTTACGGGCCAGAACCCCTTTTCAACAACAGGGTCGGCTGAAGCTGTTGTAGCATCTCTGGGCCTAACTCCTGTTAAAAGAGAATTGTACAATGATGAGAGAAGTGCCTATTTAATGCAAGAGGTGCTGGATGAAACAAAAACCATTGCATGGGCCGAAGGGGAACTGGCCGAAAATAAAGCCAAATACGACATGCCATTGATAGCAGCTTATGGCTACTATAAGATTCTGGCTTCATCCGAAGACAATGAGGGATTATTAAAAGGGGTTGCACTGGTAGAGTTGACCTCACCATACTTTTTTAATGAAAATTTGCAGTTGTTATTGGCCAAAACCTATGCTTCATTGGATAATAAGGCTAAAGCAAGGGACATAGCAAACGATTTGATCGCTAAAAATTTATTGGAAGAAGAATCGGAAAAGTTGCTTGAAGAATTGAACTAACATCAACTTACGGGGAGTATTCTAATGCGATTCAAGCTACAGCATGCTATAAATAATGTTTTAAGAAGTACCTTTCTGAGAGTTAACATAATTACGCGAAGAATACCAATCACAATAACAGGGAAAAGGTTTAAACCCTAATTCAATAAAAATGAAAGAAGCATTCTTAGCATTGATGGTATTATTTTTTGTCTCCTGTAACTATGACAAAAATGAAAAGGGGAGCATACTGATTATTGTTTCCAATACAGAGCACATGGGAGACCCAGAAAAACACTTTGCAGGGAACAACCTTTGGGAAGTAGCACCCCCCTACCATATTTTTGTTTCGCATGGCTATACAGTGGATTTTGTTTCGCCAACAGGAGGTAAAGTGCCTTTCTCCATGGATCCTATCGGAATAAGCAGTTATACCATAAAATATGAACGTTTCAATGAAAAGGTTGAAAATTCATTAACACCTGATTCGGTGGATTATAAAAAGTATGAAGCCGTTTTTATTGGTGGCGGATATGGACCATTGTTTGATGTTGCCGACAATGAAGATATGTTGTCAATAATAGCAAGTATTTATGAAAATGGTGGAATCGTTGGAGGATGCGGACATGGCCCTGGTGCTTTTGCCAATGTCAAACTGAGCAATGGGGAATATATGGTTAAAGATAAAAAAGTGACCAGATTTCCAAATTCTACGGAGATTACCAAAAGTTGGGCTAAAGAAGGGACTTTATTGCCTATAATACTGGAGAATCAATTAAGAGCAAATGGAGCCCTGTTTCAAACTAAAAGCGACCTCAACGATAAACACGATGTGGTAAATGACAAGAGCATTGTAACGACGATGTTTCTCCCCTCTTCCGCCATTGTGGCTAAAGAAATGATACATGAAATTGAAAAAACGAATAAGTAGACCTTTCACCTTAGTAGTTATATTTTTAAAATTACGCAAAGCCGTAAGTCAGAAACAATTCAGAATGGTGCTGTATTCGAGGGAGGCCATACCATTGTTGAACTACTAGGATTGATACATGAGATTAACGTTCCCAAAAGTCTACTTTTGAAAACTGGAAATTTGGGAACAAAAACGCTTTGGACATGAAAGAGTTGTAATTCAATAAATCAAGGAACGTCTACAAAATGACAAAAGAAATTCAACCATAAGAGTTCACAAATCGTCAACATTGATATGTGAACACTTTTTGAATCCGCAAAAAACTCTACAAATAGATATGCGTATCCTTTTAAGCAATATTGCCAACTAATACTTATAATTTACCATCCCTAACTGTAAAAGGAAAACAAAATGGGATAAACGGGCGTTATCACCCAATGTAATCTTAAGATTAATTCTATCGTCTATTCGGTTAAGTTATGTTGGGAATACGTATATTTCATCCAAATAAAAGGGTAAACTATGAGAATCCTACTTTCCATTTGCTTTAGCTGTTTGCTTTCTCTTGGGCTTGTTGCACAAGAAGATGAAACGTCAGATTCACAACAAAGAATACAACAATTTTCAACCGCCAAACGGAACGAGGTCAGTATCGATGTAATATCGGCCATAGCCATTCCTGCGCTTAATCCAAGGTATGAGTATATCTTGGGTAGATATTCGGGAGTGGGGGTAGATTTATTTGTCGCAATTGACGGTGACGATGAATTTGATAATTACTCGGAATATGAAAGTTTTTCGATTACGCCCTATTACCGTCAATATTTTTTTTCCAAACAGGATTATGGCGCTAAAGGTTTTTATGCCGAAGGGTTTGTTAAGTTCTTCTCTTTTGATGATTTTACCTATAGTGGCATCAATGATTCATACACTAAAGAAAGTTATTTTGAAACTTCCATTGGAGCTGGAATAGGTTGGAAATGGATCAGTGAGAGTGGTTTTCTAGTGGATTTAGGTTTCGGGATTGGAAGAAATCTTGGATTACCTAGTGATGGCGTAGGTCAGGAGGTTCAGGCAAGGGGAGGCTTAAATTTTGGGTGGAGGTTTTAACTTTATAATCCATGGATTTATAATTTTTCAATGCTCTAAAAGATTTCACCCAAAACGTATAAAAAATTTGAATATCCGTTATAGATAATAATTTCCTTTTACATGTCATTTCGAATGTATTTCGGAATCTCACCATTCTAATAATCAGAAATCTAATGAGGACCTGACACCTCCCTTTGCCGGCAGGCAGGCAAGTTCAGGTTGACGAAAGTTTAGTTTATGATAAAATCCGGATAATCAAAAAAATGACATCTCATTTTTCCATAATCAATCTTTTATAAAACCTGATTGTTTTTTGAATGCCGAAAGCATTAAGATTTCAAAAAGCACAGGACCAAAAGGCAACGAAATTTCCATTACCCTTTTTGGAACCCTTTATAAAATGAAAAAAGGCCTTTGACCACCTAGGCATTTCAAAACCAAATTAGGAATGGTTCTCGTCCTTTGGAGAGTTACAAGCTTATTCATGATAAGCTATTTAGGGGAAGTTCACTCCTCCCCAATATGTTTTTTATAAAACGTCCATGCCTCCCTGGCCACATCCCTTCCAAGTTCCAAACCTGCTATATTTTCTGATTGGATATGATACCCTCCCAAAACCCTGGAAATTCCGGCCATCTCCGCCGTTTCCGTAAAAGTCGGGAATTTAAGTGTAATCGTATCACCAAGATTGTCAGGTTCGGTGAGTGCACCGGCAACAAGCTCTTTTTCATAGCCAAAGTCATCGCTTCCCGTCCACAACTTCAGCGCCTCGGCACAACCGCCGCTAATGGTACTGTGGCCGGAGGTATAACTCGGGAAAGGGGGGCACAAAAATGTATCGGGAGAGTAGGGCCGCCATTGCGACCCGTCCATTTCTACCATACCTTTTCCGACACCGCCCCAAGCTTTTATTTTTTCACCGGAATAATATTCGTGCACAAGCGCAAAGGGTCTGGCAAAGTCGTAGTACATTTTACTGTCCCATGATGCTATAAAAGCATCCATGGCCACGACTTGGTTATAAAAAAACATTTTTACATCCTGGTCCAACGTATGATCATCCCTCTTGGAGACTTCCTGTGCAAAATTCAGCCAATGCCCGGCTTGTTGCACGGATTGGGGGCCGTCCCTCATAAACTCCACCAACGCTTTTTGATAATCGGTGATGTTGGCCTGAAGTTCCACCACCTCCTGTACTTCCCTCTTCAATTGGTCAGATCCTATTTGTGGTGGTGGTCCGGGCCGAAACTGGTCCCCAGATGCCAGGGCCACGGGAACCACCTTGTCCCAAAAAGGGGTCAGGCAGGCCGGGGCAAACTTACCGCCCTCACCATCCGAGAAGTACTTGGGCTGCCAACGATTGGGGTCGACATTTTCATCCGGGGAGTTCACTGGCTCATATCCGGTATAATCGAAATAAGGCACTCCATTGGAGCCTTCCTCTTCCCCATACTGGTTGGCACCATCTCCCTTGCGGGCCTCGATGACCGCTTTTGCCGCCAAATTACCGATTCCTGCCGGAGTACTGGGGTCCAAAGATGCATTGTTGGGGTCCAGGCCCAATTCCAACATATAATCGGCAAAAAGCTCTTTATCGGAGTAATAATATTCGCTCAATGCGCCAAAGGCAGCATAGCTGACGGCTATTTCCTTGTTCTTCAAAGTCCTTTCCCGCTTTTGCCTTCTCGCTATCCCCGTCATGTAGACGGGTATCGCTTTTTCGTCATACCTGCTCCATGCATCGAACATGGCCACGAACGTCAGCCCCAAAAATCGGGAAGTGATCGTCGGTCTTGGATTGAACCTTTCGGTATCGAGGGCCGTGGCCTTGATGGCCATTTCACTCCATTTGTGCGCCACATTATCCGCACCCAAAGGCTCGGATATTCCAGGTTGGACGGCATGGTCATTTTTTGATTCTTTTTCCTTACAGCCAAAAAAAGTAAGGGAACTTAACATAAATATGACAAGTATTTTTGAGTTCTGTCTATTCATGTTATACCATTTCACTTTCTCCAATTTTGATTTTTTTGCTTGTTTCTTTCTCAGATTTATTATTCCGACACAAATTAAAGATGTTATGCCAAATTAATGAATATGTCGCAATATTTGACAAATTGATCAGCATATACATCACCATGGCCTCCAAATTGAATGACGGTTTCCAGTCCCAATACATCTTTGCCCTGGTATCATCAATGGTTCTTGGCCTGCTCAAAGGCAATTACAACATTAGCTCCGCAATAACTATCCAAATTATACAATTTCAGCTAAAAATTAATTGATAGTTTTACGTAGAACTTGAACTTATATGAATCCAATAACTATTTCAGTAGCACAATTTCAACCTAGAAACGGTGACAAGGCATATAACTTGTCTGTAATAAGAAAGCTTGCCAAAAAAGCAAAGTCTCTCGGAGCAGATGTAATCAGTTTCCATGAAATGTCCATTACCGCCTACACATTTACAAAAGACTTGAATCTTGAACAGATTACCGATTTGGCAGAGGAAATACCGAACGGAAACAGCACACAGGAACTGATTGGCATATCCAAAGAACTGGATATTGCGATATTGGCCGGGCTGGTCGAGAAGTCCAACAATGAAATATTCAATACTTATATCTGTGCAACACCAGATGGAATGGTAGCCAAGTATAGAAAATTACATCCTTTCATCAACAAGCATATGTCCGCAGGAAAAGAATATTGTGTTTTTGATCTATACGGTTGGAAATGTGGCATATTGATTTGTTATGACAACAATATCATTGAAAATGTAAGGGCCACAAGTCTTCTGGGAGCCGAACTGATTTTTGCCCCCCACGTTACCGGTTGCACACCTTCGGCTATGCCTCATCGAGGCTTTGTAGATAACCAATATTGGCTAAATCGAGAAAATGACCCTGTTTCCCTGAGAATGGAATTTGATGGTCCCAAAGGTCGTCGTTGGCTAATGCGTTGGTTACCGGCCAGAGCATATGATAATGGAGTATACTATGCATTTACAAACCCTATTGGATATGATGGCGAGCATCTTAAGAACGGAAACTCGATGATAATTGACCCTTATGGGGAGGTTTTGTCTGAAATAAAATCCTTTGAAGATGAAATTACGCTTTCAAAAATCACCAAAGAAAAGATTGAACTCTCCGGTGGATGGAGGTATAAAAATGCAAGAAGGCCAGAACTTTACAAGGATATCATAGGAAGAGACCACAAATCGGATACTACGCCAATTTGGCTGAAGAACTCAAAAGGTGAGTAAAAAATACGGGGCATACCTCCCATGTGCATCTAATGCAGACGGATTTGTTTATAAAATTTCTGCTGTCGATTATTTTTAGCTTAACCAATTATTGGAATAGTTCAATTTTTATTAACGAATGTGAGAGTGTGTTATCAAACAATAAAGCAATACACCCATAAACCTTAACAAAATCGTAAATAAGAGATGTGACCCGGGGCACCGAATAGATACTTCTTCCATAAAAATGCAATGAAATACTTTAAAATTTAAGCACTCCATCTTTGTCCCAAAGCCCCCAATAAGCGCCAACATCGCCTTCATCACCAATTTTCCAGACTTCGTCGAAAGAAGAAAAATAGAAGACTTCAATACTATTTTTCTGGCACCATGCCTGGGTATCTATAAAGTATTTCATTGCATTTTCAGCAGAAGGTCGAGCTCCTTTGAGTCCTTCCCCTTGACTGGGCCATCCTGTTTCGGTGATGATGACTTTTTTTCCTTGGGCGGCATCTTGTGCCTGACCATACATTTGTTGCATATGGTTCAGGGAATACTCGATAGGGCACCCCTCCCAATAAGGATAACAATTGGATAGAATTACATCACATGCGTTAGCGATATTAGGTCTTTGGGAAAATTCATAGTAGGCATCAACATATCCAACAGTAATTTCCGGTATGGCTTCCTTTACGGTATGGATATATTCCAATAGCTGTTCCTCGGTCAAATCACCTCGGTACATGACTTCGTTTCCTACAGCAGCAATGTCCACATAACCTTCCTTGGCCAATTTGATGAGGCCATCTATTTCTTTTTTGTTCAAATCCATGTCAGAGCCCAGCCATGCCCCCACCAAGGTTTTAATGCCAAGTTCCTTGGCCACCACGGGAACGTGCTCATTGCCTTCAATACAAGAAAAGGAACGCACCCATTGGGTGTATGGCCTGATGATCTGCATTCTCCTTTTTACCTGCTCTTTGGATATGACGTCGCCGGGACTTTGCCCATCTTCATAAATACTGAAGCAAAGGCCGTGCATGCCATTCTGAACGGTTTCCAACCAGAGTTGGTTCAATTCATCTTTAGATATTTTATCAAGATCTATCCCTAAGTGCTCCGTATATCCAGCTTTGGACAATGAGAATTGGTGGTCTTTTCTGTAAGACATATTTTTATTTTGTTTTATAGTTCACCCCTACGTGCTACAAGTTTTTCCTTAATTTCTTTTGCTCTTTCCTCCGATAGACTGTATTTCCACATCACCCAAATGGCGAGGGCCGCCGTGGATGATGGTATTATGATATCGGCAATCCTCAGCCTGTTCATGGTATCCAAGGTCTGTTCGGTTACATTGGGGTCGAAGCCTACAATTTTTAGAATTACTCCGCCCAAAACAAGGGCAATGGCCTGCCCCAATTTGACCATCCACCAATAAATGGCGCCAAAAGTTCCTTCTTTTCTGGGCATTCCATTTTCCAGCTCATCCAAATCGCAAACATCAGCGGTCATTGACATCATTAAAGTAAACAACCCTCCCATTCCGAAGGCAAAAAGGGGTATAGGCACAAAGATGAGCCATGGGATGTCGTTATTTGGGTCAATGGAAAACCAAGACATACCCGCATCGTTTAAAATGGGGTTTAAATATTCAAAAAGGGAACCCACGGCGGAATTTAAGCCCTTACCAAAACCGGTCTCACTGAACCTGCTGTTCAATTCCTTGTCGAATCCCCACCATTTTAAAAGGTAGCCAACAACAGACAGGGCCGTAGAAATTATGAACGCTCTCTTTTTTCCCCATCTGTCCGACATTTTTGAGATGATCGGTATTACCAAAAATGCCGTTATCATGGCATTTATGGTATTAAACCAAGCGGGCCAAGTACCTGCCATTTCATAACTGCCACTATACATGTAAAAAACGATTATAAAAACACCGAAAGCCGCCACCAATTGAAATCCATTAAATACCAAAAAAGTGGCCCCGCACAATTTCATAAATGGCTTGTTTTTGGAAACTTGTTTAATTCCAATGAACAAATCTTTCAAGTTTGACCATAGTGTTTTCCATGTGATTTTCTTTCGATTTCCCATATTTGCCGAGTCAATACCCTTACAAAACAAGGCAGGTAGTATTCCAAAGATCACACACATAGCTCCGACAATCAGCGCCATGGTTCGGACACCCTCTGTTTGCGTATTAAAAGTGTTTGAGTCTGGAATGATTACATAAAGCCACGGAACTATCATCCAGGCTATCTGCCCCATACTGTTGGCAAAACTCATGAGCCTTGTTCTTTCGTTGTAGTCCGAGGTCATTTCATACCCCAGCCCTACAAGAGGTGTTGCAAACATGGTGTTTCCGACCAAGAATAGAACTTGAAGGACCATCACGTGCCAAATAATATAGGTTTGGGAGGCATTGTCGTCCAGTTGCCACATTAGAAAGAAAAGCACCCCACTAATTATGGCTCCTAAAAATATATAAGGCCTCCTTCTTCCAAATCTGGATTTTGTGTTGTCCGAAATAAAACCCATGATGGGGTCGGTGACAGCATCAAAAATCCGTGGTAGACCTCCCAAAAGCCCTGCCCACAAAGGGTCTACCCCCCATGCGGTCAACAGGAAAAACTGTATGAACACCCCTAGTGTTCCCGGCAAGATATTCAGTATAAAATGGCCTGCACCAAAAGCTGCCTTTTGCCCTACGGGGACTTTATCTTTTAAAAGTTTGGCGTTACTCATAGTTTTGTGTTTAGTTGGCGTTAGTGACTATCTGTGTTGGGTTGGTGATGACCATAGTTTGCAATGCATGGGGGGCAATTTGCATGTTATTGGATGCCTTACCCAAGGACAATGTTATATTTTTCTCTTCCAGATTTTGGTTTAAAACCACGACCACGATAGATCCATCAGGATTTTGGGCTGCAGTCACCAATAGGGATTCATCGGTATTATTGAAACCTATGCGAAACGCACCTGGTCTTATAAACTTGCTAAAGTGTTTTAATGTGTAATACAATGGGGTGAAGTATACCTCATCTTTATCTGGGTCAACAATAACTGGAGCTACACACCAGTTTTTGAACCAGTTCGGGCCTCCTTGCCTATCCAACACCATATTCCAATCTACCCAACCATCGACCCAATTATTTAGGCAACCGATAATATCCCTCGCATATCGAAACACTGGGACATATTTAGGGTGCAAATGCTTATCACTTTCAGGTGCCCAATCCCAACCCCAATCAGTTGCTTCCTTGCTCCAGTACCATTGGTCATCTTTCCATTTTGGTACCTCGGCATCAACACAGGCCTCAGTTTGAATCAAATATTTATTAGGCGCTTTTTGATGGGCATATTGTAGGGCATCGGGAAATACTTCGTAGGTGCTCGCATACCAATGTATTGCAGTACCGTCAAAGTATTTGGAAGTGGACTCATTTTTAAACATGCAATCCACCCATTCATCCAAATGTTCCCTGTTTTGATCATAACCCAATATTTTCACCTGATGTCCATCATTTTCCAACTGCGGACCTAGATA
The DNA here is from genome assembly GCF_040148835.1 of Allomuricauda sp. NFXS6. NCBI lineage: Bacteria > Pseudomonadati > Bacteroidota > Flavobacteriia > Flavobacteriales > Flavobacteriaceae > Allomuricauda > Allomuricauda sp. NFXS6. Next base: position 6,368 of record NZ_JAGEMG010000017.1, on the reverse strand, counting down.
ATTCTGTACAAAATCTGTCATCTCCTCAGGACTAAAGTGCATACTTTCCCAATTGTTGTCATTTCCCAAAGGCTCATTCTCTACGGTAATGCCCCAAATTGGGATGCCTTCCATAGAGTAAGCTTCCACATATTTTGAAAAAAACAGAGCCCAAGTATTTCGAAACTCTGGGCGTAATTTTCCACCGCGCCAATCATTGTTGTCTTTCATCCATGGTGGTGCCGTCCAAGGGGAAGCAATAATCTTAAATCCATCTTTGGAGATGGCCATCGCCTCCTTGATCATTGGAATAAGATCATCCTTATCCTCTGCGATGGAAAAATGCTCTAGGTTTACATCGTTCGCAACATTGGCGTAGGAGTAATTTCCAAGTGAAAAATCGCATGAGTTGATGTGTGTACGGGTCAAGGAATATTGCGCTCCATTTTCACCGAAATAAGCTTCTAAAATTTTCTTTCTGTTCTCCTTTCCCATCTGGTTCAGCAAATGAGCCGAGGCCTCTGTAAAAGACCCCCCGAAACCTGTAATAGTTTGGTATTTTTCTTCAGGCAGTATCCTTATTTCACTACTTGTTTCGTTAGAATTGACCAAAGCAATGGGTTTTACCTTATTACCATTGGCTGCGGTTTCAAAAACTTCGACCTTCAATGGCAATTTTTCCTCTCCGCAACTTATCATCAGTAATACCATAACTGTCCATAAATAGTGTTCTGTTAATTTCATGACATCGGTTTAATGAGGTTTCATTTCTTCATGGGTCGGCGGAACAAAAACCTTATCCATCAATGCACTCAAGTCTCCATTGTACGTTTTGATAATTGTGTTACCATTTCTGGTCAATCCCTTAAAAACTCCTTGATCTACCATCTCCCAAAGGGCATATTTTGCTTTTCCGTCAACCGTAAAAAGTCCAAAATGGTTTTCCGAACCTTTAGGATTGTGGGCGTCTTTCCAAGGCTCGTTAAACGCCTCAAAGTAAAAACAGGAAATCCCTGCTTCTGCGGTCCAATCCCGGATCAATTTGTGATACATGGATTGTTTATACTCATCGGTGGCCCTAGAACCATCGGGGCCATAGAATCCATTGGATACACTTGCCCACCCAGTTTCCCCAATGTGTATAGGCTTGTTTACTCCTAAACTCTTCATGTAGTTGGCCACGCTGTCGTATTGTTTTTGGGCAAAAAGAAGTGCCCTCTGCATCGCTTTATCTACCTTTTCCTTGACTGAAAGGTCTACTTCCTGATCGGGCTGTGTCCAAAATTCTGGATTATAATGTGTGTTGTGGTAGGGATAGGTATGCATAGAAATATAATCGACCGCCTTGATCAATGCCTCCAAATCTGGTGTATGATATTCGGCATCACCACCTCCCCAGGATGCAAAATCGTCCGAACTGGTAATCCAAAGTTCTTTGGAAAGTTTGCCTTCTGCTTTTAAGTTTTGCAAGTGATTTACCCATTTTAAAATCACATCGGGTTGCACATAATAGCTAGCGGCCCATTTTACCATGGCCTCGTTGCCCACAGCGACAACCTTTACAATTTCGGGGTATTCATTGGCCAAATTCACAGCACGCTCAATTTCAGCTGCATTGGTCTCACTTTCCACATTATGATCAGGTTCCTGACCGGTCCAAGCATTTTTACAGTCTATCCAAGCTCCCAACATTACAAACATTTGAAAATTGGGATCTTCTTTTTTAAGTTCCCGAATAGCTTTTAGGACATTGGAGGCATGTGGAAGTTGCACGTTATAGGTGCGAAGAATTCTAACACCCATTGCGGATAGAATCCTCATATCCTCTTTAAGCTCTGCCAGCGTAGGTTGTTGTTCCCTTGTTTTTTTCCGGTATCCTCCGTAAGAAATGGCCAAATAGTCTGGATTCCCCAAAATATCCTTAGCAGTAATATTCAACTCTTGATTCACTGTGTTGATTTTGTCTTCTGGTTTGGTTTGGTTTTTACATGCGAAACACAAAAAAACCAACAAAAAAATACTGATTGTTTTCAATTGTCCTTTCATGTATTTACCAATTAATTTTTGATGTAATATGTAATTTTTACTTCAATCGTTTTTCATCTATCCACACCTTGATAGTCCCTATTTTCCCCGTTCTCCCGAATAACATAGCACTGATGGCTTTATCCAAATACAAGCCATCAAAATCTTTTTGAGAGCCATCTTTGAACAACACTTCTATATGTTCCTTTTGAGCTAAGAAATATTGAATGGGTACCTGACAATAGGTAAAGCCCAATGAATCTTTTTCGAGATTCATGTTTTTGGTCTCCCCATCCAAATCCACGTAGTTGAATGCTGTGGATTTCTTCAAGAACTCTCCCTTTCTTAGCATGCAGGGATTGAAAAATAGTTTTCCGTCGGACACAAAAACTCCAAGTTCACCAAAACGGCTTAAAATATCCTCTTTTACCTGACCGGTCATTCCGGGTTGTTGTGCACCTTTACCTGCCGGAGTATGCGAATAAGGGTCGGTTGGAAATGCTCCATAAAGTTTTGGAGGCTTGTGAACGCCTATTCCTTCATTGATTTCATAATAATGTTCCAGCAACTTCCCAATGACAACATCCTTTTCATTATTCCCTATTGCTGACAAACAGGTTTCCTCAACACTCAACAGCAATTTGGAGACCATATGCCAATAAATGGAACCTAAACCTTCATATCCATAAAATGTTCCCGATCTTCCTGTAAAGGATTTATGATCGAAGATCTCTTCGAAAATGTTCAATACTAATTTCTTGTCCCTTTCCACCAATTCGGAGTATTCTTCATCCTGCAGCTGTGACAAAGCAGTTTTAAGACTATCTGCATTGTTGAAAGAACCATTGAAGTGATAGGTGCCTTCCACACTTTTTTCAACTATTGAGGTATCACCTTGCTGCAACATTTTTTGAAGCAACTCGGATTCCTTCACCTTATTGGCAGGAATCGTATTCTTTTCACAAAAACGAGGAAGTTCCTTGTTAGGATAAAGTAAGTAGCTGTATTGATCTTCTCTAAATAATGCGCTGGACTTGAGAGCATCAAGCACTTTTAAGGACTCTTTACCGCCAAGATACCCAGAACTTAAAACGGCCACCTGTCCTTCCAACATTTCGGATAAGTAAGAAATGGAAACTTCCGTATCGCTCTCAACCGTCATGATATTATAGGCGTGGTACAATTTATCCTTGCGCTGATTGGCATCTATGCTGTGTTCCAGATAATCCAAAGACACAATAACAAACTGTTGAAGATCCTTTTTGCCAATGCTTTGAACCTTATTTTGAAATCCCTGGTCATAAACTTTATTCCGGAATTCGCTACCCGCCATGCCGAGCTCATCCATGATTGTTTTTCTGTCCGAATCCGAAATCCTACCGGAAAGCTTTCCTTGGTTTTCCTCTAAGGTTTGTAGTATGGCATTGAAAAATGTTGCCATTTCTTTAGAAATTGCAAATTCCTCTTGCTTCATATTTTTGGTCAAATCTTGGAAAAAACTCAAGAAACGTCTCAAATAACATAAGGTGACCATAGAAACACCGTTACCCACCAATGCATTATTGGCATCGTTCCATTCTGGACGTTGGGTGTTCATCCAAATACCGCCTTCTGGGATAAAATTTGACATTTTGGAAAGAACCGTAGCGAGTAACTTTTCCAATAAGGTAACATGATAGATGGAAGAATCACTTGCAGGGAGTAAAGCCGCATCCGCTCCTATTTTTTCTCGCTGGTTGTTGATGTTCCGGTCTAAATCTTCATCAAAGAGAATGGTATCCTTTGGATTTTCAAGAATCTCCTCGTAGGGCTTAATTTTATACGGGACATTGGCGTAGACAAAGATTTTTTCAAAGAACGATTTACCCAGTTTATTTGGATAATGGCTTTCCATCAACTCCAATAGTTTAAGGAGGTAAATAATCTGGTGATCGCCCCAGTAACCAATATAGGACCAAGGATCATCTGGCTCTATGATTTCCCAATCAAATCCATCCTTGGTGACCCGATAGGGATTATAGCCATCAAAAGTGGAGGCGTTGAGAAACTTATAAATCATACTTTCCAGAAATCCAGGATAAGAAAGAGATAAGGCCTCCCAATTTTGGAAAATATCCCTCCAGTTCCCTTCATAATCCAGCACTTTTCGACCATCATCCGTACGGGTATTTATCGAAAATTTGTTCCAGGGTCTGCTTGGGTCCCCGTGTCGTCTACTAAATTTAAGCGGCAGGTATTCCAAGGCCAATCGTTTAAAATCTGGATTATCATCTTCATTGATTTTTTCACGCAAAAATTCCAATGAAAATTTATCGGGAAGTTCATCCAGCAAGGCCTTTTTATTATTGAACAATGGTTTGTTCGCCTTTTTTATATATGACGAAAAGTCTTCACCTTCAATTTGGTAACCCTTATCGAAGATACCTCCCCTCATGATGTTAAACAAGGTATTGGAAAAGTGTCTGGCATCCCGCATGCTATCCGACGTGCATTGAATGGCATCCGAGGCTGCCGCCAACTGCAGCAGTTGTTTAGTTCCGGTATCAATATCCTCCCCAATCTTCTCGAACAGTTCTTTTTCTTCCCTTATTTTGTGTTTGATGGCGCTGATATCGATCCTGGATTGGTTGACCTCTGCAATCAACATCCATTGTTTTTCACCTTTTGGCTCCAACCGGATTTCCGCGTTTACGAAGTATGCTCCCTTTTCAGCTTTCACATCGGTTTCCTGTTCCAATGGAATGCCTTTTCTAAAAGCGTCAAGTTGAAGAGATGACACCAAGTATTTTGGGTTTTCCAGTCCATGAGACCATACTGTTGTGGCCTTTAAGGCTTCACTAGGTTCAGCCTTGTCGACAATAATGGCGCTCAATGCAAAAATTCCCAAACCAACATCGGACTCCAATTGATTTCGTTTGTAGGCATCTACCAAATTACTGCTACTATTTTGGGTGGCAGAGGGGACTCCGTAAGGCAAAATATTCTGGATACCATCCAGTAAAGTACATTCGACCATTTGGTCACCATGGTTGATCAACTCGGACTTCTTCACAAAACCATAGGTTTCACTAAAATTCCATTGATATCTAAAGGTGAGCCCTAAATCTTGGTTTATTTCTTCAAAAACAATTTTGTTCCCGTGATTGCTTTTATACAGATTTCGCTGAACATCGTATACCCCTAGGCAATTTGAAAAAGGTTCCCACAAATACGTTTTTGAACCAATATTGGCCCGTATGATTGTTTTACTTCCAGTGATATTTGCAGATTCCGTGATCTTATCATCGGTGTAATAGGGAAAAAGGGCAGATTCAGAATTTTTTCTTCCGGCTGTTAGTCCACCATTACTGGAAATAAACATCCAATGGTCCGAGTGGCTTACTATACTCATAAAAAAAGGCCTCATTCCATCACTGTTGGAAATCTTGTAGTACGATTCATTTTCGAATACCACTGATTCTCCCTTTACCTCCTTTGAATCCTGATTCAATTTTGATTCTGATAGATAAATCTCTTTTTGAGCCATATACCTATTATTGGTTTGATTGAAGGGGCGGGTAAGAACAAGGCCATTACCCGCCCCTTTTATTATAATATCAGCTTCCTATTCCAAGATCAAATCATCAATATAATAGGTTTCTGATGTAGCAGTTGGATTATTTCCTGGATCAAAATCCGGGATTATAACAATAGCGTTATAGATACTTGGATTAAAATCCCCAGGTACTATTGCCCCAAAATCAAAAGTCAATTCTACCCATTCGTTCGCATTTGTAACCGTTTGTTGAATGCTATAATTTGGAATACTACCATCATTAGGTCTAGACTGTAGTTCAAATTGAAATACAGCATTTGGTTTCGTTGAATACACTTTTACCTTAAATGTTCTGGTCGTAGTCAAATCCAATGGTGTGGCAAAAACATTTTCCATACCTCCATAAAATTCGGTTCCAGCGGGCTTGTTGAAAGTGTAAACATTAGCTGATGTATTTATTCCTCCCGAAACTGGGTTTGCCGTAATGGATCCATCAACACTTGCTGGCTCAAATACACCACCGAATTCTTCCCCACTTTCAAAATCTGCCGGTAGCGAAGATAATGCAGTTGGTCCGCTACCGCCACCGCCGCTGCCAGCGTTGTTGCTGCACAGCCTGATGTTGTCGAACTGGATGGTCCAGTCCGCACTGCCATCACCTTGTGTGCCATTGTCCATTATCAATGTGATCGCGGTTACCGATCCCACATTGCCTCCAACTGAGCTAAAGTCGTATGTAAGGGTTTCCCAACCCGTTCCAGAGGTCGGCACGACCACTTCAATGTTCAATCCTTCCAATTTGAAGAGGAGTTGCCTAACCGCCTCCGAA
>NZ_JAGEMG010000016.1:0-79876 GCF_040148835.1 Allomuricauda sp. NFXS6 | reverse complement strand
ACAGTGTCGCAAATGGTGTAATCGATGCTGTAGGTTCCGGCTGCTGTTCCCGGGACCACGCTTACGCTTCCGTCCTCGTTGATGGTGAGCTGATCTGTTGGTGTTGAGGTCAAAATGACATCGGCAAGCGTTGCCGTTTCCCCATTATAGGTATCGTTGAGCAGTACGTTGCTCTCGGGAATCTCTCCGCCATCTCCGGTTTCCGCTATATATTGATCGTCCACTGCGTCGATTATATTTCCTGCTCCCTGCATTACTTCCACAGTGACCGTAGCCGTATCACAGTTTCCTGAATCGACTGTATCGCAAATGGTGTAATCGATGCTGTACGTTCCGGCTGCTGTTCCCGGGACCACGCTTACGCTACCATCCTCGTTGATGGTGAGCTGATCTGTTGGTGTTGAGGTCAAAATGACATCGGCAAGCGTTGCCGTTTCCCCATTATAGGTATCGTTGAGCAGTACGTTGCTCTCGGGAACCACTCCGCCATCTCCGGTTTCCGCTATATATTGATCGTCCACTGCATCCAATGTATTTGCCCCAACTTCGATATAAATGGTAGCCGAAGCACAAACACTTGGGTCTGGCAAAACATTACAGACTTGATATATTATGGTTACAGTGCCATTGGACTCTGATTCAACAGGTGTATAGTTGGCAAACCCAGTCTCAGCATTAAAGGTGAGGGTTCCTAGTGCATCTCCTCCAATTCTGGAAATATTTGTGACTCCAATATTGTTGGTAGCATTATTTGGTAGATAATCATCATTCTCCAAAATATTTATGGCCACCTCTGTAAGTGCGGTTGTCGAGCCAAAATCATCATTGGCATTGGCGGCCAACGGGTCTGGATCGGTTTCATTTGGATTGCCATCACCATCACAATCGAGCTCACCCCAATCCGCTGACTGCGGTAAAGTCACGCTCTCTGGATTGTAATCGCATGGGTCCAATGGATCCGTCCCATCGTTTTTCTCGTCATCATTCGTGACCCCGTCTCCATCGCAGTCGGAACTGTTCCAAGTTGAATCGGTATCTATCGTTTGGCTGTCCAGTACAAAATCACACGGATCTTGTGGATCGGTGCCATCTTCTTCTTCATCGCCATTGGTCACTCCATCCCCATCACAATCCGCGACTAGGTAATCACCGCTTTGTGGCAAGGTCACGCTCTCTGGATTGTAATCGCATGGGTCCAATGGATCCGTCCCATCGGTTTTCTCGTCATCATTCGTGACTCCGTCTCCATCACAGTCTTCTTTTTTCCATTCCTCAGAAGGAGAACAGTCTTGGTGTTCCAGTACAAAATCACATGGGTCCAAGGGGTCGGTCCCGTCCTCTTTTTCCTTTCCATTGCTCACACCGTCACCATCACAGTCGTCTTCTTTCCATTCCTGAGATGGGGAGCAGTCCTGATGTTCCAGTACAAAATCGCATGGGTCCAAAGGGTCGGTCCCGTCCTCTTTTTCCTTTCCATTGCTCACACCGTCACCATCACAGTCGTCTTCTTTCCATTCTTGAGATGGGGAGCAGTCCTGATGTTCCAGTACAAAATCACATGGGTCCAAAGGGTCGGTCCCGTCTTCTTTTTCCTTTCCATTGCTCACACCGTCACCATCACAGTCGTCATTTTTCCATTCCTGAGATGGGGAGCAGTCCTGATGCTCCAGTACAAAATCACAAGGATCATTGGGGTCTGTTCCATCCACATTTTCTTGCGAACATGTAACCCCATCGCCATCACAATCTTCATTCGATAATTCCGCCACTAAGGGATTCCACAAATTGGCAGTATCCCAAACAGGGGTGGTTCCCTGAGCAACCTCACCAAGAACAACAGAATTATTGAAAAAAGAAGGGGTATGTAAATAGGTAGCACTAAAGGACGAATTAAGCCCAAATACCAAAATCAACACCATAAAGGTGAGTTTTTGAGCTACGTAATTCCTTAGCCTCACAAAAGTAATTTTGTCCATAAATGATTAAGTTTTGGTCAACTAATCACCATGGCATTAAGTGGTTCTCGTAATTGTAAGAAAATTGGGGCTTTCTTAGTTTGTTTTATTATCCCTGATGCTTTCGACACACCCAGATACAAATTGGTCACATAAATAACCCATTTGATTTTCACTTCCTATTTTTATCGATAAAAAGCGATTTCCTCATCATTACCTACCTCATTTGTATGTTCACAAATGGATAAAATGCCCAGTGATTATAAAACGGACGGAAATTACCTTTCTTTTTGGTTTTGGCGGTTTTAAATCCATGATTTTTTTCCAATTCTATCAACAATTCCGAATCAACCTAAAAATGAGTGACAAAAGATTTAATTCCCCTATTTTTGACGAAATTTTTGTTGATGGAATTTGAAAAGGAAATAGCGAAACGAAGAACTTTTGGCATTATCTCCCACCCTGATGCCGGAAAAACAACCTTGACCGAAAAATTACTATTGTTCGGAGGTGCCATCCAAGAAGCTGGAGCGGTAAAAAGCAATAAAATCAAAAAATCGGCCACAAGTGACTTTATGGAAATTGAACGCCAAAGAGGAATTTCGGTAGCTACTTCCGTATTGGCCTTTATTTATAAAGACAAGAAAATCAACATTCTGGATACACCCGGACACAAGGATTTTGCTGAAGACACTTTTCGCACCCTAACCGCAGTTGACAGCGTAATTGTGGTAATTGACGTTGCCAAAGGTGTGGAGGAGCAAACGGAAAAATTGGTCGAGGTTTGCCGAATGCGGAATATCCCTATGATCGTATTCATCAACAAATTAGATCGTGAGGGTAAAGATGCTTTTGACCTATTGGACGAAGTCGAGCAAAAATTAGGCTTAAAGGTCACCCCTTTGAGTTTCCCGATTGGGATGGGATACGATTTCAAGGGAATCTACAATATCTACGAAAAAAACATCAACCTTTTTAGTGGCAACAGTAAAAAGAACATCGAGGAGACCATAGCTTTTGACAATCTGGACAATCCGGAACTTGAAAAGATCATTGGTACAGATGCAGCAGTGGAACTGCGCGATAATTTGGAGCTCGTGGATGGGGTTTACCCCGATTTTGATAAGGAAGCTTATTTAAAAGGTGAGCTCCAACCCGTATTTTTTGGTTCGGCCTTGAACAATTTTGGTGTTAGAGAGCTTTTAGATTGTTTTGTGAACATAGCACCATCCCCTAGACCCAAAAAGGCTGAGGAGCGCTTGGTAAAAGCCGATGAAAAGGATTTTTCCGGTTTTGTATTCAAAATACATGCTAATATGGATCCCAAACACCGCGATCGTTTGGCCTTTGTTAAAATTGTATCGGGTACCTTTGAAAGAAACACGCCTTATTTGCACGTAAGGCAGGGTAAAAAGCTCAAATTCTCCAGTCCAAATGCCTTTTTTGCCGAGAAAAAGGAAATTGTGGATATCTCCTATCCGGGAGATATTGTTGGGCTTCATGATACTGGCAACTTTAAAATAGGGGATACTTTAACCAGTGGCGAAGAGTTGCACTATAAAGGTATTCCCAGCTTTTCACCGGAACATTTCAGGTACATCAACAATGCCGACCCTATGAAGGCCAAACAACTCTACAAAGGAATCGACCAGCTCATGGATGAAGGAGTTGCTCAGCTTTTCACTTTGGAAATGAACGGAAGAAAAGTAATTGGAACAGTCGGGGCCTTACAGTATGAGGTAATCCAATATCGATTGGAGCACGAGTACGGTGCAAAATGTACTTACGAAAACTTCCCTGTTCACAAAGCATGTTGGGTAGAGCCTGAAGATGAAAAAAACGAAGAGTTTCAAGAATTTAAACGCGTGAAGCAAAAGTTTTTGGCCACCGATAAAAAAGGACAGTTGGTGTTTTTGGCAGACTCTACATTTTCATTGCAAATGACACAACAGAAATACCCTTCGGTAAAGCTGCATTACACCTCGGAATTTGAGTAAGATTCAATATTACATAGCTCACAGTATTCTGAATATGAGCATATTGAATTTTTCATATATCTTTTTTTTGTACATTGGATAACATAACCAATTAAATAAAGATATTATGACTACTTCAGTAAAACCACCAACTTGGTTTTGGGTGGTGAGCGTAATTGCTCTTTTATGGAACTTGATCGGAGTAATGAACTATCTCAATCAAGCTTTTAACCAAGTAGCCCTTCTGGAAAGTATGGACCAAGCTCAACGGGAAGCCTTTGAAGGTATTCCTGCCTGGGCAACAGCGGCTTTCGCTATTGCGGTTTTCTCAGGAACCATTGCGAGTATAGGTCTTTTGGTACGTAAAAAGTGGGCAAGACCACTATTTATTGTTTCCTTGATAGCCGCGGTAGTTCAGTTTGTACATTGGCTGTTCATTTCCAATGCTGTAGAAGCTTTTGGACCTTCCACTTATGCCATGCCCATTGTCGTTGTTATAATTGGAGCCTATCTGATTTTCTTCTCGAAAAAAGGAATTGAAAAGGGATGGTTGAAATAGAGGAAATCTGACTACAAATCGCGATGTCGTCAACCTGAACTTGTTTCAGGTTCCCATAACATTTATCGATTGTTAGGATTAGGATGAGATTCTGAAATAAATTCAGAATGACGATTAATCAAAAATTTTTAGTCAGTTTTTTTATGCTTCGCCAGTAGGTCCAAAATTTAATGGAATTGCCGGTTGCTCGTAATCTTGAATTGTTCCGTGGGCCGCTTCAAACCTACTTACATTATCATTCAAAGCCTTTAGCAGCTTTTTGGCGTGTTGGGGGGTCAAGATAATTCTACTCTTCACCTTGGCCTTTGGCGCGCCGGGCATCAAACTAATAAAATCTACTACAAATTCGGATACGGAGTGGTTGATTATCGCCAAGTTGGAATACGTCCCTTCTGCCGTTTTCTCGTCCAACTCTATATTGATCTGCTTCTGTTTTTTCTTCTCTTCGGCCATACTGTTACTTGTATTAAAAGAAAAACCCCGGCCTAAAGGCCAGGGTTTGTTTTTATTTAGAATTTAAACTCCTCTTTCCGGGCCATGATCTCATCGTACTCCTCTTTGGACCCTACAATGATACTATCATAATCCCTCATACCGGTACCGGCTGGAATTTTATGTCCAACAATTACATTTTCCTTCAACCCTTCCAAGGTATCAATTTTACCACTAACTGCGGCTTCATTCAATACTTTGGTGGTTTCCTGGAACGATGCTGCGGAGATAAAGGACTTCGTCTGCAACGAAGCTCTTGTAATACCTTGCAAGATTGGCGTAGCGGTTGCTGCAACAGCGTCTCTCGCAGTTACCAAGGTCTTGTCCTCTCTTCTCAGAATCGAGTTCTCGTCCCTTAGCTCTCGTACAGTCAAAATCTGACCTGGTTTCAATCGTTCCGAATCGCCGGCATCCTCAACAACCTTTTTACCGAAAATTTCATCGTTTTCGTTGATAAAGTCGTCTTTGTGCACCAATTGATTCTCTAGGAAGATGGTATCTCCTGGATCTTGGATTTTAACTTTACGCATCATTTGTCTTACAACAACCTCAAAGTGCTTATCGTTGATTTTCACACCCTGTAAACGATATACTTCCTGTACTTCGTTCACCAAGTATTGTTGCACGGCTGATGGACCTTTAATGGCCAAGATGTCTTCTGGCGTAATGGAACCATCGGACAATGGCATACCTGCACGTACGTAGTCATTTTCCTGAACCAAAATTTGGTTGGACAATTTCACCAAGTACTTTTTAAGATCTCCTGTCTTGGACTCGATAATGATTTCACGGTTACCCCGCTTGATCTTACCGAAGGATACCACACCATCAATCTCGGACACAACGGCCGGATTGGATGGGTTACGAGCTTCGAAAAGTTCGGTTACCCTTGGAAGACCACCGGTAATATCCCCTGCCTTAGCAGATTTACGTGGAATTTTCACCAATGTCTTACCTTCTTTTACCTTCTCGCCGTCATCAACCATCAAATGGGAACCGACCGGCAAGTTGTAAGAACGTAATGTTTCACCTTTACCGTCTTTAAGCAATAAGGTTGGGATCAACTTCTTGTTTCTGGTCTCGGAAATTACTTTTTCCTGGAAACCTGTTTGTTCATCGATTTCAACTTGATATGTAACTCCTTGCTCAAGATTCTCATAAGCAATTTGGCCAGAGAACTCAGATACAATTACACCGTTATATGGATCCCATTCACAAATTACAGTTCCTTTGGTAATCTTCTCTCCGTTCTTAATGAACAATTGGGAACCGTAAGGAATGTTGTTTGTACTTAATGTGATTCCAGTTTTCGGGTCAACTATCTTAACTTCGGAAGTTCTGGAAATTACAATGTCAGTTTTACCACCTTCATTGTTTTGTCCTTCTACAAGCCTCAAGTCTTCTATTTCTGCAACACCATCAAACTTGGACTCCAGCTTGTTATCCTCGGAAATGTTACCTGCAATACCACCCACGTGGAAGGTACGCAACGTCAACTGTGTACCGGGCTCACCAATGGACTGTGCAGCAACAACACCTACGGCTTCACCACGTTGTACCATTTTATTGGTAGCAAGGTTTCTTCCGTAACATTTGGCACATATTCCTTGTGGAGCCTCACACGTCAATGGAGACCGTACTTCTATTTTCTCGATTGGAGCGGCTTCTACCCTTCTTACATCAACTTCATTGATTTCCTGTCCTGCTTTCAGCACAAGCTCTTCGGTCAACGGGTTGTACACATCGTGCAACGATACCCTACCCAAGATTCTTTCACCCAAGGTTTCAACAATCTCCTCGTTTTTCTTCAATGGTTCTACCTCGATACCTCTCAAGGTCTCACAATCTTCGCTATTAACGATAACGTCTTGCGACACATCAACCAAACGTCTGGTCAAGTAACCCGCATCCGCCGTTTTCAAAGCGGTATCCGCAAGACCTTTACGTGCACCGTGAGTAGAGATAAAGTATTCCAAAATCGACAATCCTTCCTTAAAGTTCGAAAGAATCGGGTTTTCGATAATCTCTCCACCACCTGCGGTAGATTTTTTAGGCTTGGCCATCAATCCACGCATACCGGTCAACTGACGAATTTGCTCTTTGGAACCCCTTGCACCGGAATCCAACATCATATATACTGAGTTGAATCCTTGTTTGTCTTCACGAATTCGTTTCATGGCCAATTCGGTCAACATGGCGTTGGTGGATGTCCAAACATCAATAACTTGGTTATATCGCTCGTTGTTGGTGATAAGACCCATGTTATAGTTCATCATAATACCATCGACCTGCTCGTTAGCCTCACCGATCATATCCTGCTTTTCTGCAGGGATGATAATATCACCCAAACTAAAGGATAGACCACCTTTAAAGGCGAAATCGTATCCCATGGCCTTGATCTTATCCAAGAATGCGGCAGTAGTCGGCACATCGGTAACGGCAAGAATGTCCCCGATAATATTTCTTAGGGCTTTCTTGTTCAATACTTGGTTGATGAATCCTGCTTGTTCTGGCACTTCCGTGTTGAACAATACACGACCTACCGTGGTTTCAATAATTTGATTGACCAATTCACCTTCCTCGTTAAAGTCTTTCGCTCTTACCTTGATTCCAGCGTTAAGTGAAACTTTTTTCTCGTTGAAAGCAATCTCTACCTCTTCAGAAGAATAGAAGGTAAGTCCTTCACCCAAAACAGGCTCTTCTTTGGTAGACTTCTTATGCTTGGTCATATAGTACAATCCCAATACCATATCCTGTGATGGTACGGTAATCGGAGAACCGTTTGCTGGGTTAAGGATGTTCTGTGAAGCCAACATCAATAATTGTGCTTCCAAAATGGCCTCTGGTCCCAATGGCAAGTGAACTGCCATCTGATCCCCATCAAAATCCGCGTTAAATGCGGTACACGCCAATGGGTGCAAACGAATCGCCTTACCTTCAATAAGTTTAGGCTGGAACGCTTGGATACCCAATCTGTGCAATGTGGGGGCACGGTTCAATAATACTGGATGTCCTTTAAGGACATTTTCAAGAATATCCCAAACTACGGGCTCTTTCTTGTCTATAATCTTTTTGGCAGATTTAACAGTCTTTACAATACCTCTTTCAATCAACTTACGGATGATGAATGGCTTATAAAGTTCGGCTGCCATATCTTTTGGCAGACCACATTCGTACAAGTTCAATTCCGGTCCAACAACAATTACGGAACGAGCGGAGTAATCCACACGTTTACCCAAAAGGTTTTGACGGAAACGACCTTGCTTACCTTTCAATGAATCTGAGAGGGACTTTAATGGTCTGTTGGATTCTGTTTTTACCGCAGATGCTTTTCTTGTATTATCAAAAAGGGAATCCACAGCTTCCTGAAGCATACGTTTTTCGTTCCTCAAAATCACCTCTGGTGCTTTGATTTCCATCAAACGCTTCAAACGGTTGTTACGGATAATCACCCTACGGTACAAATCGTTCAAATCGGAAGTTGCAAAACGGCCACCATCCAATGGTACCAACGGACGCAATTCTGGTGGAATTACCGGAATCACTTTCATGATCATCCACTCAGGGTTGTTCTCCCTGTTGTTTTGCGACTCACGCAAAGCTTCCACTACCTGAAGACGTTTCAGGGCTTCGGTTTTACGTTGCTTGGAAGTTTCTGTGTTCGCCTTGTGACGTAGTTCGTAAGACAATTGTTCCAAATCGATTCTGGACAATATCTCGATCAAACATTCGGCACCCATTTTGGCGATGAACTTGTTTGGATCGCTATCCTCCAAGTATTGGTTCTCGGTAGGAATGGATTCCAAAATGTTCAAGTATTCTTCCTCGGTCAAGAAATCCATTTTATTGATTTCCTCACCTTCTGGACCTTTGGCAATACCCGGCTGGATAACCACATACCTTTCGTAGTATATGATCATGTCCAACTTTTTGGATGGTAATCCCAAAAGGTAACCTATTTTGTTTGGCAGCGAACGGAAGTACCAGATATGCGCCACAGGAACCACAAGGTTAATGTGCCCCACACGATCTCTACGTACTTTTTTCTCCGTCACTTCAACACCACAACGATCACAAACAATCCCACGGTAACGGATTCTCTTGTATTTTCCACAGGCACATTCGTAATCCTTTACGGGACCAAAAATACGCTCGCAGAACAACCCATCACGCTCTGGTTTGTGCGTTCTGTAGTTTATGGTTTCCGGCTTCAATACCTCGCCACGGGACTCGGCCAAGATAGACTCCGGAGAGGCCAATCCTATGGATATTTTGTTGAACCTTTTTTGTGCGTTATTATCTTTTATTCTAGCCATAACAATATGGTGATGATATAGTTAATGTATATAGTATTCTATTCTTCCAATCGGATATCCAAGCCCAAACCTTTAAGTTCGTGCATCAATACGTTGAAAGATTCTGGCAACCCAGGTTCTGGCATGGTCTCACCTTTTACGATGGTCTCATAAGTCTTGGCCCTTCCGATAACATCATCCGACTTAACGGTCAATATTTCTCTTAGGGTAGATGATGCGCCGTAGGCTTCCAATGCCCAAACTTCCATCTCTCCAAAACGCTGACCACCAAACTGTGCCTTACCACCCAATGGTTGCTGAGTGATCAATGAGTATGGCCCAATAGATCTTGCGTGCATCTTGTCATCCACCATGTGACCTAGTTTCAACATGTAGATAACACCAACGGTTGCTCGTTGGTCGAAACGCTGACCTGTTCCACCGTCATAAAGGTAGGTGTGTCCAAATCTTGGCACGCCTGCTTCATCGGTAAGCTTGTTGATCTCATCCAATGAGGCTCCGTCGAAAATCGGGGTCGCATATTTTTGACCCAATTTTTGTCCGGCCCAACCCAATACGGTTTCGTAAATCTGACCAATGTTCATCCTTGATGGTACACCAAGTGGGTTCAATACAATGTCCACTGGGGTTCCGTCTTCCAAGAATGGCATATCCTCTTGACGAACGATACGGGCAACGATACCTTTGTTACCGTGACGACCTGCCATCTTATCACCTACTTTAAGCTTACGCTTTTTGGCGATATAGACTTTGGCCAACTTCATGATACCTGCAGGAAGCTCATCCCCTACTGAGATGGTAAACTTGTCCCTTCTTAGGTTACCTTGAATATCGTTCAATTTGATTTTATAGTTGTGCAACAAGTCGGCAACCAAAGCATTGGTAGCATCATCTGTTGTCCAGCTTCCTCCAACCAAGTGAGCGAAATCGTCAACGGCGTTCAACATTTTGATGGTGTATTTCTTTCCTTTTGGAAGTACTTCTTCACCCAAATCGTTGATGACGCCTTGCGATGTTTTTCCACTGATCAAACTGAACAATTTCTCGATCAATTCGTCTTTCAGTTGTTGGAACTTCACTTCGTAGTCCATCTCCAATCTGGCGATGGCCTCTTTGTCTTCGGAACGTTTTCTCTTGTCCTTGATGGAGCGGGAGAACAATTTCTTGTCGATAACCACACCTCTCAACGATGGTGAAGCTTTCAATGAAGCATCCTTAACGTCACCTGCTTTGTCACCAAAGATGGCACGCAACAGTTTTTCTTCAGGAGTTGGGTCCGATTCTCCTTTTGGAGTGATCTTACCGATCAAAATATCCCCTGGCTTCACTTCGGCACCGATACGTATCATACCGTACTCGTCCAAATCCTTGGTGGCTTCTTCTGATACGTTAGGAATATCGTTGGTCAATTCCTCTGCACCCAATTTCGTATCCCTCACTTCAAGAGAGTACTCATCAACGTGAATAGAGGTAAAGATATCCTCACGAACAACTTTTTCAGAGATTACGATCGCATCCTCAAAGTTATACCCTTTCCAAGGCATAAAGGCAACCTTCATGTTTCTACCCAAGGCCAATTCACCCTTTTCGGTAGCGTAACCTTCGCAAAGCACTTGACCTTTTTTCACTTTGTCGCCTTTTCTTACGATGGGCTTCAAGTTGATGCTGGTCCCTTGGTTTGTTTTTCTAAACTTCACCAATTGGTAAGTCTTCGAGTCATCGTCAAAGCTTACCAAGCGCTCTTCTTCGGTCCTTGTATATTTTATGGTGATTTTCTGTGAATCCACATATTCCACTACGCCATCTCCCTCGGCATTGATCAATACTCGGGAATCTGTAGCTACTTGTCTTTCCAGACCTGTACCTACAATTGGAGAATCCGGTCTCAACAACGGAACTGCTTGACGCATCATGTTCGATCCCATCAAGGCACGGTTTGCATCATCGTGCTCCAAGAAAGGAATCAAGGATGCGGAAATGGATGCAATTTGGTTCGGTGCAACATCTGTGTACTTCACCTCTGTTGGATCCACAACCGGGAAATCGCCTTCTTCACGGGCAATTACCTTTTCTCTTTCAATAGTACCATCTTCTGCCAATGGAATGTTGGCTTGGGCAATCTTCATTCCTTCTTCTTCCTCTGCACTTAGGTACATGTGGTTTTTAGTGTCCACTTTACCATTCTCTACTTTACGGTAAGGAGTTTCCAAGAAGCCCATATTGTTCACCTTGGCAAATACGGACAAGGAAGAAATCAAACCAATGTTCGGTCCTTCAGGTGTCTCGATCGGACACAATCTTCCGTAGTGTGTATAGTGAACGTCACGTACCTCGAAACCTGCTCTTTCACGGGAAAGACCACCTGGCCCCAATGCGGACAATCTTCTTTTGTGTGTAATCTCTGCCAACGGGTTGGTCTGGTCCATGAACTGGGACAACTGGTTGGTTCCGAAGAAGGAGTTAATCACGGAGGACAATGTCTTCGCGTTGATCAAATCGATCGGGGTAAACACTTCGTTGTCACGAACGTTCATACGCTCACGGATGGTACGTGCCATACGCGCCAAACCTACACCAAATTGTGAGGACAATTGCTCACCTACGGTTCTTACACGACGGTTGGACAAGTGATCAATATCATCAATCTCTGCTTTGGAGTTGATCAACTCGATCAAATACTTGATGATGGTGATGATATCTTCTTTGGTCAAAACTTGTTTGTCCATTCCGATATCCAAGCCCAACTTCTTGTTCATTCTGTAACGACCTACCTCACCTAAGTTGTAACGTTGGTCGGAGAAGAACAATTTGTCGATAATACCACGAGCTGTTTCCTCATCTGGCGGCTCGGCATTACGCAATTGTCTGTAAATGTGCTCTACCGCTTCTTTTTCGGAGTTGGTAGGGTCTTTTTGCAAGGTGTTGTGGATGATGGCGTAATCGGATTGTGCATTGTTCTCCTTGTGAAGCAAAATGGTCTTCACGTCGGCATCAATGATTTCATCGATATGCTCTTTTTCCAAAACGGTATCACGATCAAGTACAATTTCGTTACGTTCGATGGAAACCACTTCTCCTGTATCCTCGTCCACGAAATCCTCATGCCATGTATTCAACACTCTGGCAGCCAATTTACGGCCCAATACTTTTTTAAGTCCGGTCTTGGAAACTTTTACTTCTTCCGAAAGGTCGAAGATTTCCAAAATGTCCTTGTCCCTTTCAAAGCCAATGGCTCGGAACAAAGTGGTTACCGGTAATTTTTTCTTCCTATCGATATAGGCATACATCACCGAGTTGATATCGGTGGCGAATTCAATCCAAGATCCTTTGAAAGGAATTACCCTGGCCGAATACAATTTTGTTCCATTTGCGTGGAAAGACTGTCCAAAGAAAACCCCTGGAGATCTGTGCAACTGGGATACTACAACGCGTTCTGCTCCATTGATCACAAAGGTTCCACTAGGAGTCATATAAGGGATAGTTCCCAAATACACATCCTGTACGATAGTTTCGAAATCCTCGTGCTCTGGATCGGTACAGTACAATTTTAAACGTGCCTTTAAGGGTACGCTATAAGTAAGTCCACGCTCTATACATTCTTGGATGGAATATCTTGGTGGATCAATGAAGTAATCCAAAAACTCAAGTACAAACTGGTTTCTGGTATCTGTAATTGGAAAATTCTCCATGAAGGTGTTGTAGAGACCTTCGTTTCCTCTTTCGTCAGATTTAGTTTCAAGCTGGAAAAAGTCTTGGAACGATTTTATCTGAATGTCCAAGAAATCCGGGTATTCCGGTATGTTCTTAGCGGATGCGAAATTAACTCTTTCAATAGTGTTTGTGAACATCTATGGACAAATTTTGATCGTGAATACTAAGTGGGTTGGTGTACGGCTTTATACACTCCTTATATAAATAGGCTAAGGTCTAACCAAAAAATGGAAAGACCTTAACCAAGTTCTTATGGGAAAAGCGATTATTTAAGCTCAACTTCTGCTCCTGCTTCTTCCAATGATTTTTTGATACCCTCTGCCTCATCTTTGGCAACACCTTCCTTAACAGCTTTTGGTGCACTGTCAACGATTTCTTTAGCGTCTTTCAGTCCAAGACCGGTCAATTCCTTAACCAATTTTACGACTGCCAATTTAGAACCACCAGCAGCTGTAAGGATTACATCAAACTCTGATTTTTCCTCAGCAGCTTCTGCTTCACCACCACCGGCAGCACCACCAGCAACAGCTACTGCAGCAGCAGCAGGCTCAATACCATATTCTTCTTTTAAAATGTCGGCCAATTCATTTACCTCTTTTACTGTAAGGTTTACCAACTGTTCTGCAAAATCTTTTAAATCTGCCATTTTTCTATCGTTTAATAAAAATGTTTAAAAATATACTTAGTTTATTGTGCGCGAATTATTCTTTCTCAGAAAGGGTCTTAAGGATTCCTGCCAATTTGCCTCCTCCGGACTTAAGTCCAGAAATAACGTTCTTGGCCGGTGATTGCAACAATCCAATGATATCCCCGATAACTTCCTCTTTGGACTTGATGTTAACGAGTGCGTCAAGGTAGTTGTCTCCGATATAAATTGCCTCTGCTATAAAGGCACCTTTCAATACGGGTCTTTCTGATTTTTTTCTAAAGTTCTTGATAAGTTTCGCAGGTGCGTTCCCTGTTTCGGACAACATCAAAGATGTATTGCCTTTCAATACATCGGGAAGTTCACCAAATTCCTTATCAGAAGCTTCCATTGCTTTTGCAAGCAAGGTGTTCTTTACGACCGCAAGCTTAATGTTCGCCTTAAAACACGCTCTTCTTAAATTTGAGGTGTCTACAGCATTCAATCCTGATATATCCGCCAAATAAATGTTTGGATTATCAGTTAACTGTGCAGTCAAGTCTTCTATTACTGTTGCTTTTTCTTCTCTTGTCATAGTTATAAAATTGAACTACCAGTTATTGAACTGCTTTTGGATCTAATTGAATACTAGGACTCATGGTACTTGACAAGTAAATACTTCTCATGTACACACCTTTAGAAGCAGAAGGCTTCATTTTCACTAAGGTGTCTATCAACTCCCTAGCGTTTCCTGCGATTTTGTCCGCAGAGAAAGAAGCTTTTCCGATTGCAGCGTGTACAATACCTGTTTTGTCCACTTTAAAGTCAATTTTACCGGCCTTAACATCGGATACTGCTTTGGCAACATCCATTGTTACGGTTCCAGTTTTTGGATTGGGCATCAAGCCTCTAGGTCCTAAAATTCTACCCAATGGCCCCAATTTACCCATTACGCTTGGCATCGTGATGATTACATCAACATCGGTCCAACCGCCTTTAATTTTCTCCAAATATTCGTCCAACCCCACAAAATCAGCGCCTGCTTCTGTAGCTTCTGCCTCTTTGTCTGGTGTCACCAATGCCAAAACTTTAACATCTTTACCAGTTCCGTGAGGAAGGGTAACAACGCCTCGCACCATTTGATTTGCTTTTCTTGGATCTACACCCAAACGAACTGCCAAATCAATGGAAGCGTCAAATTTTACATTGGTTATTTCTTTTACTAAAGCCGATGCCTCTTCCAAAGAATAGAGTTTGTTCTTATCTATCTTGGACTGGGCTTCTTTTTGCTTTTTAGTCAATTTTGCCATTTAATTACTGCTTTTTAAGATTTTAAAAAGGTCTTTGCCCGGCTATCTTCAGTCCCATTGATCTAGCGGTACCTGCAACCATACTCATTGCAGACTCCACTGTAAAAGCATTAAGGTCGACCATTTTGTCTTCCGCGATTGCTTTTACTTGATCCCATGATACTGAACCGTTTTTAACCCTGTTAGGTTCGCCAGATCCTTTTTTAATCTTAGCTGCTTCCATCAATTGAACTGCCGCAGGTGGTGTTTTTACAACAAAATCGAAAGATTTATCCTTGTAAACGGTGATAACAACCGGCAACACTTTGCCTGGTTTGTCCTGTGTACGAGCATTAAACTGCTTACAGAACTCCATGATGTTAACACCAGCAGCACCTAAGGCGGGTCCAACCGGTGGCGATGGGTTCGCAGCACCTCCCCTAACTTGTAATTTAACTACCTTATCTACTTCTTTTGCCATTGTTTCTAATTAAATTTAAAGTGTGTCAATTGGAAGCAACACAGCTTTATATATGTGTAACAGCTCTAATTAATTATTTGTATATGATTCAAGACGAATAGAATCAAGAGAAAAGACAATCCGTCTTGGTTCTTGCTTCTTTTTATCCTGACTCTAAACCTTTTCCACTTGCATATAGCTTAGCTCCAATGGTGTTTTTCTTCCGAAAATTTTCACCATCACTTCCAGCTTACGCTTTTCCTCGTTGATTTTTTCAACAGTTCCGTTAAAACCATTGAAAGGTCCATCAATTACCTTAACCGTTTCTCCTAACACAAATGGAATTGCAACATTGTCCGTATTTACGGCCAACTCGTCCACTTTCCCCAACATACGGTTTACTTCGGATTTCCTCAACGGAATTGGGTCACCGCCTTTTACTTCGCCCAAGAAGCCAATTACATTGGTTATGGAACGAATGATGTGCACCATTTCTCCACCTAGATTGGCCTTTATCATGATATATCCGGGAAAGTACACACGTTCTTTGTTGATTTTCTTTCCGTTTCTGATCTGAACAACTTTCTCGGTAGGCACCAGAACTTCTTCAAGATAGTCGCCAAAACCTGCACGCTCCACCTCGCTTTCAATATAGCCCTTGATCTTGTTCTCCTGACCACTGACCGCTCTAACCACATACCATTTTTTCTCCAGAACCTCAGACATATCGACCGTTCTTTATCCTATTAATTTTTCAAAATACAACGTGATCAAATTACTGAACAAGGAATCCACACCCCATGTTGCCAGTGCAAACAAGATGGAAAACACAGCTACAATGACCATAAGATTGGAAGCTTTTCCTCTCTCCAACCAAGTTACATTGTTTTTTAGCTCTTCGAATGATTCCTTTATGTAAGTGACCATAGTTATAATGTATTTTATCTGTACTGGAGGAGAGACTTCCCTCGACTGCGCTCGGAACAAACCTGTCTGCCGGCAGGCAGGCTTCTCGTCTCACTTCACTTATACTTTCCCTTTAATTGCACGGGAGGAGAGACTCGAACTCCCGACACCTGGTTTTGGAGACCAGTGCTCTACCAACTGAGCTACACCCGTTTATAATTACACTGAAAGGTATCCCGAGAAAATCGGAACACCCTTGAGTGTAATTGTATTATAAATTGAATCTTAATCTAGAATCTCAGTAACCTGTCCGGCACCAACTGTTCTACCACCCTCACGGATAGCAAAACGTAGACCCACGTTACAAGCTACAGGCTGAATCAAATCCACAGTAATGGTCAAGTTATCACCTGGCATTACCATTTCAACACCGTCAGGCAAGTTAATGTTACCTGTTACGTCTGTAGTTCTCAAGTAGAACTGTGGACGGTAGTTGTTGTGGAATGGAGTGTGACGCCCACCTTCTTCTTTTTTAAGGATATAAACCTCTGCCTTAAACTTAGCGTGAGGTGTTACGGAACCTGGCTTACAGATTACCATACCTCTTTTGATATCGGTTTTCTCGATACCTCTCAAAAGAAGACCAACGTTATCACCAGCTTCACCTCTATCCAAAATCTTACGGAACATCTCAACTCCCGTAATAGTTGAAGTCAATTTTTCAGCACCCATACCGATAATATCAACCGCATCACCTGTGTTGGCAACCCCAGTTTCGATACGACCAGTGGCAACAGTACCCCTACCTGTAATGGTAAATACATCTTCGATTGGCATAAGGAAGTCTTTATCAACTTCACGCTCTGGCTCCTCGATCCACTCATCAACAGCCTTCATCAATTCCATAACAGTGTCAACCCATTTTTGCTCACCGTTCAAAGCACCAAGTGCAGAACCAGCGATAACAGGTCCGTTATCACCATCATACTCGTAGAAAGAAAGCAATTCTCTTACTTCCATTTCAACAAGCTCCAAAAGCTCTTCATCATCCACCATGTCAACTTTATTCAAGAAAACAACGATACGTGGAATACCAACCTGACGTCCCAATAGGATGTGCTCACGAGTTTGTGGCATAGGACCATCTGTAGCTGCAACAACCAAGATGGCACCGTCCATCTGAGCAGCACCAGTAACCATGTTCTTTACGTAATCCGCGTGACCAGGACAGTCAACGTGTGCGTAGTGACGGTTTTCTGTTTGGTACTCAACGTGCGAAGTGTTGATTGTAATACCTCTTTCTTTTTCCTCAGGAGCATTGTCAATTGAATCAAAGCTTCTTGTTTCAGACAAACCTGCGTTGGCCAATACAGTGGTAATAGCAGCGGTCAATGTAGTTTTTCCGTGATCCACGTGTCCAATGGTACCAATATTTAAGTGCGGTTTGGAACGATCAAAAGTTTCCTTTGCCATTTTAAATAATTTTAATCTTAGTTTATATTAGTGTACAAATCGTTTTGAGCCAATGACGGGATTTGAACCCGTGACCTCTTCCTTACCAAGGAAACGCTCTACCCCTGAGCTACACCGGCCTATGGGTCATCAGGTTTAGAGTTTAAAGTTACAAGTCTAGCTCGTCAAAACTTCAACCTTCTTCTTGAAATCAAAGTTTCAAGTTTAGAGCGGGAGACCGGGTTCGAACCGGCGACATTCAGCTTGGAAGGCTGACGCTCTACCAACTGAGCTACTCCCGCATTTTTTTGGACTTTTGCCCAAAGACTCCATTATTTCAAAAAAACCTTTTTTCCCGATTGTTCCGCTGAACAACCTTTGTGGGGGGAGCAGGATTCGAACCTGCGAAGGTAAAAACCAACAGATTTACAGTCTGTCCTCGTTGGCCGCTTGAGTATCCCCCCGCCTTAATTTTCAGTAACTTACGAGCCGATAGAGGGACTCGAACCCACGACCTGCTGATTACAAATCAGCTGCTCTAGCCAGCTGAGCTATATCGGCATTTCACCGCTTTTTACTCACTAAAAAAGCCCGCTATTTCTAACGGACTGCAAATGTATATATTTATATTTTAATTCAAAATAAATTTTGAAAAATTTTCATTAAGCTTTCGCCCTCTGTTTTTCCTTCTTTTTTACCAATTGTCTTTCCAAGGAACTGCAGGCAGAATCCACTGCCTCTTCAAACGACTTACATTGTTTTTTTACCATAATTTTATCTCTGGGGATGAACACCATGATTTCCACGATCTTATTTTCTTTAGCACTTGTGTTTTCAACTTTTAAATATACATCTGATTCAATGACCTTGTCATAGAACACTTCCATCTTGTCCATTCGTTTTTGGACAAAGTCGATGAGTTTACCATCAGCTGTAAAATTTACAGATTGTGCATTTACTTTCATAAGACGAAGTTTTTAGTACTGTCTTGGACAGTGAAGTTAAACAATACAAGAATTTTAATTCTTGTTCCTTGGGTGGGCCTTTTGATATACTTTCTTTAGTTCGGCAATACTGTTGTGCGTGTACACTTGGGTGGATGCCAAACTCGAATGACCCAATAATTCCTTCACGGAATTTAAATCTGCCCCCCTATTCAGCAAGTGCGTTGCGAAAGTGTGCCTAAGTATATGCGGGCTCTTTTTTACCTTAGGGGAGACCAAACTAAAATACTTATTTATAGTTCGATAAACAAGCGTTTCGTAAATTTTAAGACCTTCTTTTGTTAATAGTAGGTAGGGCGAATCAGTATTGGTTTTAATCTCGGAGCGCTTCACCAAATATGTTTTAACCTGCTCTATAGTAGACAATAACAATGGAAGGATACGTTCCTTGTTCCGTTTACCCAATACTTTCAACGTATGGCCGGACAAGTTGATATCCGACACTTTTAAATTCACCAATTCGGCTCTACGCATACCAGTGGTATACAAAAGTTCTATAATGAGTTTATCACGCGCCCCTTCAAAATTATCTTCAAACGGAATTCTGGACAAGATGTCCTCCATTTCCTTTTCCGAAAATGGCACTTCAACTTTTTTTCTGGTCTTTAGCGCTCTATGCTTCACCAGAGGTGAAATGTCAATATCACCCACCTTCAGCAAAAATTTATAATACGCTTGCAACGAAGATATTTTCCTGTTAATGGTTCTGTTGGAAATTCCCTGATCGGACAGGACAACGATCCAATTTCGAATCAAGGGGTAGGAAACGTGGTCAATGCCGTCTTCCCCATGGCACTCATTACAGTGATTTTCAAATGCCTCTATATCCCTTTGGTATGCCCTTATGGTATGCTCGGAGTAATTTTTCTCCAACTTTAAATAGGATATAAATGCTGTAACGGACATATATCAAAGGTAGCGATTACGACTGTTCTATAGCTAAAACGAAAAATCCCGCTCCAATATTGGAACGGGATTGATATATTTTGCAAACGCGATAGACTATACTTCTTCTTGGTCTCTAAGGCCTTGAATGTACTGTGCTTTTTGAATTTGCGCTCTACGCTCTACAGAAGGTTTGGTGAACTGCTGTCTTGATCTTAACTGACGCATGGTACCTGTTCTGTCGAACTTTCGCTTAAAACGCTTTAAAGCTCTATCGATGTTTTCTCCTTCTTTTACTGGTATAATTAACATGGGCTACAACCTCCTTTCTTTAAAATTTTGGTCTGCAAATATACAAATGAAATTCAATGGGTAAAGAAAATTTTTATTTTTTTGAATCCCCCCTATCAAAGAGGTTTTTTGTATTCCTTTTTATCCACAATGATCTTCGCCAAAATTTCCTTTAAAATTTCGGATGTTCCACCACCAATAGGCCCCAACCTACTGTCCCTGCTCAAGCGTGCCATAGGGTAGTCTTCGATATAACCGTAGCCGCCCAAAAACTGAAGACAGTTATAAATGACCTCATCGGCCATTTTGGTAGATTTCAATTTGGAAATGGTAGCCTCCTTTACCACATAGGCACCCTTTTCCATTTGTGCCACTGTGGCATAATTGAACTGTTTGCACAACAACATATCCGAGTACAGGTCCACCAATCTATGTCGCAAGGCCTGGAATTGGTCAATGGTCTTTCCAAACGCCTCGCGTTCGGACATGTATTGCAGCGCATAGTCCAGGGCAAATTCTGCTCTTGCGTGGGCATTTATGCCCATAACCAAACGCTCCAAGGCAAATGCTTCCATAATATAAGAAAACCCGGCATTTTCTTCACCCAACAAGTTGGAAGCTGGAACTTCGACATTATCAAAGGCCAGTTCTGCGGTATCCGAAGCACGCCAACCCAATTTGTTGAGTTTGCTAGCGGTAACTCCCTTCGCATTTCTGTCCATAATAAACATGCTGATTCCTTTGTGGCCCGCATCTTTATCGGTTTTAGCCGCTAGGATAATATAGTCTCCGTAAACACCATTGGTAATAAAAGTTTTGGAACCGTTTACTATGTAAACATCACCTTTTTTTTCGGCGGTGGTTCGCATAGCTGCAACATCGCTTCCGCCAAAAGGTTCCGATACTCCCAAACAACCGATTTTATCACCGAGAACACTGGGCTCCAAATAGGATTTCTTTTGGTCGTCGTTCGCCAATTTGTTTAAATAAGTCATGGCCAAGTACTGATGCGCCCACATAGCTGCAGCAAAACCTCCTGAATTTATTTTTTGTAGTTCTTCCAGAAAAATAACGGTGTAAAAAAGGTCTAGATCTAGTCCTGCATAAGCCTCAGGGGTTATCAACCCAAAATACCCCATCTCACCAAACTTGTTCCAAACCTCCTCACCAATCTTTCCGGAGTCTTCCCATTCATCAATGTTGGGAACAACTTCTTTTTGTAAAAAATCCTTTAAACTCTCCCGAAATAAATTATGCTCTTCCGTGAAGTACATATCGACCATACCACCTTTTTTATAAGGACAAATATAAGGCTATTCTATCTAGTTTTTCGGTTGGAAATTTATCGATATTACTCAATTCTTTAAATGATTGATACGCCCCCTCCTTATCCCGATACGCCACAATATCAAAAGCCAATGACTTACTGATATAAATCAATTGAGATAACTCTGCAGCACTAGCTTTATTAATATTTATTTTATTGATTGACGGAACATCCAGCACCTGAAACTCAAGCAACGCTTTTTCCACAACCTCTGGTTTTAGACCATAAACATCATATAGTTGTTCATTAACCAAAAAGCCCCCTAACCTATCTCGAAACTTTACAATTCGATTGGATAAAGTTTCGCCAATACCATAAATTGACTTTAAATCCTCGGCAGAAGCAGTGTTCAAGTCTTTAACCTTTATTGCTGTTTTAAGTTTTGATGCGGTGTTTTTTATGGATTGATTCTTTGTGACCCAATCTGGAAATTTGAAATAGGGCGAGAGTATGCCCAACAAAGAATCCGAGACTTTTGTAACGGCTTGAAACTCATTTACAGAATTCACAAACCTGCCTTGTTCCCGAAACGCAAACAATCTATCCAATTCGTCGGTAGTCAATCCCAAAGTGTAACCTTTATAATCGGTAAGGTAATTGGGGTTGAAAGGGTACATTTTTACCGATGCTTCCGACCGGTGATTTCTAAGACTATCTATTTTGTCTTGTTCCTCTGTATTGAGGGCAAAACTCGTTTCGGTTTGAGATGGCTTTGCTTTTACATAGTAATAGCCGCCCTGAAGCACAATTACTATCAGCAATAAAAAGAAAATCCCACTCCGTTCTTGTTTATTGAACCTGAAGTGGGACTGCTTTCTCATAATATGTTTATGCTAAAAATTAGCTTTTCGCCTTTTTAAAGAGTTGGCCGACTTTTAATTTCTGTAAATAGCCATCTAGATCTTTGCGAACTTCACCGGACAATATGTAAAGTCCAATAATGTTCGGGAAGGACATGGCCAAGATCATCATATCCGAAAAGTCCAAAACGGCACCCAAGCTCACAGACGCTCCCACAACCACAAATATCAAAAACAACGTTTTATAAACCATTTCGGATTTCTTACTCTTTCCAAAAAGATAGGTCCAAGCCCTCATTCCATAATAGGACCATGAAATCATGGTAGAAAATGCGAAAAGGAACACTGCCAAGGCCAACACATATGGGAACCAAGAGATTTGGCTACCAAACGCATCGGAGGTCAATTGCGCACCGGCCATTCCCTCTACTTCGTGCATTCCGGTAAAAATCAGTACCAGAGCCGTAAGTGTACAAACCACCACCGTGTCGATAAATGGCTCTAGTAAGGCCACAAATCCTTCCGATGGCGGGTGATTGGTCTTTGCGGCACTATGCGCAATCGCCGCAGAACCCACACCAGCCTCATTGGAGAAGGCTGCTCGCTGGAATCCAACGATCAACACACCGACAATACCACCTTTTAAAGCTGAAGGATTCAATGCTCCTTCAAAAATGGCAGAAAATGCAGGGCCAATATTTTGTATATTCATTATAATTACCGCCAAGGCCGCCACAATATATACAGAGGCCATGACCGGCACAATCTTACCTGTTACCCTGGCAATACTGCTGATTCCACCAATGATGACCACACCGACCAAAATTGCGGTAACCACACCAAACCAAAACCCGTTGCCTGCCAAAACCGGGAATTGTCCTGCCAACTGCTCGAAGGACTGGTTGGCCTGGAACATATTTCCACCACCAAAGGAAGCACCTACGGCAAGCAGTGCAAACACTCCTGCTAAAACTTTTCCAAATCCTTTCAGATTTCTTTTTTCAAGTCCATATCGCAAGTAGTTCATAGGGCCGCCAAAAACACGTCCATCAGGTAGTATATCACGATATTTCACACCAAGGGTACATTCCACAAATTTGGAAGACATCCCCAGCAAACCACAGATGATCATCCAAAAAGTAGCACCTGCGCCCCCAAGGGATACCGCAACGGCCACCCCGGCAATGTTCCCAAGACCTACGGTACCGGAAACTGCAGTTGCCAATGCCTGAAAGTGGGTTACCTGTCCCGGAGCATCCGGATCGTCATATTTTCCTTTGGCCAAATCAAGGGAATGCTTAAAACCACGAATGTTGATGAATCCCATTCTAAGGGTAAAGAACAATGCGCCGAACACCAACCAAATCACAATAAAAGGAATCCCTTTTTCTATTGGGTCCCCATTGGGATGCAACATAGCAATGGGTTCGTCATACTCGATTTCCGCAAAATAATGAGCTCCCTGTTCTATAACATGCTCGGGGTTTTCGGAGTTGTAAATTACCCCTCCCTGCTTCACTTTTTGCAAAAGCTTTCCTTTGGCATTGGCCTTAATGGTTATATCACCACGCTTGTCACTGGCAATAATGGCAATATCTTCGCCTTTTGCAACACTAGCCTTATCGTCTTTTAGCCATTCCTTTAAGACGAATTTGTCCAAAGTTTCATTGCTCCAATCCGGGATACCTATCAATTTTACATCCGCATAGGCCACTGGGTCATAAATACCTATCGCCGCAAAAGGGTCCCAAAACAAAACAGACCCTAGAGCACTAACGGCCGGGGTCATGGTTCCATTGAATACTTCTGTTATGGATTGGGTCTCCACCTCGAATTCCTTGGTCACGGAATTACCGGCGGCATCGGTAACCACTACGCTGTAGGGTATTCCCTCTACCAGCCCTTGGGCCGATTTTGAGGTCAGGGGAGTTTCTTGATTGCTCCACTTGTAGGTGTAGGGCTCCACCCCTCCACTAACTTCAAGTTCTATGACCCCATTATTGATATCATCTGAAACATTAAAGGTTTTGCCAACAACGGTCAATTCCTGTGAAAAAACCGCGGTAATTGCAAAAAAAGACAATAGAGAAAGAAAATACTTCATATATTGAAATTAGTTAGTTTTTGGTATGGTAAAGGCAGCAATATCCTAAAAAAAATGCTTGCAAAAAAATTAAAGGGTGTTAAACTAGCCTATCTGAAACATTTGGTTCAGCTTCCTGATTTGTTCCGGTCTGCCCAAAACAATAACCTTGCTGTTGGGTTGCAGCTCCATATCGGCCTCTGGGTTGATGATATAATTTCCGTCTGGATCAATATATCCAATTATGGTACAACCTGTTTTTCTGCGAAGGTCCAAATCCCGTAAAGAATTGCAATCCATTTGATCGGTAAAATCCTCGATACTCACCTCTTCCAAGTTGGTGGTATGTTCCCCTTCCACGGAGAGTTGGTCCAAAAAAGTAATCAAATCTGGCATCACCACCAAGGAGGCCATATGATCTCCTCCTATCTTATCGGGCATAATCACCTTATCTGCCCCAGCAAACTGCAGTTTTTTTACAGAGGTGATTTGCGAAGCCCTACTTATAATGAACAGGTTTTTATTGAGCTGTCTCGCCGAAAGTACAATAAATAGATTGGCAGCATCATCGGGCACGGCAGTTATCAAATATTGGGCGCGATCTATCCCTGCTTGTAGCAACACCTCATCTTCGTTGGCATCGCCATCAACAAACAAAATTTCTTCTTCGTGGCGCTCTATAATTTCCTTATCCCTTTCAATGACCACAAAAGGCTTTTTATACGCTATCAATTTTTCGGCGGCCTGCATACCATTTCTACCAAAACCGCAGACCACAACGTGGTTTGAAAGACTGTCTATTTGCTTTTTCACTTTTTTCTTTTTTAGCAGTTCCAGTGAATTTCTCCCTAAAATATATTCGGAGACCACCGAAATGGCAAAACCGAATATAAAAACACTGGTGACGATTAAAAATACGGTAAAAATCTTTGCATTGGCGTCCAATGGCCTTACCTCCGAAAACCCGACCGTAGTCACTGTGATTATGGTCATATAAATAGCCTCTATCCAAGTAAAGTCGGATAGCATTTTATAACCAACCACCCCAAACAAAAGCACCACAACCATAAGGGAAAGGGCCAATACTATTTTGGAGCGCATGAGTCTGATCATAACTATAGGTCAAATACAGAAGTTCTTTTGGTATATATAAGGTCTTTGATTCGAAGCCAGAAGGCTATAAACAGGTACAGGGCAAACCCGAAGCCAAGAGTAACGAAGGTCAAATAAATAAAGCTGGTCCGTACCACACGGGCACGAATACCAAGCCGTTCCGCAATGCGCCTGCAGACCTCAAAGCCTCTTTTCTGAAAATAATAAAGAATATCGTAAAATAAAGACATGGTTAAAATTATGTATTTCTGTTCAATAATTGTGTGCCAATGGTGCATTGCATGCATTTATTTTTTGTACAATAATTGGTATAGAGTTCCAATTTAGCTTGACTTTCCAATGCATTTTGGGTTTTCATCCCTATTTGCTCAAAGTTTTTGATTATGGAATTGTCCTCTTTGCCCAAGTCTGAAACCAATGCAATCAAATCCTCGTTCCAATCTCCGCCTAAATACTTTGCATAACAAAACTTGAGCGGCACCAAGGTGTTGATGATAACCAAATCCACAAATTTTTTGGATAATTTCTTCACCCGCTTTTTTGAAAGCTTACCAAAGGTATAGTGGTCTTCCCAATACGGTCCGGTGCTAATTTCAAAAGCTTTATAGATATTTTGCAGGCTGTTGACCTCCATTAACTTGGAAAATATATTGTGATTCCCTGCGTACAGATTTACCAATTGCGAAATCCGAATGGTGGGAAAATTCAATGGCCGCAAGCCAAAAAACTCAGGTTTTGATAGATTCTCGGTCAAACCAAACTTACTGCTCAAGTATTTATATTCTTTTTTGAGTTGGAGATAATAGGAGTCCGAACAATCATCAACTTGCAAAAGACCAAAATGACCAAAAAGCAAAGCTTCCAATTGCATAGATTCGTTGGTTGTTTTTCGAACTACGGAAAAATCCAACTGTTTTGCCCGCTCCAAAAAATAGGTTCCATTGACCTTGGAACCAAAATTCTTGGCAAGCAACATAAAAAGAACGGCCTCCCAATCATTCTTGGACTCCTCCAACAAGTCCAAAATCAATCTGGACTTGTTTTCCAAACGCTCAATGAACAATCGGTGCAACCAGTTTTCCACGACAAAGGAGTCCACGTCCCTTAAATCCTTTTCACAATTAATAAAACTTGTCCGTGAATTGTTCATCAAGTTTTGATAGCCGTTCAAAAGCTGATCTGAAACATACTGCCTCACTTCCAAGGTCGGTATTTGGGAACCGTCCCTCCTAAAAACAGCAATGTCATCCTCCCAAACTACATGGAGAATGACATTGTCGTAATTTTCATCAGTTTGGTGATGATGCACATACCAATCCGAAGATTTAAGGTGCATCTCCACATTGCCGGCCCATAGCTGTCCATCGATTTCAACTTGGGCGTTGAAAAAATCGGGACCTGCAAACCTGTTTTGGGTTCCCGGAGCCCTAATTTCAATGGTTTCACCGTTACCCGTGCATAATTGTTCTGTTGGAAGCTTGTTATGCCTCCAAATAAAATAAAGTAGGTCTTCTCGCATTGATTTGGGATAAATGGAGGTCTACTCTGTTACTTCACCTTCCCACTCCATAAAGCCACCTTCCAGATTATAAGCATTTTCAAAACCGATACTGTTCATAATGGCACACGCTTGACCACTACGGTTTCCTGATCGGCAATAGACATAAAAATTTTTGGACTTATCGAGTTTTTCAATTTTGTCCACAAACTCCTGTCCCAAATAAATATCGATGTTAGTAGCTCCGGGAATGTATCCTTCTTCCACTTCCTCAGGGGTACGTACATCCAAAATAAAGGCGTTGTCATCATTTTCCAGTTGCTCCGCCCATTCCTCTTGTGATAGATCTGACATTTTTTTCAATTTAGATTGTTACAAAAATAAAAATCCGAAGCGTTACTCCGGATTTCTAGTTGTTTTATTTTGATCGTGGACTTATTTTATGCCGCAGCCAATGGCTTTTGTTGTTTTCGGATTGATTTCATTACCTGCCAACATCGCATCTACGGCATTTTCCACAAAGGTTTCCTCCACCTGTGATGCATCTTGGTAGTTATCGTCGATGGCACCTATATATTTTACCATATTGCCTGATGCTGTTTTTTCCAGCAAGAACACGTGCGGTGTGCGTGTTGCACCATATTCAGGGTACACTTTCTGGCCTTCATCCAGCAAATAAGGAAAAGTGAAGCCTTTTTCTGCTGCTCGCTCTTTCATTTTGGCAAAACTGTCGCCGGGCTTAGCACTGGGATTGTTTGGCATAATGGCGATTACGGGCACGCCTTGTGATTTGTACTTGGCATCCAAGGCGATTATTCTATCCTCATAAGCCTGTGCATATGGGCAGGTATTGCATGTAAAAATAATCAAGAAGCCTTTGGCGTTATCAAAATCTGATAATGAAACCATACTGCCGTCCACATTTTTTAATGAAAAGTCGGTGGCCATATCGCCAACTTTGTAACCATCATCCAAATTATGTTCTTTTGCCACTTTGAACCCCATAGTAAAGGCTGCCACAAAAAGCAACAACAAAGCTGACCATCCTAAAACCTTTGTTTTTTTCATAGTTCCGTTATTTTATGAATTTTTCCAATTCT
Source organism: Allomuricauda sp. NFXS6 (assembly GCF_040148835.1). Taxonomy (NCBI): domain Bacteria; kingdom Pseudomonadati; phylum Bacteroidota; class Flavobacteriia; order Flavobacteriales; family Flavobacteriaceae; genus Allomuricauda; species Allomuricauda sp. NFXS6. The sequence continues at coordinate 52,034 of NZ_JAGEMG010000016.1, read as the reverse complement.
TCGTTTAATTCCTCGTACGTAAAACCACGCTCGTAAAAATTTCGTTTGTCCTTATTATATATTAAGGTTGCAGGAATACCTCCACCCCACTCTTCGGAAACTTTTGGAATCCAATCATTTTGTTTTGGGTCATCCAATATCACTACTTCGGATTGGATTCCTTTGTTTTCCACATAAGGCTCCAATCGGGTCTTCCACATATTGGGCATATCCAAGCTCACAAATATCACTTCAACATTGTTGTCCTTTTGTTCGGTATTAACTCTCTCAAAATAGGGCATCTCTTCAATACATGGCCTGCACCAAGTGGCCCAAAAATTAACGATATAGGTTTTGTCATCTTTTTTGTGGAGCATAGGCTCAAGACCTTCAAAATCATAAACAGGAAACTTGACATCTGCTGTGGTGTTATCTTCCTTCGCAATCACTTCTTTATCAGTCGTTTCTGTAACCTTTTTGTTTTCCTTCTTCTTTTCGGAACAACTAAAAAAAATGGTAACTACTAGTACAAATATTAATAACCTATTCATTATCTGATTTTTACATCACCTAATTTACATACTGAAAATGCTTTTTTCTACTCTTTAACAAAAATTTATCGGTACAATATTTGGAGAGGTGACAAAATTAAACTTACATTTGTATATACAAATATTGTTTGTACATGAATGTTGAAGAGACTATAAAAACTTCCAAAGAAATTCCTTTAAAGCCCAGGACGCTGATTCACATGGAATTGGTTCATACCAGAATCAATGAGATTATGACTGGCGCTTTGAAGCCCTTTGAAGTTTCCATGCAGCAATTCAATGTACTGCGCATTTTAAGAGGACAACAGGGCAAGCCGGCAAACCTGTCCACCATCAACGAAAGAATGGTGACCAAAATGAGCAACACGACCCGTTTGGTAGACAAACTCATAGCAAAGGGCTATGTGCATCGTTGTGTGTGCCCATCAAACAGACGTAAGGTAGAAATTGTTATAACCGACTCAGGATTGGAGGCGCTATCCCAAATGGACTCAGCCTTGGAGAAAGCACACGACATCCTCTTAAAAAATTTCAACACAGAAGAATTGAAACAATTAAATCAACTATTAGATAAATTTTAAAATAATGAGCAACGTTTTAGAACATAGAACATGGCGCTATGCCACCAAAAAATTCGACCCTGCCAAAAGTGTTTCGGATGAAAATTTGCAAACCTTATTAGAGGCAACACGATTAAGTGCTTCCTCTTATGGTCTGCAACCTTATCATGTACTTGTAATTTCCGACCCAAAGGTAAAAGAGCAGCTGAAGCCTGCGTCTTGGGGGCAGTCACAAATTACGGATGCATCGCATATTATCGTATTTGCCAACGCTACTGATTTTGGTGAAGAATTAGTGGATGATTTCCTTGAAAACGTCAGTACCACCAGAAACATACCTGTGGACGGCCTTAAAGGATATTCTGATTTTATGAAATCGAAGCTTATGGACCTCCCTGCGGAGACGAAAAGCAATTGGACGGCAAGACAGGCCTACATCGCTTTTGGCAATTTGATGCAAGCTGCAGCAGAATTAAAGATTGACACTTGCCCTATGGAAGGTTTCGAATCTGATAAATACAATGATATATTGGGTCTGAACGGTAAAAACCTCAACGCAGCCGTTGTTTTGGCCGTGGGCTACCGTTCCGAAGAGGACGAAACACAGCATTTGCCAAAAGTGAGAAAATCAAAAGAAGAATTATTTACCATTATATAACCCTTAACAATTAACAATAGAAATTAAGACAATCATGAAAAAGACAATTTTAAGTTTATCACTGGTCACACTTTTTGGATCATCAGCTATGGCGAACCCAATCGAGAAAGATACCAAAGAAGTAAAAACATCCGAAAGTACTGTTACCTGGAAAGGTTACAAAGTTGGAGGCTCACACACAGGAACTATCAGTCTTGAATCTGGTGCTTTGGAATTTGATGGCGAAAAATTGGTTGGCGGTGAGTTTGTGGTTAACATGAGCAGTATCAGCGCCACTGATTTAGAAGGTGAATACAAAGATAAATTGGATGGACACCTTAAGTCCGACGATTTTTTTGGAACCGTCGATCACCCAACAGCCAAATTGGTTTTCACCAAAGTAAAATCAACCGGGAAAAACTCATATGAAGTTCAAGGGGACCTTACCATAAAAGGGACAACGGAGCCTATCACCTTTGATTTGTCCGTGTACGGCGATAAGGCAACGGCCTCTTTAAAAGTAGACCGAACCAAATACGATGTAAAATATGGTTCGGGAATTATTGGTACGGCCAAGGATAAATTAATCTATGACGAGTTTGATTTGGTAGTTGATCTACAGATGTAATCAACACCTGTTTAGTGTGTAAAAAATCGCGTCCGATAAATTCTCGGACGCGATTTTTAATTTTAAACAAAACAATGTTGTGCCGTTAAAATTTCATCCCTATATTTGATGCAATGATTAACAGAATAGCAAATAACTGGTGGTGGAATAACTTACGAAAAACGTCGTGAGCTAAGTCCCCATTATAACCATATAAAAGGCTTGTCATCACGACAAGCCTTTTTCATTTTTAGGACTAATATGAAATACGAATTACAGACACATTACAAAAAAATACTTGCGGACACTATTACGCCCGTGAGCGTCTACCTGAAGATCAGGGATAAGTTTCCCAATAGTATTCTTTTGGAAAGTAGCGATTACCACGCCAATGACAACAGCTTTTCGTACATCTGCTGCAATCCCATTGCATCCATAAAGGTAGCTGACGAGACCATTACACGAAAGTTCCCCGATGGCACCAAAGAAGTCACGGAAATCAAACCTGAAACAGATGTCACCGAGGCAATTCACAACTTTAGCAAGCAATTCAAAACATCGCAAAACGGTTTTAAATTTATTTACAACGGCCTGTTCGGGTACATGGCCTACGATGCCGTTCGCTATTTTGAGGACGTAGCGATATCGAAAAAGGATGATTCCGCCGATATTCCCGACATCTATTATGCGGTGTACCAGAACATCATTGCCATCAATCATTTTAAGAACGAAGCTTATTTGTTTGCACATTGTTACGATACCGAAAGCAATGTGGAGGAAATGGAACAGCTTTTCAATGTACGTACCTTTTCATCCTACAATTTCAACAAGGAAGGAAAACCAGAATCCAACCTTAAGGATGAAGATTACAAGGAACAAGTAGAATTGGCCAAAAAGCATTGTCAACGAGGTGATGTGTTTCAGTTGGTGCTCTCCAGAAGGTTCAAACAAAAATTCAAAGGGGATGAATTCAATGTGTACCGGGCGCTTCGCTCCATAAACCCCTCCCCTTACCTTTTCTATTTTGATTATGGTGACTTTAAAATATTCGGAAGCTCTCCCGAAGCCCAGCTTATTGTAAAAGAAGGAAAAGCCGAGATACATCCCATAGCCGGCACCTATAAACGTACCGGTAACGATGAAAAAGATGCCGAACTGGCGAAAAAATTGGCAGAGGACGAAAAAGAGAACAGCGAGCACGTAATGTTGGTCGACCTTGCCCGAAACGATTTGAGCCGCAACGGAAATACCGTAAATGTAGAAACCTATCGGGAAGTGCAATATTTCTCGCACGTGATTCATTTGGTGTCCAAAGTAACCGGGCAAAAGAAAAAGGACAGCACCACCATGAAGGTGGTCGCCGACACCTTCCCGGCCGGGACCTTGAGTGGAGCGCCAAAACATATGGCCATGCAGCTCATTGAAAAATACGAAAAAACGAGTCGTTCTTATTATGGTGGGGCCATCGGGTTTATGGATTTTGAAGGCAATTTTAACCACGCCATTATGATCCGAACATTCTTGAGCAAGGACCATGAATTGTACTACCAAGCTGGTGCAGGTTTGGTGGCTGCCTCCGACCCGGATGACGAACTCCAAGAGACCTACAACAAATTGGGTGCATTGAACAAAGCGCTAGAAATTGCAGAAACAATCTAAGCATGGGACGAAAGATTTTAATGATCGATAACTACGATAGTTTTACCTACAACTTGGTGCACTATCTGGAGGATTTGGATTGCGAGGTTACCGTAAAACGGAACGACCAACTCTCTTTGGAAGAAGTAGAACCCTTTGAACATATAGTTTTATCGCCTGGACCAGGAATTCCCGATGAAGCCGGACTTTTAAAAGACATCATCAAAAAATATGCATCGACCAAACGTATTTTTGGAGTGTGCTTGGGGCTGCAAGCCATTGGAGAAGTATTTGGAGGCACCTTGATCAATTTGGACCAAGTATACCACGGAGTGGACACCACCATAACCATCACCAAAGAAGATCCTATTTACAAGGATATGCCCAAAACCCTTCAAGTAGGAAGGTATCACTCATGGGTAGTAGATCCCAATTTGCCAGAGGTATTGAAAACTACTGCAGTAGATGAAAACGGACAAGTGATGTCACTGCGACATAAAGAATATGATGTTACGGCAGTACAGTTTCACCCAGAATCAGTTTTGACACCAGAAGGCAAACAAATGTTGAAAAATTGGTTGGAAAGCTAGAAAATGTCATTCCTGCGAAGGCAGGAATCGAAAACAATAACAAACAGATTCCTGCTGGAGATTAAGCTGAGCATAGCCGAAGTGCAGGAATGACAAAGAAGAACAATGAAAGAGACCTTAAATAAACTGATCAATCACGAAATACTTCCCAAGGAAGAAGCTAAGCAAGTTTTGGTAAACATTGCCAATGGAGAATACAATACCTCACAAATAGCTGCTTTTTTAACCGTTTACATGATGCGCAGCGTGACCCTTGAAGAACTGGAAGGATTCAGGGATGCCCTTTTGGAACTTTGCTTGGCCGTTGACCTTGCCGAATATGACCCGATTGACCTTTGCGGAACGGGCGGAGACGGTAAAGATACCTTTAACATTTCCACTTTGGCTTCTTTTGTAACGGCTGGTGCGGGAATCCACGTGACCAAACACGGAAACTATGGAGTTTCTTCCAAATGTGGGAGTAGTAATGTGATGGAGTTTTTGGGCATCAAATTCAGTAATGATGCAGATTTTCTAAAGAAAACTATCGAGGAAGCCGGTATTTGTGTGCTGCACGCACCTTTGTTTCACCCTGCGATGAAAAATGTGGCCCCCATTAGAAGGGAATTGGCGGTAAAAACATTTTTCAATATGTTGGGGCCCATGGTAAATCCAGCGTTTCCGAAGAACCAAATGGTGGGGGTTTTCAATTTGGAATTGGCCAGAATGTATGGCTATCTGTATCAGAATACCGATAAGAAATTCACTATTTTAAATGCGTTGGATGGGTATGACGAGATTTCGTTGACGGGTGACACCAAAACCATTTCCAATACTACCGAAACTATATTACGGCCTGCCGACTTTGGCGTAGAAAAAGTTTCACAGCAAGAAATCGTTGGCGGCGAGGACGTAGCAGCATCAGCCCAAATATTTATGAATATTTTACAAGGAAAAGGGACCGATGCACAAAACAATGTCGTCTGTGCCAACGCAGGTATCGCCATAGCCACAGTAGAAGGCATCACCCCCAAGGAAGGTTTTGAAAAAGCAAAAGAGTCGTTGTTTGGCGGAAAAGGGTTGGCATCACTCAAAAAATTGCAATCTTTATCCAACTAAAGTCAGGAGTCTAAAGTCTGAAGTCCGAAGTTTAATGAGACTATAAATAAATCAACAGTGATGATAACGTCAAAATTCAAGTTTGAAAAGATAATTGTCTGGCAAAGGGCCATGGATTTTGGAGAAGCCATAAATAACATAACGAAACACTTCCCAAAAAACGAGGCCTACAATCTCAGCTCACAAATAAGACGAGCCGTGGATTCAATAGCATTAAACATTTCAGAAGGCTCTACCGGACAGACAAATCCTGAATTTAAAAAATTCATTGGTTATGCAATTAGGTCTTTAAGCGAAGTTGTTACCTGCTTACACAAAGCGAATAGAAGAAATTATATTCCAAGCGAAACATTTGATGAGCTTTATAATGAAGCTTTCAATTTAATGAACATGCTGGTCGCTTTTAGAAAAAACATCAAATAATTATAAAAAAACTACCGACTTCGGACTACCGACTTCGGGCTTTCAAATTAAATATGAACATACTAGACAAAATAGTAGCCGATAAACGCAAAGAAGTCGATTTAAAAAAATCGCTCATCACCCAGTCTCAACTGGAAGCTTCCGTGATGATGGAGCGCACCTCCGTTTCTTTAGCGGAAGTATTGCGTAAAAGCAACTCTGGCATTATCGCGGAGCACAAGCGACGTTCGCCATCCAAATCCGTGATCAATCAAAGTTTGGGCATACAAGATGTGGCCAAAGGGTATACCGATGCTGGTGCATGCGGTATGTCCGTCCTCACCGATGGCAAATATTTTGGAGGCTCGTTGGACGATTTGGTACTTGCAAGGGCATCCACCAACATTCCTATTTTGCGAAAGGAATTCATCATAGATGAATATCAAATTGTGGAAGCCAAGGCTTACGGTGCCGATGTCATTTTATTGATTGCCGCCATTTTATCCAAAGAAGAAATCAAAACTTTGTCCGAATTGGCCAAAGGACTTGGATTGGATGTATTGTTGGAGGTTCATAATGAAGAAGAACTCGAAAAATCCCTAATGCCCAGTTTGGATATGCTAGGGGTGAACAATCGAAACCTTAAATCCTTTAAAGTAGATTTGGAAATCAGCAAGTCGCTATCCAAAAAAATACCCGATGATTTTGTGAAGGTATCCGAAAGCGGCATTAGTTCCGTGGAAGCCATTCGCGAATTAAAGGAGTTTGACTATCAAGGGTTTTTGATCGGGGAAAATTTTATGAAGACGGACGAACCCGGTAAAAGTGCAAAAGAGTTTATTAATAAGATAATCGCATAACGTCATTTCGAGTGATTTACCGAAGGAAAATTATATCGAGAAATAAGTGGTCTTGATACGTTTTGAAACAATTTTCAAAACACTCGACTTGACAAAAAACAAACTATGAAACTAAAAATCTGCGGTATGAACCATAACCCTACCGAAGTTGCCCAATTGCAACCGGATTATCTAGGGTTTATTTTTTGGGAGCCTTCTTCCAGATATTTTTTGGGAGATATGCCCAAATTGTCCAGTTCTATCAAAAAAGTGGGTGTTTTTGTGGATGCACCTTTGGAAGAAGTTTTGGAAAAAGTCGAGCAATATCAATTAAACGCGGTTCAACTCCACGGAAAGGAAAGTGCTGAGTATTGCAAAGCATTAAAGGAAGGCTTTCTGTCATTTCGAGCGCAGTCGAGAAATCAGGGAAATTTTAACCAAAAAGAGGTCTCGACTACGCTCGACCTGACAAAGCTTGACATCATCAAAGTATTCTCCATCAAAGATGATTTTGATTTTGATGTCCTGAAAGATTATGAAGAAGTCTGTGATTATTTTCTTTTTGACACGAAAGGAAAATTGCCAGGTGGCAACGGCTATACTTTTGATTGGGATGTTTTGAAAAAGTATCCATCCAACAAGCCCTACTTTTTAAGTGGCGGCATTGGATTGGACTCCGAAGAGAAATTAAAAGAATTTTTAAACAGTCCCGCTTCCAAAAACTGTTTTGCCATAGATGTGAACAGTAAATTTGAAACAGCACCTGGATTAAAAAATATTGAAGACTTAAAAATATTCATCGAATCGCTAGAGAGCGGTCACAACTAAAAAAAGAAATCTATGAAGAGCTATCATGCAGATGAACGCGGGTATTATGGTGAGTTCGGCGGGGCATTTATCCCGGAAATGCTGTATCCCAATTGCGAAGAGCTAAGGCAAAACTATCTCAGTATTATGGAAGAACCTTCGTTCAAAGAAGAGTTCCATCAATTGCTGAAGGATTACGTTGGTAGACCTACGCCCCTTTATTTCGCGAACCGTTTATCAGAAAAATATAATACAAAAATCTATCTCAAACGGGAAGATTTGTGCCATACCGGTGCTCATAAGGTCAATAATACCATCGGACAGATTTTGATGGCCAAAAAATTGGGCAAGAACCGAATCATTGCAGAAACAGGTGCAGGTCAGCACGGAGTGGCCACAGCAACCGTTTGTGCGTTAATGGGAATTGAGTGCATCGTGTACATGGGCGAAATTGACATTGCACGCCAAGCCCCAAACGTAGCTCGCATGAAAATGCTGGGTGCAGAGGTAAGACCGGCCAAATCGGGCAGTAAAACATTGAAAGATGCCACAAACGAGGCAATTCGAGACTGGATCAACAATCCAGTGGACACACATTACATTATTGGTTCTGTTGTTGGCCCCCACCCCTACCCGGATATGGTGGCCCGTTTTCAATCCGTAATCTCGGAGGAAATCAAAAATCAGCTTCAAGAAAAAGAAGGCCGTGAAAACCCAGATTACGTTGTGGCCTGTGTGGGCGGCGGAAGTAATGCTGCAGGAGCATACTATCATTATTTGGATGTTCCCGAAGTGGGCATCATTGCAGTGGAAGCTGCGGGAAAAGGCATTCACTCCGGGGAAAGTGCAGCCACCTCTGCTTTAGGAAAAGTGGGCATCATTCACGGTAGCAAGACCATGTTGATGCAGACACAGGATGGACAAATTACCGAACCCTACTCCATATCAGCAGGACTGGATTACCCTGGTGTTGGCCCCATGCATGCGCATTTATATGCTTCAGGTCGAGGGGAGTTTATTTCCATAACGGATGACGATGCGATGCAAGCCGGGTTGGAACTGTCTAAATTGGAAGGCATTATCCCTGCCATTGAGACCTCCCACGCCCTTGCCATTTTTGAGGAAAGGAAATTCAACCTGGATGATGTGGTGGTGGTCAACCTATCGGGACGCGGTGACAAAGATTTACAGAACTATATTGATTATTTTAAATTATAGATGCCAGATATCAGAGATAAGACCTCAGTCTCAATTCTCATGTCTCACATCTCAAATCTTGATTTATGAACAGAATCAAACAAAAATTACAGGAGGACAAAAAAATCCTTTCCATATACTTTTCAGCAGGATACCCCAATTTGGACGATACGGTAAAAATCATCGAAGATTTGGAAAAAAACGGGGTGGACCTCATCGAAATAGGACTCCCTTTCAGTGATCCTTTGGCCGATGGCCCCACGATTCAGGAGAGTTCCACGGCGGCCCTTAAAAATGGGATGAACACGGCCTTGCTCTTTGAGCAATTGAAAGATATCCGCAAATCAGTTTCCATTCCTCTTATTTTGATGGGCTATTTTAACCCTGTACTTCAATATGGAGTGGAAGAATTTTGCGCCAAATGTGAACAAGTTGGTATTGACGGACTCATTCTACCCGACCTGCCGTTGGATGTTTATACCAAAGAATACGAAGCCATTTTCAAAAAACACGGATTGATCAACGTCTTTTTGATCACCCCACAAACCAGTGATGAACGCATCCAAGCCATTGACGATGCTTCCGAAGGGTTTATTTATATGGTGAGTTCGGCGAGCACAACGGGGGCCAAACAAGGTTTTGGAGCGGAACAGTCAGATTATTTTGACCGCATTACCAACATGCAGTTGAAAAATCCTCAAATTGTTGGATTTGGCATCAGCAATGCCGAAACATTTAAGCAAGCAACCAAACAAGCCAAAGGCGCTATCATTGGTTCCGCCTTCATCAAACATTTAACAGCAAATGGAGTGGAAGGTATTGGTGACTTTGTGGAGCAAATTCGCTAAATTTCAGTTTTAAAAATCAATATTGATTTGTTACATGAAAAAAACACTATCCCTCTTATCACTTATCCTGTGTATTTCTCTTTCGGCGCAGGATGATGTTGCCGTAAAATCACAGGTCGCACATGCCATCAACGAGATTCGTGAATTTATAGCCATTCCCAACGATGCGCTGGATGCCGCTGATATTGACCGAAACATTATGTGGCTAAAACGAAAGTTCGGAGAAAGGGGGTTTAACACTGCCGTTTTGGATACCGAAGGGCTTCCTTTGTTTTTTGCAGCTACCCCGGTGAGCGGAGAAAAACCTACGGTGCTTATTTATATGCATTTTGATGGGCAATCCGTTGACCCAACCCAATGGAATCAGCCCAACCCCTATCAAGTGGTTTTAAAAAAGCCCAATGAAAATGGTTTTGAAACCGTTTCCTTTGATGCACTGGGGGATGACATCAACTATGATTGGCGTTTGTTCGGAAGGTCCACTTCTGATGATAAATCACCTATTGTGATGCTCTTGAATGCTATGGATTTGTTGAAGAAAGATGGCAAGGAAATCCCTTTCAATGTGAAGGTGATTTTGGATGGCGAAGAGGAAAAGAGCAGTAAGCCTTTGCCCGCCGCTGTAAAACAATATCGAGAACTGTTGGAATCCGATTTTTTGATGATAGTGGACGGACCTGTTCATGCTTCGGAAAAACCAACTGTCGTTTATGGTTGTCGTGGCATCACCACCTTGACACTTACCACCTACGGCCCCATTAAACCGCAACATAGCGGACATTACGGCAATTATGCTCCAAACCCAGGATTTCAACTGGCACAATTGCTGGCAGGAATGAAAGATACCGAAGGTAGAGTGATCATTCCAGGGTATTACGACGGCATTTCCATCAATGAAAAAACCGATTCCATACTAAAAAGTGTTCCTGATAGCGACAAGGCGATTGCTGAAAAGCTTCAGTTTAAAACTGCCGAAAAAGTGGGTGGTTATTATCAAGAGGCTTTACAATACCCATCCTTGAACATTCGTGGTTTGGGTTCGGGATGGGTCGGTGAGAAAGCACGGACCATTGTTCCCGAAAGTGCAACTGCGGAACTGGATTTGAGGTTGGTAGTAGAAAGTGATGGAGATCGTCTTAAAAACTTAGTAAAGGACCATATCACTAAACAGGGATACAAAGTATTGGACCATATACCTTCCAAAGAGGAGCGTATGCAGTTTGATAAAATTGTTACCGTGGAAGAAGGTAGCGTTACCGATGCTTTCCGAACCGAATTGGACAATCCTTATGGCAAGTTTATCGTAAACACGTTAAACATGAGCTTTGGAGAAGAGGTGATTCAGATACGTACCATGGGCGGAACCGTTCCTATTTCCCCTTTTATCAACGAATTAAAGATTCCTGCCTTTATTGTACCGGTGGTCAATCCTGATAACAACCAACATAGCCCTAACGAAAATATAAAAATAGGTCAGTTGGCCTATGGGATTAAAGCGTTTTATGGAATTCTTTCCTCGGAAATGAATTAAAAAAACTCCCGGTACTGCATTACCCTGAAGTCAAGAGTATTGAAATCAGGGTTTTTGTTTTTTAAATCTTTATAGACTTGTAAACTCCCAACAGCACGGTTAGCGGCGCCTGAAGGGGCGGTTAATGAGACGGTTTTAACCGTTCTCGACTGCGCTCGAACTGACATAGAGCTTGAATCAAGAGGCAACTCCAAATGATGTATTCGAGGTACTTCGTTGGAAATGACCTTTAGTTTCAGATCATACTCTTTTAACTGTTTACGAAAGAAATATTCTGGTCCGTTTTTACTATTTCCTCCGGTGAACAAAAGTGTCCTAATGTTCGGGTATTTCTGTAAGTACCCCACCAAATCCCGGAGCACTACGTTCTGCATCCCCAAATCGGAAGCATCTATTTTTTCACGTTCGGCACTCTCCACAATATCGCAGACCCCAATTTTATTTTCAATCAGAAAACGCTTGCGTTGCTCAACAGCTTTATTTGTGGTTTCGTACTTTAATCCCAAGTCAAAGATTTTATCCAAAATGGGCCACAATTGTCCATTGCAACTGCCATAACAGAAATCCACGTCTTGTGGCTTTAGTTCTCCCGTGGTAAAACGAGGTGGCGGCAAAGTACCCACAATCAATTTAGTGGCCTCGGGCAACAAAAAAGGTTCGTATGGATGGGTATGCTTAAAGAGTTTTGAACTCAAAGCTTCAAGTTTTAAGTTTTCTTATCTGAGCACCTATAAATAATCAGCGTAATACTAAATTATAAGCATTACACTGATTGAATATAAAAGTTTGTGAGACCCTGAGACAAGCTCAGAGTGACGGCAGTATTAATCCGAGATTAAGCGGAGTTCCTACTCGCATTAATGTTTCCGTAGAGTGAACGGGTCACTATCTTTTCGTATAGTTCTTTATACTTGGAATTTTGGGTGATGTGGTACAAGGCATTTTGCTGAATCACCAACAATGGCAATACAATTTTTTCCCTGATTTTTACTGATTCCCTCGAAACGGCTTCATCCTCCATCAAAATCTTAAGTCCAGAAATCTGCAATAACATCTTTTTGGACAACTGGAATTCATCGTGCAAAATGTTCCAGAAATCACCAAACTCAGGGTCATCCTTCATATAACTGGTCAAATCAAAGTTGGATTTGGCCAAGGACATCATACTGTTCAGCATTAATGCCTTAAAGAATGGAACTTCTTTGTAGAGTTTTTTCACCTCGTTCAATCGCCCCTCTTCCTTTAACTGCATAATGGCAGAACCCAAACCAAAGTAACCAGGAACATTCTGTTTTAACTGGCTCCAAGAACCTACAAACGAAATGGCTCGAAGGTCGGAAAGCGTTAACTGTTTTTTGTTGCCACGTTTACCCGGTCTACTACCAATATTGGCCTTGGTGTAATATTTTAGGGTACTCCTGTTTTCCAAATAAGGAATGAATTTCTCGTGCTGCTTCAACGCATCATACTTTTCAAAACTTAGTTCGGAAAGTTCTTCAATCAATTTACGTTGCGCAGCAGAAATGGTATGCTCCTTGCCAAAAAGATTATTGCTCAAGCCAGCGGTGAGCATTTGTTCGGAATTGTGAATAAACTGCTCCTTAGTCCCGTAGGTACTGGTAATGGTCTGCCCTTGAATGGTAAGCTGAATCTCATGATTGGCCACATCCTTGGTCTGGGCGGCGTAGAACCTGTGGGTCTTACCTCCACCCCTTGCCGGTGGTCCTCCCCTACCATCAAAGAAAATGGCACTGATTCCGTTTTTCTTACAGACTTTGCTCAAGGTTTCCTTGGTCTTTAAAATGGACCAGTTGGCTTTTAAATACCCTCCATCTTTGGTACCATCGGAAAAGCCGAGCATGATTGTATGGATATCTCTTCTTCGTTCCAGGTGCTGTCTATATTGTGGAATATCGAACAAGGTTTGCATCACTTCCTCGGAAGCATCCATACCATTCATAGTCTCGAACAATGGAACAATATCAAAAGTGATTTCTTTCTCGTCCCAACCGCACCATCTGAACAATCCAAACACGAACAACACGGAAAAAATATCTTCGGAATTACTGATGATGTACCGGTTGCATCCATCTTCACCGTTTTTGTCTTGGATTGCTTTTAAATTTTGAATGTTCACAATGGTATCTTTTACAATGTCATCGTCAAAATCTTTTGGATTGAGCTTAAAGTCCTTCTTGAGCAACAAATCCACCAACTCCTTTTCCTTGAGCTCATCCAAACTTGTTTTGATGGCCCCTTGCTTTTTCAGCACGGTTTCCACCACCAATTTATGTTTGCTGTGATCTTGACGGATATCCAAGGTTGCAAAATGTGTTTTAAAGATGTGGACCTTATCTATAAACTGATCCAACTCATCCAAATATAAGCCGTGATAATGTTCGATCAACTCTTCTCTAACGGCACCTAAATGTTCAATAATTCCCTCGTAGGAAATAGGTGCATCAGGATTAAACATGGCCTGGTACATTTTACCGCTCAACTCATTGAGGTGTCCCTGCATTCCTTTAAAAGTCAATTTTTTGCGAAGGTCCTTCAATTCGTTGTAGTAGCATTTCATCAAGGTAAGCCTGAGTTCGTCGGCCACTTGTTTGGTGATGTCGGCAGTTACAAATGGGTTTCCATCTCGGTCACCTCCAGGCCAAAATCCAAGCTTCATCAAGTTGTAGTTCTCGAACTTTTCGTCCTTGATATTACTTTTTACATATTGATAAAGCTCTCCAACGGCATCATAATAGGTGTTTCGAAGAATGTAGATGATGTTTTTCGCCTCATCCAAGGGCGTAGGTTTTTTTGCATTGATCAAAGAGGTCAATCCCAATTGTTGCAAGGTTACATCAATATCATGGATTCTATCTTCATCAATCAACGAACGTAGTTCTGCGATGATATCCAAAACGGCAGGTGTATAGAACTGTGTAGGGTGGGCCGTTAAAACAATGCGTGCACTAAAGGTGGAAAGCTTTTTGGAAACCTTGTCCCAATTTTTGGTGCGGTTTACCAATTCAAAATAATCCTTTATGGTCAACGAACTACTGTACTCTTGCAATTTTGGGAACGCGGAATCTTCCACACTATCGTAAAGTACCACTTGGCGCTCCACATATTGCACTATTCTGAACATAAAATCCAATCGCTCCCGTTCGTCCTGAATATCCACAAAGTTGGAAAAGAAGACCTCCAAAATCTCCTGCGGCTCCTTGCCTGCCTTTAGTCCTTTCTCGCATTGATCGAGCAAAAGTGGGATGAGAATCCCCACATTTTCCACATTCTTGTAGGGCAAGCTAAGAAAAAGGCTGTTATAGATATTGAACTTATTGGTTACCGATTTTTTAAACTCTTCTAACCGTTTAGTCTGCTGCATAAATATGTTTTATGTTAGTGTTAAAAATAGACAAACACTCAAAGGTCGTGAATAATGTGTAACCTCTGGGTTAAATTTAAGCGTATCACAATTTAAGGTATGCGCACACCTAGCGTAACAACATACCTTGTCGTCTATAACTTAAAGATTACTCTGGATTTTACCAAAGTTTTTTATCGGATGAACACTGGTTCGTTTTTATTCACCGTGTGCTCTTCGCTATAGAGATAACCATCGTAGTCAAAATTCTTGATGTCATCCAAAGTTTCCGCATCTGAATCCAAGATGTAACGAACCATGGAACCACGCGCTTTTTTGGCGTAGAAACTGATGACTTTCAACTTGTCGTTTTTCCAATCTTTAAAGACCGGTGCGATTACCGGAACCTTCAGGTTTTTATCGTCCACCGCGCTGAAGTATTCGTTGCTCGCCAAGTTCACGAACAATTCATCATCCTTAAGTTCTTTGTTCAAGGATTCTGTGATTTGGTCCTGCCAAAATTCGTACAAGTTCTTTTTACGACCCACTTTCAATTGTGTTCCCATTTCCAATCGGTAGGGCTGCATCAAATCCAAGGGTTTCAGCACCCCGTAAAGGCCTGACAAAATTCGCAAGGTATCCTGCAAGCGGTCCAACTTATCTTCGGGGATAGTATAGGCATCCAAACCTTGGTACACATCACCATTGAATGCATAAACGGCAGGCCTCGCATTGTCCATGGTAAAGGGAAGTTCAAACTTTTGGTTACGCTCCCAATTTAAATCGGCCAGCTTATCGGAAATGGACATCAATTCAGATAAAGCTTTGGGCTTTTTCTTTTTTAGTACGGAATTCAGTTTTTCCGCTTGCTCCAAAAATTGGGGTTCGCTATATTTCGATGTAGGCAAAGTCGTATCGTAATCCAATGACTTTGCTGGAGATATCACAATTTTCATCTTGTTCTAATTTTTGTAAAAATAACGATGATTTTACTTATTTGGAAGGGTATTCCAATGGTGTTTTCAATCTTAAGATTGAAGAAAACTATGATTCGTGATGCCTAGAGTAGCCCCGCCACTTTTCTATTCCATTCACCATATCCTCGGGCAGTTCGGAATCAAAACGCATAAACTCGCCCGTTACGGGGTGTTCAAAACCAAGGGTTTTGGCGTGCAATGCTTGTCTGGGCAATACCTTAAAAGTATTATCCACGAATTGTTTGTACTTGGTAAATGTGGTACCCTTTAAAATTTTGTCGCCCCCATAACGTTCGTCGTTGAACAGCGTATGGCCAATAAATTTCATGTGTACCCTAATTTGATGCGTTCTGCCCGTTTCCAGTTTACAGGAAACCAAGGTAACATAGCCAAAACGTTCCAACACCTTGTAATGGGTTACTGCTTCTTTGCCCTCGTCACCTTCAGGAAACACCATCATTTGCAGACGATTTTTAGGGTTTCGGGCAATATGCCCTTCCACGGTCCCTTCGTCTTCTTCCACATTGCCCCAAACCAAGGCTACGTATTCGCGCTCACTGGTCTTGTCAAAAAATTGTTTGGCCAAATGGGTCATTGCAGATTCTGTTTTGGCAATCACCAATAAGCCCGAAGTGTCTTTATCAATTCGGTGCACCAGTCCAGGCCTGTCCGAACTATTGTTGGGCAAGTTTTCAAAATGATAGACCAAGGCATTGATCAAAGTGCCTGAATAATTTCCATGACCGGGATGCACGACCATACCTGCAGGTTTGTTCACCACCAAAAGCACATCATCTTCATAAACAATATCCAGGGGAATGTTCTCGGGGGTCAACAAAAATTCGTAAGGTGGATGCTCGAACATCACTTTTACCTCATCCCCTGCCTTTACTTTGTAATTTTGTTTAACAATGGAACCGTTCACCCAAATATGGCCTTTTTTGGCGGCTTGCTGAATTTTGTTCCGCGTAGCGTTCTCGATAAAGTTCATCAGGAATTTGTCCACGCGCAATGGATCCTGGCCCTTGGATGCCACAAAACCGTGATGCTCATAGAGGTCATCCTGTGAAAGTTCGTCCTGATTATCGGGAGTATCCATCATTAGTTAGAGTCAGCCTGAACCCTAGCGCTACCGGGAATGGTACCGTTGCCGCATATCAGCTCCACTTTGGAAGTTTTGGGCAATCGGTCACCGGGACTCAAGTATTTCCCTTTATATTTCATATTGTAGACCATATCCTTGCCCAACTCATCAATATAGGTAACGCGTTCCACATCCAATCCTACGGCCCTCAACATAGAAGTGGCATTCCGTTGGGTTACCTGAATAATATCCGGTACGCTTACCTTTTTGTATCCTGATGGGTTTACCGTAAAATAAATTTTACGGTTGGATTTGACTTTGTTGCCTGCTGGCGGATTTTGGTCCAATATAGAAAATCGTGGATAGTCCGGATTAAAGTCTGAAGAGTCCAACACTTGGTATCTCAAGCCTGCTTCCTCCACTGCTTCGCGCATCTCCATTACCGACATTTTGGAAAAATCGGGTACTTCTACAAATTCACCATGGTTGGTCGTACTCTTGAGCCATTGCAGGGAAAGAAACACCAAAATCAAAACTGCAGCAGCAGCCAAACCAAGCTGAATTAAAAAAGTCTTGCTTTTTAAAAAGTTGAAAAAATTTTTCATGTAGTTCACCTTATCGGAACAAAGATAGGAAAGCCAACCCTTTTTTCTTTATTTTGGCTTTACGATATTTTACAAGTCAATGAAAAAGAACATTGCCATAATAATGGGGGGCTATTCCAGCGAGTACCATATTTCCATAAAAAGCGGAAATGTGGTTCACAAGTATCTGGACAGGGGCAAATACAATCCGTACCGAATTATAATTACCAAGGACCGCTGGGTTTATTTGGATGAAACCGGGAATGAGCATCCCTTGGAAAAATCCGACTTTAGCCTTACCATTGATGGTGACCAGGTACAATTTGACTGTGTTTTCAATGCCATCCACGGAACCCCCGGAGAAGATGGACTGATGCAGGCCTACTTTGAGTTATTGGGCATTCCACAAACCTCCTGTAACCATTACGAAGCTGCGCTCACCTTTAATAAACGGGACTTATTGAGCACCTTAAAACCTTATGGGATTCCTTGCGCAACTTCTTATTATTTAAACAAGGGACAAAAAGTTGAAGAAGATGCGATTATCAACAAAGTTGGCCTTCCGTGTTTTGTAAAAGCAAATAGAGCTGGCAGTAGCTACGGCGTTTCCAAGGTACACAAAAAAGAAGATTTGGGCAGCGCCATTGAAAGTGCTTTTAAGGAAGACACGCAAATTATTATCGAGTCCTTTTTGGACGGCACTGAAGTTTCTGTGGGTGTGATCACCTATCAAAATGAAGTAACTGTGCTCCCAGCGACCGAGATTATATCGGAAAACGATTTTTTTGACTTTGAGGCCAAATACATGGGTAAATCAGAAGAGGTTACCCCAGCCAGGATTTCTGAAAAGCAAGAATCCAATGTAAGGCAATTGGCTGAGTTTATTTACAAAACCCTAGGTTTGAAAGGCTATACACGAAGTGAATTTATTTTCATTGGGGATGAACCCCATCTACTAGAGATCAATACTACCCCGGGGCTTACCGAGGAAAGCCTTCTGCCGCAACAGGCCAGAACGGCAGGAATTTCCCTAGAGGCACTTTTTGATAGTGCGATAGTTGAAGCTTTGCGATAGAAACCGTATTTTTAAAAAACTTTTATTCCACAACATGAGACGCGCATTGTTCCCCGGTTCCTTTGATCCACTCACTTTAGGACATTACGATATTATTAAAAGAGGGGTCACCCTTTTTGATGAGTTGGTGATTGCCATCGGAATCAATGCGGACAAAACATATATGTTTTCGTTGGAAGAACGCGTTAAATTTATTGAGGAAGCGTTTAAAGACGAACCGAAAATCAAGGTGACTACTTACCAAGGAATGACGGTTGACTTCTGCAAAAAAATTGAGGCCACTTTTATTTTGAGGGGATTGCGCAATCCAGCGGATTTCGAGTTTGAAAAAGCCATTGCCCATACCAACAGAAAACTTTCAGAAATTGAAACTGTTTTTCTATTGACATCCTCTGGTAAATCTTACATTAGTTCTTCCATTGTCCGGGATGTAATTAGAAATGGCGGTGACTATACCGGTTTGGTACCGGAGACCGTTGTGGTAAAATAAAATCTTCGGAAAATTAAAGTGTAAGTAATTTCTTTCATTTACATTTTGCGCCAAATGTAGCTTAATCGACCAAATACCACATTAACACGTGTTTTCACAACAATAAATCCTTTAATATATTGAATAATCTTACTTTGGTCAGAAATTTCTTAGAGGTAGAACGTTTTTAAAGATCCCCCAAGATTTGAAAGCAATTGAGAGAGTAGACCAATTTTATTTATTGAAACAATTGCCCAAGGCAACGGCCCTTCTCGACAAGGAAGGCGTTCTTTTGGATGCTTCCTGTTCTTGGTTGGAAATTTTCTGTTTACCTCATATAAACAAGAAGCAAAGCATAAAAATCTTCAACTTGCTCCCAGAGGCTGGGAATCTTCAACAAAAGCTCGAAGAAAATAAATCTTTCAATTTACAACATAAGGTAACCCACAACAATGATACCCGCCATTTAAAAAGTTATTTTGCCCCTTGGTTCGATGAAAAAGAAAACGTAATCGGAACCATCATCCAAACCGATGATATTACCACTCAAATCGAAAAGGAGCATGAGCTAAGTTGGTTAAAAAACATTCTCGACACCAAAGCCGAAGCCTCCAAAACCGGTTGGTGGGAATATGAAGTTGAAACGGAAAAACTTACTTGGTGTAAAGAAACCAAAAGAATACACCAAGTTCCCCATTTTTACGAACCTACCGCAATAGAGGCGATTGAGTTTTACAAGAACGGACATAGCCGAAATAAAGTTGCGATGGTTTTCCACAAAGCAATAGCAAACCATCAACCCTATGATGTTAAAATAATCATCGTGACCTTTAATGGTGACGAACGATGGGTTAGAATAACAGGAAGACCAATCATATGCAATGGGAAAGCCGTAAAGATCTTTGGAACCATAAAAGACATTCACGACCAGGAAATGGCCGAGACCAAAATAAAGGAGAACCAACAACTGCTCACAACCTTGGTCGACAGTCTTCCCTTGAATGTTTATGTAAAAGATTTGGAATCCAAAAAAGTGTTGGTAAATAAAGGGGAGTGCAATTATCTCAACAAAAGTGAGGATCAGATTATAGGTAAAAGCGACTTCGACCTATACGATGAGGAAATGGCCAAAGTTTCCAGAGAAGAGGATTTGCAAGTCATGAAGCACCTTACTCCCATAATAGGCAAAGAGACCTCCATAACCCTTAATGGCAAGACCACACATTTTTTGACCTCCAAAATCCCATATTTTGATTTGGACGGCAAGGTTAGTGGCCTGATTGGTATGAGTTTGGACATATCGGCCATGAAAAACAAACAAAGGGAACTCTGCAACTTGATTAAAATAACCTCTAGTCAAAACCAAAAGCTTATCAGTTTTGCACATATCGTTTCACACAATTTACGATCCCATTCTGCCAATTTTTCCATGCTTTTAGGTTTTTTGAATTCAGAGAAAGACCAGAACGAACGGGAACGCATCATAAAAATGCTTAGGCAGGCCTCGGACAACCAATTGGAAACCTTGGAAAACCTTAACCAAGTGGTTGACATCAATACCAAGGAGTCTGAAACCAAAAAACCGCTTAACCTAAAGAACAATATTGTTAGGGTATTGCAAGACCTTTCCGCTGTTCTGGAGAAGAATGATGCCCAAATCGTCAACAACGTAGCAGATACTATTGAGGTGAACTGTGCCCCGGCCTATTTGGACAGTATTATTTTAAACCTAATTTCCAATGCGGTCAAATACAAAAGTCCCGACAGATTACCTTTGATTACAATAAATGCCGTAAAATCCAACGAGGGTGTATTGTTAAGTATTTCCGATAATGGGTTGGGAATAGATTTGGACAGATACGGTGACAAAATTTTTGGAATGTACAAAACATTCCACAACAGAAAAGATGCCAAAGGCTTTGGTCTTTACTTGATAAAGAACCAAATTGAAGCTATGGGCGGAAGTATAACAGTGCAGAGCGTAATTGACAAAGGCACTACATTTAATATGTATTTTAATGAAGAAAGTTAGTTGTATTTTTATTGTGGACGATGACCCCATTACCGTATTTGGTATCAAAAAAATGTTGAAATCCGTAGTTAGTTGCAATGATCTACAAATTTTTCAAAATGGCTATGAAGCCTTCGAGGCCATAAAATATAGACAGGCAAATGGGAAAGCTATTCCCGAAGTAATTTTCTTGGATATCAACATGCCCATTATGGACGGTTGGGATTTTTTGGATGAATTGATCGCACTAGATGTAAAGGAACAGATCATCATCAACATGATTACTTCTTCCATAGACCCGCTGGATTACGAAAAATGGAACTGCGTTAAGGAGCGGTGCCCGCATCTACTCAGCTTTAAGAACAAGCCCATTTTTAAAATTGAAGCCAACGATCTTGGTTTTATGGACATAGCTTCTTAAATTATTATATTCTGTATTTTTGGGGCTGCCAAGCACAGGTTTTTGTGCGAACCAAAGTTCCCGTAATATTTTGAAGTATATATTTTTTTTAACGGCCCTTTTTCTTTTGACTTCCTGCGAATCTGAAACGCAGGATGAGAAATCCTCGTATCCAACTCATTTTGAATCATCGGATGGAAAAGAAACCGCGACCTATCAACAGACTATTGATTATTATATTGCGCTTGCCCGCGAATTTCCCGAGATAAACATTCATACCACTGGCAGTACGGACAGTGGCTATCCGCTGCATACAGTGACCTTTAATCCTGATGGGGATTTTAATTATGAAAACATACGCAAGGAAAAATCCATTATTTTGATCAACAATGGTATACACCCTGGGGAAAGCGATGGCATTGACGCCACCATGATGCTCTACAGGGACTTGGCCACAGGTCGATTGGAAATGCCAAAGAACACGGTATTGGTCACCATCCCCATTTATAACGTAGGTGGGTCCCTAAACCGGAATTCCACCACAAGGACCAACCAAAATGGACCTGCCGAATATGGTTTTAGAGGAAATGCCCGTAATTACGACCTCAATCGGGATTTTATCAAAATGGATACCCAAAACTCCAAGACCTTTGCTCAAATATTCCACAGGGTAAAACCTGATGTTTTTATCGATAACCATGTGAGCAATGGGGCGGATTACCAATATACTCTGACCCATCTTTTTACCCAACATAATAAATTGGGCGGTAAAATGGGAGAATACCTGCACGATAGCCTGATGCCTAATCTTGAAAATTCCTTGGCCGAAAAAGAATGGGACATCACGCCTTACGTCAATGTTTTTAATGTTCCGCCAGAAATGGGTTTCAGCCAATTTATGGACCACCCCAGATATTCCACGGGCTACACAACCCTTTGGAGTACTTTGGGCCTAATGGTGGAGACACATATGTTAAAACCATACAAACAACGGGTCGAAGGAACATATGCTCTGATGCAAAGCTTGATTGAGGTGGTCGAGGCAGAACACGAGAACATAAAATCGCTTCGCAAGGAGACCTTGGAAAGCAACATGAACCTTTCCGAATATTACTTCAACTGGCAGGTGGATACCACACAAAGTTCCAAACTTAATTTTAAGGGGTACGAAGCCGAACAATTGACCAGTGAGGTAACCGGACTTCCCAGATTAAAATACAACAGGGACAAACCGTTTACCAAAGAGACCATCTATCAAGATTATTTTTATCCCGCTGACACCGTTCACGTTCCTGACGCCTATATTGTAAAGAAAAGTTGGAAACAAGTAATAGAACGGTTGGATGCCAATAAAATTCAATATTCCCCTTTAAAAAAGGACACCACGCTTACAATAGAGGCATACCACATCGTGGATTACGATACCCGAAACGCACCCTACGAAGGTCACTATTTGCATTACAACACCCGAGTGGGAAAAAGTACCAAGACAGTGCAGTTTAGGGAAGGGGACCTATTGATACCGACACGCCAACCCGGTATCAGATATATTTTGGAGACCTTGGAACCACAAGGAGCCGATTCATTCTTCAACTGGAACTTTTTTGATACCGTATTGCAGCGAAAAGAAGGATTTTCACCCTATGTTTTTGAAGATGTCGCGTTGGAAATGTTGCAAAAGGATTCTTTGTTGTTGCAGGAGTTTAATACAAAAAAAGAAGGTGATTTAAATTTTGCCAACAATTGGTACGCGCAATTAAATTGGATTTTTGAACGTTCCGAACATTTTGAAGAAGCCTACCTCTCCTACCCTATTTACAGAGTGGCAAAAAACAGCGATGCATCAGGATTGCTTCCTAATTAAAAGGCCAATCCTCAAACAGCACCTTAATGTTATGGTAAGAATTTTTTAAAGCCTTTTTGGTCTTTCTGGCGCCTTTCCATTTCACTTTTTTAATACCCTCGGATTTTTCCGGGACCAATTTACCCGTGTAATCGGTGGACATGATAAACCAATGCGTCTGTTTCAATCGGTACTCTCCGTTTCTTTTAAAGATGTGAAATGTGGTATGTAGAAACCTTTCGATCTCCAGGTTTTTCACTCCCGTTTCTTCCTCTACTTCCCTAACGGCAGCACTTTCTATGGATTCCCCTTTATCCACTTTCCCCTTGGGCAAGTCCCACTTGCCATTTCGGAAAATAAACAGGACCTTACCTTTTTTATTGATCACAAAACCACCACCGGCAACAACCACCGGTATTTTGAGCATAAAAAGTTTGAGTATTTTCTTGTCATCAGGATGGTAGAGATAGGCTTTTTTCAACTTCTTTTTGGACAAAAGTCGAATAGCCTCAACAATGGAATCACCGTCCAACGAAAATAAATTACCATTGGAATCTTGGGGGCGCTCGTTTGTTAAAATCAGTGGAGCCTCATTAACAAAAACTTCATACATTTGCGCAATGGTTTTAGATAAGGGAATCGCAAAAAAAACAGCCGAGCTGTTATTACAAATTAATGCAATTAAGTTGGAACCTGAAAATCCTTTTACATGGGCTTCAGGTTGGAAATCTCCTATTTATTGCGATAATAGGATCATGCTCTCTTACCCCAAGGTAAGGAATTTTGTCAGGGAAGAAATTGCAAAGCAAGTGGAACAGCTTTACGGAAAGCCCGATGTAATCGCAGGAGTGGCCACAGGGGCCATCGGAGTCGGTATTTTGGTCGCCGAGGCACTTGGCCTTCCTTTTGTTTACGTAAGACCAAAACCTAAGGAACACGGTAGACAAAACCAGATTGAGGGTTATTTTGAACCCGGACAAAGTGTAGTTGTTATCGAAGATTTGATCAGCACCGGCAACAGTAGCCTTAATGCCGTAAAAGCGCTCAAGGAACAAAAGGCAGATATTAAGGGGATGATTGCCATTTTTACCTATGGTTTTCCGGTATCCATAGAAAATTTTGAAAAGGAAGGCGTGGAACTCCATACCCTCTCCGATTACGAAAACCTCATAGAGCAAGCCTCCGACACCAACTATATTCAAGAAACACAACTACAAACATTATTGGAGTGGAAATCCAATCCACAAGAATGGAAATAATATTTTACCATGCATATTGAAGCCTCAAAAAAGAAAGTAGCGAAAAGCGACAAAGAAGTATTTGAGTTCTTGACGGACATCAAAAACTTTGAAACCCTAATGCCCGACAATATTGACAAATTTGAAGTATTGGACGAAAACACATTCAAATTCGCATTGAAGGGTATGCCAGAAATCGTACTTAGATTAAAAGAACAAAACCCTTATGACAAAGTCATTTTGGGCGCTGCCAGCGATAAACTGCCTTTTACATTAACTGCGGACATTGAATCTTTAGGAGAAAATGAAAGCGAGGTAGCATTAAATTTTGAAGGAGAGTTCAATGCCATGATGGCCATGATGATCAAGGCCCCGATTACCAATTTTATGGGAACTTTGTCCAATAATCTGGATAAAATATAATTGAGACCAGAAAGTTTGGTTGATGACCAGCAAGAGCAACTGTCCCCTTGTGAGGGACCTTAAGGGTGTATCTTTGTGCTGATTTTTATGTTCCTATTCCCTGTTTTTGACACAAATTCCGCGAATCTTCACAAAAAGTTCCGAGTGCCAAGTTTCAAGAGCAAAGAAACCAGAAACCACTTCCGACTTCGGGCATCGAGCAACCAATGACCCAGTAGGCAGTAAAATATCAAATAACAAGCACCAAATTCCACCCGCGCTATAGATTAGTAAAGCAGGCTTACCTCTTTCAAATCAAATTCTTTAAATACCCTACCCTCCAATTCGAGCACCAATTTTCCCGATGGAGATATGCTACGGATGTATCCCATGAACATCTTCCCTTGGTGATCGCTAAAAGTTGAAGGTCTATCTTTCCGAAAAAGCATTTTCCCATAAGCTGGTGCCAATTGATTGACTGTTTTCGCCTCGACCCCGTCCATATAAAAGCTGATACGTTCCAAAATTTTGTGAAGAAGCTCATCCAGATCAAAATCCCGGCCTGTGATTAGTTTCAAGGAGGAAGCCTTGGCCAATTCCATAAAATCCGTTTGGTTCACATTTAGTCCAATTCCGATAATTGAATGCGCTACCTTGTCGCCCTTCAATACATTTTCAATCAAAATACCACAAATTTTCATGGAACCTGACATAATGTCGTTTGGCCATTTAACCTTGATATTGGGTACGGAAAATTCGTTCAATGCATCGCAAACCGCCAAAGAAACCGTAATGTTCAACACAAATTGATGCTGCACAAGCAAGCCGTCAAACTTATTCAACACACTGAACGTTAGATTTTTATCTCCTTCCGATTGCCAAAAAGTGCCCATCTGACCTCTTCCCTTACGCTGATTTTTTGCAACAACAACGGTGTAATCCGATGGATTTTCCGAGCGCAACAGATTCTTTAAATATAAATTTGTAGAGTCCGTGGCATCAAGTTTGAGTATTTGAAATTGTTTGCCCAAGGTGATAAGCCTTTATGATTTGTTAAAAACTAGGGCTAAGAAAACAAAAAAAACATAACTTTGTAAAAACTAAAATTTTTGAATGCAGAAAACGAAAGCTAGCGCAGATGAATTGATTGCCTTAATCCTAGAGGGAATAGAAGACGTTAAAGGAGTTGATATAAATCTACTGGACCTTAGGGAAATCGAAAATACAGTTTGCGACTACTTTATCATCTGTAACGGTACTTCCAACACACATGTAAACGCAATCGTTTCATCCGTCCAGAAAAAAGTAAGCAAAGCCATACACGACAAGCCATGGCATGTCGAAGGCTCTGAGAACGCAGAATGGGTGCTGATGGACTATGTTAACGTTGTGGTACATGTATTTCAAAAACACATTAGGGAATTTTATGACATTGAAGGACTTTGGGGAGATGCCAAAGTTACTATGGTGGAAAGCAGTTACAATTCTTAAGAAAAAATGGCAAAAGAAAACAACCCCAATACCCCCCCAAAAAAACCACGTTTTAGTTCGTGGTGGATATATGGTGTGGTAATCGCCTTGATCATCGGCTTCCAATTTTTTGGAGGAAGCAGTTTTTCAAGTACAGAAAAAACAACAACATCCGAATTACAGGAATTTTTACGCAATGGCGACATTTCTAAAATTGTCATCATTACAAATACACGTCAAGCGAAAGTTTTTCTTACCGATGAAGCCCTGAGCAAAGACGTCCATAAAGGTGTGGCCGAAAAACCTTTGCTGCCATCAACCGGACTGGTTCCCCAATATGTGTTGGACTATGGTGATTTGCAGATTTTCCAAAACGAAATCACTGAAATCAAAAAGGAGAACAATCTTGATACCATTGTGGAGTTTGATACGGAATCGAACGTAATCGGTGAAATATTTTTGACGCTCCTACCATTCGCCCTTATTATCGGTATTTGGATCTACCTGATGCGAAGAATGTCAGGTGGTGCTGGAGGAGGTGCCGGTGGACAGATTTTCAACATCGGGAAGTCAAAGGCCAAATTGTTCGATGAAAAAACAGATACCCGCACCTCTTTTAAAGATGTTGCCGGTCTGGAAGGAGCCAAAGAAGAAGTCCAGGAAATTGTAGAATTCCTTAAAAACCCGGACAAGTACACCTCGCTTGGAGGTAAAATACCTAAGGGAGCCTTATTGGTAGGCCCTCCAGGAACAGGTAAAACCCTACTGGCAAAAGCCGTGGCTGGCGAAGCCCAGGTTCCTTTTTTCTCGCTATCAGGTTCAGACTTTGTTGAAATGTTCGTGGGCGTAGGAGCATCAAGGGTACGTGATTTGTTCAAACAAGCAAAGGATAAATCCCCAGCCATTATATTCATTGATGAAATTGATGCGATTGGACGGGCAAGGGGCAAAAACAACTTTACCGGCTCCAATGACGAGCGGGAAAATACCTTGAACCAATTGTTGACCGAGATGGATGGTTTTGGTACCAACACCAACGTGATCGTGCTTGCCGCGACCAACCGTGCCGATGTATTGGACAAAGCATTGATGCGAGCAGGACGTTTTGACCGTCAAATTTATGTTGACCTTCCCGACCTTAACGAAAGAAAAGAAATTTTTGAAGTACACCTTCGCCCTATAAAAACTGCCGAAACTTTAGATTTGGACTTTTTGGCCAAACAAACACCAGGTTTCTCGGGAGCTGACATTGCCAACGTGTGCAACGAAGCGGCCCTTATCGCAGCCAGAAAAGAGAAAAAAGCGGTAAACAAGCAGGATTTCTTGGATGCTGTAGATAGAATTGTCGGTGGTCTTGAAAAGAAAAATAAAATCATCACCCCTGATGAAAAGAAAACCATTGCCTACCACGAAGCGGGCCATGCCACGGTAAGCTGGATGTTGGAGCACGCAGCACCCTTGGTTAAAGTAACCATTGTACCGAGAGGGCAATCTTTGGGCGCCGCTTGGTACCTGCCTGAAGAGCGTTTAATAGTCCGTCCAGAACAAATGTTGGATGAAATGTGCGCCACCATGGGAGGTAGGGCCGCCGAAAAAGTAATGTTCAATAAAATATCCACCGGTGCATTGAGTGATTTGGAAAAAGTAACCAAACAAGCTCGCGCCATGGTCACCATTTATGGACTTAACGAAGAGTTGGGGAACATTACCTATTACGATTCATCAGGTCAGAACGAGTACGGATTCACTAAGCCGTATAGTGAGGAAACGGCCCAGAAAATTGACCAAGAAATATCCAAAATGATAGAAAAGCAATATCAAAGAGCTATTAAATTGTTGGATGAAAACAAGGACAAGCTTACCGAACTTGCTGATAGACTTTTGGATAAAGAAGTTATATTTAAGGACGATTTGGAAAAAATATTCGGTCAACGCCCTTTTGAAAAAGAGGAAGAAAAACTTGAACCTGCCGAATAAGTTCATAGAATAAAATTTAATCAAAAGAATTATATTGATTCAGTAGAAAAGAACACAATGCCATAAATGGGAGTTTTTAAAAAACTTTTCGGAGGAGGAAAAAAAGTTTCCAAGGAAACTGCGGAAACCCGTGGCGACCATATGCCCGATTTAAAGATTCCCGTAGATGAGAAATTCACCATCTACTTCAAAAAAAATGGCGGGAAGTTCATTTACTGCGAAGATTTTGCCGAGGTTTCCGAAGCACTCAAAAATATTGTATCGGAAAACGATTGGCAAAACCATCTTTTCTATTCCATGGATCCAAGATTGGAGACCCGTTTTGCTTCGGAGAACATCGATTTTACCAATAACCGTAACGAAAGTGAAATTTTCTTTACCACCTGTGAACATCTGGTTGCGCACAATGGTTCCATTTTGGTATGTTCCAATCAGATCAAGGAAAAAAAGCTGAACGAGCTCCCATCCAACTTGGTCGTATTCGCCACTACGAGCCAGTTGGTGGATTCCATTAGTGAAGCCCTTAAACTGATCAAGGAACGCTATCAAAAAAATATACCCAACAATATTACCACGCTAAAGCACTTTCAACAGACCCCAGAAAACAAAGATGACTTTCTATCCTACGGAAGTGCCTCAAAAAATGTATATCTTTTACTCCTAGAAGATTTCTAAATACATGAGAGAACTTTTAAGACGCTCCATCACAGGGGTAATTTATGTGGTACTTCTGCTAGGTGCGGTATTTTTGAGCACGGATGCCTTCGACTTTTTATTTATGGCATTTGGCTTGGGGTGCCTGTATGAATTCAAACGTATTGTTCGGTTAAAGGGATACTATATATTTATGGCCTACTTGGCCTTGTGGTGGACCTTTATTTATCTGACCAACGATGCAAACGTCATAAACTTACTCATGCTGTGCACCATTACAGTGGATATCGCATTGTTAAGGTTCCTGTTCTCTAAAAAACCAAAGGTCTTTAGCAACTTTCAAAAGTTTTTTATTGGACTCTTTTATATTGGTGGTGGTTGTATTTTTTTGACCATGATACCTTACAAGATTGACGAATTTGCCCAGTTTTTGATTATGGGCATCTTTATTTTAATATGGGTCAATGACACTTTTGCCTACTTGGTAGGAAGAACTTTGGGCCGTACAAAACTATTTCCTGCAGTTTCACCAAAAAAAACTATTGAAGGTTCTGTAGGAGGTCTTATTTTTGCATTGCTGGCCGCATACTTTTTATCTTGGTACGAAACAAGACTTTCGGTAACAGAGTGGATGGCAATGGCCTGTTTAATAGTGGTCGCAGGAAGTTTGGGCGATTTATTGGAATCAAAATTTAAGCGGATGGCAGGGGTAAAGGATAGCGGTGCTATTTTACCCGGACATGGCGGAATTTGGGACCGATTGGATAGCTTGGTATTTGCTGCACCTTTCGCATATCTGATTTTAAATATATTTTCCTATGTTTCATAAAGAGGGTCAAAAAATTGTAATAACCACCTTTTTCTTGGTGGTAGCCACCGTTTTGGCCGCACAGTACTATATTGATGTGGAATGGATTCGTTTTACCGTTCAGATTTCCGCATTGTTGTTTTTGATAGCTATTTTGCAGTTTTTTAGAAACCCGAAAAGATTGGTCACCCCAAATTTTGATGAAATATTGGCACCTGTTGATGGCAAGGTCGTTGTAATCGAAGAAGTTGACGAGCCGGAGTATTTTAAGGATAAAAGAAAACAGGTATCCATTTTTATGTCGCCCACCAACGTGCACGTGACCCGATACCCCGCCAGTGGAACGGTAACCTATTCCAAATATCATCCCGGTAAATATTTGGTGGCCTGGCACCCAAAATCCAGTACCGACAACGAACGAACCACCATAATACTGCACACCCCGAAATTTGGTGAAATAGGATACAGGCAGATTGCCGGGGCCATGGCAAGAAGAATCGTAAATTATGCCGAAGAAGGCGAGCAGGTTACCCAAGGTGAAGATGCAGGCTTTATAAAATTTGGCTCCCGTGTGGACCTCTTATTGCCCTTGGATTGCGACATCGCCGTTAAACTGAATCAAAAAGTAGTGGGGGCACGCACCTGCATCGCTTCCGTAAGACCATTGGATGATTAGTGAAGACTTACATAAAAGATTCAACGATGCCGTTAACTTTGTTAACGACTACACAGACCCTTTGCCTGCGGATCTATTATTAAAGTTGTACGCCTATTTTAAGATTGCCAACAAAAACTTTGACAACCCTGGCAGCAGAACACCCCTCATCAACGCATTTAAAGCAAACGCCCTTTTTCAAGCCAAAAGAATAAGTGTAGCGGAGGCCATGGAAAAATACGTGGAATTGGTGGACAAGGAATTAAAATCGCTCTAAGCTGCAAAATCCGATGTTGCGAACGACTTCTCAAAAAAGATAAAGTAAACTCCACCAAAAATGGTAATCAGGAAATAGAGAGCCACAATATAACTGCCTATTGAAAGGTACTCATTGAGTCCGAACCAATCGTTGGTGAGATAAATCAAGACCATTCCCCCCATGCCTCGAATCACTTCAATCCAAACTGCATAGTTTTTACGGTCCATCAATGTGGTGTATCCATAAATTCCAACAAAAATAAAAGCACCGAACAACAAAAGTCCCTCAAAACCAATTTCGGAGTAGTTATAGAACATAAAGAGCATCAAAAAGGTAGTAGCAACTAATTGAAAGAGTGCATACCCCTTTAGGGAATTCGAAGTTTCCGGCTGATATTTTCTAAAATTATACACATTCTCAATAATGGTAACTGGATATTTTTCCTTAACATCAGATGGACGCCATCCTGTCGGCATAAACCAGATTCGTAACTTATCCCAATAGTTTTTGGTTCGCCACGCATCCTGCATCAATCGCCATAAATGTTGAAAGTTAATAATGATGGGATTCCAGGTATTTGCAGGTTTCAGCACTCCGTATTGCGGCGACACCTCATCCAATTCCTCTTGAAATGTTCCGAACATTCTGTCCCAAACACAAAAAATCTGCCCAAGATTTTTGTCGATATATTCTTTGTTTATAGCGTGATGCACTCGATGCTGCGAGGGCGTAACAATTACATATTCCAAAAAACCCAGCTTACCAATGTGCTGGGTATGGTACCAAAACTGAGCAAAAAGATGAATAGGTGCCAGTACGGCGATAACTTGGTTGGGAACGCCCAATAGGGCAGCGGGGATCAACAAAAGGGCATAATACCCCAATAAATTGGAAATAGGCTGGCGAAGCGCACAAGCCAAATTAAACTCTTCACTACTATGATGAATTACATGCTGGTTCCAAAAAAAGTTGATATGGTGGCTCAACCTATGGTTCCAATAGCCTGCAAAATCCAGGACTATGAAAGCCACCACCCAAACCAACCAAGTTGACCTGATTTCGATCAATGCAAGATGTTCCAATAAAAAGGGGTAACTCACCAAAATAAGCACAAGCCCCAAAGAATCTTTAACCACATTGGTTAAACCGGAGCTAAGACTGCTCACGGTATCCATGAGGTTGTGTTTTTGATCTTTTACAAAACGGCCGTAGAGTATTTCAATAAGTACCAGGCCAATAAAAAACGGTGTAGCATATAACAATGCCGTTGCATACGATTCCATTTCAAAAATTTAAAGCTTTGCTCGATGCAAGAATGGGATTATACGCTATTAAGTTACTCTAAATTTTTAAATAATTGAATATCGCTGGCATCGGTGAGATCGGGAATATGTTCGGAACGGGGGATACATAGAACACTTTCTGGTTGTTCGGCCACCAACATTCCAACAGCTTTGGGCAATTCTTTTTCATCGCGAACCGGGTCCATAGGACAATTCTTTAAATATGGATAAATTTCCGCTCCCGAAAAACTAAAAATGTTCATGCTTACCCGAAGTTCACCCAAAGCATCTTTATATTTGGGAACATCACCTACATTTGGTTTTTCTATGATCTGCTGTAGAAATCCATCCGAAGAAATATCCATTACCGCAAACTTAGCGATACGCTCTTCCGAATAATCAAATCCTGAACTTCCGTAACTGATCAAGGCATGGGGAGCTTTTCTCTCTTTCCTTAAATCCTTTAAAGCCCCAACGGAGTATAGGTTATCCCCATTGCAAACGGTAAAGATGGTCTGTTTTAATTCAGGGTACTGATCCAAACATTGTTGGAGTGCATCTGCGGTTCCCAATGGTTTTTTTCTCCCTTCTGGCACCGTTTGGACTGCCAAAAACACTTCTAACCCAGCGGGAAGACCTCTATCCTCCTTCAATTTTTGAAAAGCGTGGTTTTCCGGGCTGGTAATCAAATACAATTTGGTATAACCTGCTTCCACGGCATTGTTCACCAAATAATACAAGAATGGCCTACCCTGTTTACCTACGGGAATCAAACTCTTATGGGGAATGTTGTCCATAATCCTTTTTTGACCATCATTGGCCTTTAAACTCCGCTTCATTCGGGAAGAAGCGCCACCTACCATTATGATCAAACTCTTATTCTCCATTTCCATTAACTTGTTAATTCCACCGCATACACCGCTTTTGCCCCTCTGTTCAAAAACGCCTGTTTTACCTGTTCCTCGGTAGCATCAGTTACCATGGCCACCATACATCCTCCACCTCCCGAACCGATTATTTTTGCTCCCAATGCGCCCATCTCACGGGCGTCATCCATCATCTCTATCATTTCCAACGGGGTGTTCTTGATGTTGTTTTGAAGAATGATTTGGTGCTGATTCATTAAATCCCCCAAAGCTGTAATATTTGGATTTGGCTTCAACAGCTCTTTTTTTGCCTCTAAAGTGATATGATAGTTGGAAATCGTGGCATACCAATACCCCTGAAGCTCCTCCGGAACCAATTCGATATACTTTTCATAGTCCTCCAATGTTGCATGCTTCAATTCAAACTCAGGGTTGGCATTTTTAACCACATCCACCGCATTTTGTGAATACACTCTAGCATTTTTAAGTACTTCCAAGGTTTTTTTGGGCACTCCGGATTCCGCCACAAGCAATTTTCCCAAATCGGCCTTCAATCTTGTACTTTCCCCTGTTTGCGTATCAATATAAATGAGTCCCTTTTGGGCAATGGTATACTGATCCATCAAACCTCCGGGCTGATCAAAAAACAACACTTCCGCCTCATAGGCCCATCTTCCAATTTGGAAATCGCTTATTTCTTCCGATTTCCCCTGTATTGCTACCAAAAATCGAATCCAGGCCACCACCAAAGCGGATGAACTGGACAATCCTGCATTAAGTGGAATGTTTCCTGAAATCTCGATATCATAACCTTGATCAAAATGAAAGCCCTGCCTTTTCAAAACCATCATTACAGACCTAAAATAGTCATCGGATCCAATATGCTTTAAATCGTCATCCACTGAAATAGATGTTACCTCCTTCAAGTCCAACAACTTTATATGGAATTTTCTATCGGAATTTGGGGTTGCCTTTAAGTTAATATACCGGTCAATGGTTCCTGCTATTACCGGCAGTCCCAAATAATCTTGATGGTCCCCGTAAAAACAGATTCGGGCCGGAACTTTTATTTCAGTCATTGATCTTTACTGCTTAACTTATAACATCCAATGGTTCGGTCTCTTTCCAATTGCCTCTAGTAAAGTCCGGGAAAGGCTGTGGCGCACCACCACTTGCTACTGACCGTTCGCTTAATGGCGCAACTACGCTCCATAAACACCCTTCGTATACATTTTGGTCCAATGGAAGTCCTTTTTGTAGGCATTCTACAATTCGATATACCATAATGCCGTCCATTCCGCCATGCCCACTACCTTTGGCCGCTTCGTTCAATCGTTTGTAGAGCGGATGGTCATATTTTTCATATAATTTCTGGAGTTGTTCTCCTTGCACCCAAGAGTGATGGTCTTCCGTGAGTCCTTCCACGCCACCTTCCAGCGCTACGCGAGTTGGAAACCCTGCCAAAATACCTTTGGTTCCTTGTACCAGATTCAACCGGGAGTAAGGTCGTGGGCTGGTTTCGTCCCACTGTACCATAATGGTTTTTCCCATTGCAGTTTTGATGATGGATGTGTTCAAATCTCCACCTTTAAAATCGAGTTGGTTCCATTTATGGTCGGCTGGATAGTTTTTTTCCGCATATAGTTCACGTCCTCTTGATGGTGTTGAGAATGAGACCAAACTACCAAAAGTATCATCTCGTCTTGCCAAGTTCATATATTGGGCAACAGGCCCCAAACCATGCGTAGGGTATAAATTTCCATTTCGCTGGGCATAGTGTGGCGTTCTCCAAGAACCTGTGCCCCGTTCCTGCTCTTCCATCTGCCAGCGCAGTTCGTGAATGTAGCCTGCTTCGCCGTGCAAAATTTCACCAACCACACCTTGCCTGCACATATTGAGGAACATCAACTCATCACGGCTGTAATTAACATTTTCCAGCATCATGCAATGTTTTTGAGTACGTTCACTGGCATCCACAATATCCCACATATCTTGAATGGTGGTAGCGATTGGCACCTCAACGAATGCGTGTGCCCCGTTTTCCATGGCCCCAATGGCCATAGGTGCGTGATTTACCCAGTTCGTGGCAATAAACACTATATCGGGCCTCACCTCTTTGAGCATGGTACGCCACTTGTCCTCATCACCCCAATACTGGGCAATATTTTTGTGTCTGTCCTCTCCGGCAGCTTCCTTTACCCATTGGGTCTTTTCTTTTACCAAATCCTCATACAAATCGCAGATGGCAACCACTTCGGTACCCTCCAAGGCCGCAAAAAACTTGGCGTGGGTTCCCCCCCTGGCTCCAACCCCAATAAAAGCAGCACGCACCCTTTCTAATTTGGGCGCGGCAAACCCGCCCATATATGTTGATGATAAGGGTCTTTCTGAATTGGCTTTTAAATAGCTCGGCACTATGGCAACTGCCGCTGTTGTCAATGAAGTTTTCTGGATAAAGCTTCTTCTATTGAGGTTTTTCATTGATAATTGCGTTATTGGTTCTAATCTTTTCCAAAGTATGAAAAATAATGAGAAAAGAGGAACTCTAAAAGCTTGTTATCTGTCAGTTCGAGCGCAGTCGAGAACCTAAAATATATTGATAATCAATGGGTTTCGACTGCGATCAACCTGACAAATCAAGTTATGAAGATTTTTTAGACGGCCTCTTCAAAATCTTATCACTGTATACCCAAAGCTTATTTTAAACTGGAAAGGC
Source organism: Allomuricauda sp. NFXS6 (assembly GCF_040148835.1). Taxonomy (NCBI): domain Bacteria; kingdom Pseudomonadati; phylum Bacteroidota; class Flavobacteriia; order Flavobacteriales; family Flavobacteriaceae; genus Allomuricauda; species Allomuricauda sp. NFXS6. The sequence goes on along the minus strand of NZ_JAGEMG010000016.1, from coordinate 16,618 downwards.
TCTTTTCCAAAGTCTCGATCTTGGCTTCGGCATCGGCTGCCTTTTTGCGTTCCATGGCCACCACTTGCTCGGGAGCGTTGTTCACGAAGCGTTCGTTGCCCAACTTTTTTTCAACGGATTTTAAAAATCCTTTGGTGTAATTCAGCTCCTCCGTAATCTTAGCAATTTCAGCCTCCACATCGATGGCACCACTTATTGGAATAAAGTACTCGTTACTCTTTACCCTAAAGGTCAAAGCACCCTCCAAACTGGTATCCACCGCCTCCATTTTTGACAGATTTCCCAATTTTAGGATGATGGCATCCATTTGATTGCCCACTTTTTCACCATTCAACATAAAGAGCTCCAAAGTATCTTTTTGCGGAATGTTTTTCTCTTTTCTGATGGTTCTAACCCCTGAAATTACCTCTGAGGCAAATTCAAAATCAGTAATTAAGTCAGCATTCACTTCTTTTACTTCTGGCCATTGGGCTATAATCAACGCATCTTCAGGAGTACGCTCGGCAATATGTTGCCAAACTTCCTCCGTCAAAAAGGGCATAAACGGATGCAACAATTTTAGGTTTTCCTCAAAAAGACCCAATACCTCATTATACGTTTTCTGGTCAATCGGCTTTTGATATTCAGGTTTAACAATTTCCAACAACCAAGAACAGAAATCGTCCCAGACCAATTTGTACGTGGCCATCAAGGCATCGGAAATGCGGTATTTAGAAAAGTGGTCTTCAATTTCCACTAAAGTCTGATTGAACTTTGCCTTGTACCATTCAATTCCTTTTTGTGCGGCCTCGGGCTGTGGAATATCCGCTACTTCCCAACCTTTCACCAATCGGAAGGCGTTCCAAATTTTATTGGCAAAGTTGGCGCCTTGCTGGCAAAGGGCTTCGTCGAACAACAAATCGTTTCCTGCGGCAGAACTCAACAAAAGTCCTACACGAACACCATCGGCACCAAAATCGGATATTAGCTGTAGGGCATCGGGCGAGTTCCCTAAGGACTTGGACATTTTTCTACGCTGCTTGTCGCGAACCAGTCCTGTAAGGTATACATTTTCAAAAGGTCGTTCCCCTCTGTACTCATACCCTGCCATAATCATTCTGGCTACCCAAAAGAACAAAATATCAGGTCCCGTAACCAGATCACTGGTCGGGTAATAGTAATTCACCTCTTCATTGTCCGGCTCCAAAATGCCACCAAAAACACTTATGGGCCACAACCACGATGAGAACCAGGTATCCAAAACATCGGGATCTTGGCGTAAGTCGGAAGCTTGAATGCTTGGATTCTTGGCTTTTGCCAATTCCAATGCTTCTTTGTAAGTTTCCGCAACTACATAATCCTCTTTTCCATCTCCATAATAATAGGCTGGAATTTGCTGACCCCACCAAAGCTGACGTGAAATGTTCCAATCACGAATGTTTTCCATCCAATGGCGATAGGTATTATCAAACTTGGAAGGGTACAACTTCACATCTTTGGTCTCCAAAACGCCTTCAATAGCCGGTTTTGCCAGGTTTTCCATTTTAAGGAACCACTGATCGGACAATCGTGGCTCGATAACGGCTTTCGTCCTCTCAGATGTACCGACTTTGTTGGTGTGCTGCTCGGTTTTTATCAAATAGCCTTTCTCTTCCAATTCCTTGGAAATTTCTTTACGCACCACAAAACGGTCTTTCCCTTCGTAGTGAAGTCCGAAAGAATTCAAAGTGGCATCTTCATTAAAGATATCCACTACATCCAAATTGTGTTTATCTCCAAGGTTTTTATCGTTCTCGTCGTGTGCAGGAGTCACTTTTAAGCATCCCGTACCAAATTCAACATCCACGTATTCATCTTCAATAATAGGAATTACCCTATCACAGATGGGAACAATGGCCTTTTTGCCTTTTAAATGACGATATCTTTCATCATTTGGGTTGATACAGATTGCGGTATCGCCCAAAATGGTCTCCGGACGGGTGGTGGCAATGGTCACTTTTTCGTCCGAGCCTTCAATGGCATAGGATAAATAATAAAGACTACCCTGTCTTTCTTCATAAATCACCTCCTCATCAGAAAGCGTGGTCTTCGCTTCAGGATCCCAATTCACCATTCGATATCCCCTGTAAATCAGTCCTTTGTTATAAAGATCCACAAAAACCTTGATTACCGAGGCTGACATATCGTCATCCATAGTAAACTTGGTGCGGTCCCAATCACAGGAGCAGCCCAGTTTTTTCAATTGTTGGAGAATTACCCCTCCATATTCGTTGGTCCAATCCCAAGCATGTTTTAAAAACTCATCACGGGACAATTTTGATTTGTCGATGCCATCGGCCTTGAGCTTCGCGACCACTTTGGCCTCGGTGGCGATGGAGGCATGGTCCATTCCTGGCACCCAACAGGCATTTTTCCCCAGGAGTCTGGCTCTTCGGATAAGAACATCTTGTATGGTATTGTTGAGCATATGCCCCATATGAAGTACCCCGGTCACGTTTGGTGGCGGGATTACTATGGTATACGGCTCCCTTTCATCCGGTTTGGAGCTGAAATATTTATGCTCGGACCAGTAGGCATACCAGTGCTCTTCAACCCTTTTTGGGTCATATTTTGATGGAATCTCCATTTTTCGGTACAGTTTTTGTTTAATTTGGACTGCGATTGGTTGTTTTTGAAGGGAAAGCCAAATGTTAATTTTACGCTATTCTTCGGATGATAGCCAATCCAGAAATACGAAACAAAAATAAGTAACGTTATTCTATAACAAAAGAATTTTGGATGCAGGTATCAAAACATCTACATTTGAAGTTCACCCAAAAACCAAAAATGATGAAAAAAACTGTACTCATGCTGTTTGTAGGGCTTTTATCCTTAGGGGTTTACGCTCAAGAGACCGCTAAAATCGAATTTAAAAGCGAGACCATTGATTACGGAGAAATCGAGAGAGGAAGCGATGGTGTTCGTGTATTTGAATTTACCAATACCGGAGATGCTCCTTTGGTGATCAGCAATGTTAGGTCCAGCTGCGGATGCACAATCCCTAAAAAGCCCGAAGAGCCCATTATGCCTGGAAAAGTTGGTAAAATTGAAGTGAAATATGACACCAACAGAGTTGGTCCTATTAGAAAGGCCATTACTGTGACCTCCAATGCGGATACGCCCACAAAAGTTTTGAAAATAAAGGGTACCGTTAAAAATCCTGGAGCGAAATAAGGAAAAAGAAAATATATTTTAAAAGCCCCAAAACCAATTGGTTTTGGGGCTTTTCGTTTCTTAATTAGTCGTCGTCAAACATCTTTTTAAGGACAAAGGTGAACAGCAAATCCCTGTTGTATCGTTCGATCAATACTTTTATCCGCTTTCCTTCTCTTTCGTTGATCATTTTAAGGATTTCCTGAAGCTTGTACTTATGGACTCTTTTTCCGTTTACGGCTAAAATCACGTCACCCTCACGTAATCCTGCCTCTGCAGCAGGGCTTCCCGCACGAATACCTGATACTACTATTTCGGGAACAAGACTTAAACGGGTCTTGTTTTCCAATAAAATTTGGACATTCCCAAAAGTATCCGCATCATCCTCTTTCACAATTCCATTCACATCGGCGATACTTTCTGCTATATAACGCAAACCGTTGTGCTGCAAGTCTATTCCTGCCAAATTATATTGGAAGGGGTCTTTGAAGTTTCCATTTTTCTTTAAAGTAACCAGGCCCCGGGCATAATCGAAAACGATATTGAAACGCTTGAGAACTTCACCCCCCAAACTGCCATTACGATCGCCCATACTTTCCAATCCCTGAAAAGATTCAAGGTAAGGAAATGCTACTTTGGCTTCTTCAAGCTCAAAGTCGCCTATCCGAACCCCATTGATTTTACTTCGTTTTCCGAAAATATCACCGCTCAGTCCTCTTCCGAGGTGGTCTTCGTAGTTCTTTTCCGGAATCTCCAATCCTTTTTCGGGTTCTGGAAAAAGCCACAAAGCATCACTACTTCCTGTATCCACCAGTAATTTAACCGGTACATTTGCAGTATCCTTCATTAGCACCGTGCCTTCCACATAAGCTTTTCTTTTTTCTACGGTAAGCGGAAGGGTCTGCGTTTTTCTTCTATCCTTATATCGGTACAATTCTGGATTGTGCAATTTTATCTTTTTGGAATTATATTTTACTTCAACAATAAAGTCCCTGAAAAGATCGTACCCCATAATTCCATGCACGGGAATCCCAAGGGATGTTGAAAAATTGATTCCCCGATCCAAAACCACATAAAGGTCTTGGGAGTAATTTCTAGCCTCACCAAGTTTAAAAGCATTGTTTTTGGAACTTAGGGCCTTCATCGGCTCTCCACCGCCAAGGCCACGAATGGTGACTTCGGAAACATTATTTATCGGAATGGAATCTGACTCGGAAAGATTAAAAAGTATGGGCTTACTTACCCCGGAATCCAAAATAAAAGTGAGCTCCGTACCATTAACCTCTACAGGAATTATGATAAGGTTGTTGATGAGCTCAAACTTTATCTTTTGGAATTTTTCACCTTCGGGCAATCGATATCCCTGCGCCCAAATAAACAAGGGTACAAATAAAAGAAGTGCAAAAAAGATGATGTTCTTCCTCAACATACTTAATATCAACTGGTCATACTTATTAAATATACAAATTAAGGCGCATACTTCATCTTAATTTAACATTTCACTAGGCAAGGAATTATTCCTTAAAGTTGTTGTTTTCGATAGTTGGTTTTCTCATTTTTGCCAAAACTTTAGCACATGCCAAGTATTTCGAAGAAAGGGACACAAATGCCCGCATCGCCCATACGTAAATTGGTACCCTACGCGGAAGCTGCCAAAAAACGAGGAACCCATGTAATCCACCTCAACATTGGACAGCCTGATATTAAAACACCAAAAGTGGCTTTGGATGCCGTGAGGAACCACAATATCGAAGTTCTTGAGTATAGTATGACGCAAGGTTCCGAGGAATACCGTCAAAAAATTGCCGCGTACTATGCAAAACGCGATATTTTTGTTGATGCGGAAGATATCATAGTGACCACGGGCGGGTCAGAGGCACTTGCCTTTGCGATGGGGACCATTATGGACAATGACGACGAGATTATCATACCAGAACCCTTTTATGCCAACTATAATGGTTTTGCCACCGCCGCTGGAGTTAATGTAAAACCAATTGCATCATCCATCGAAAATAATTTTGCCCTCCCTCCCATTGCCAAGTTTGAAGAGCTCATTACTCCAAAAACAAAGGCTATTCTTATTTGTAACCCTGGGAATCCCACGGGGTACCTTTACAGTAAAGAAGAGATAAAGCAATTGGCTGCTTTGGTCAAAAAACACAACCTTTTTTTGGTAGCAGATGAAGTGTATCGGGAATTCACCTACGATGGTAGGGATCACTATTCCATTTTACAAGAGGAAGGGCTGGAAGAAAACGTTATTGTTGTGGACTCCGTTTCCAAACGATACAGCATGTGCGGAGCTCGAATCGGTTGTTTGATTTCCAAAAACACCCAAGTAATCGCCACTGCCATGAAATTTGCCCAGGCTCGCTTGTCGCCTCCAACCTTTGCCCAGATTGCCAGCGAAGCGGCATTGGAGACCCCACAAGAATATTTTGATGATGTGATCGAGGAGTATGTTTCCCGAAGGAATCTGTTGTTGACCGAGCTCAACAAGCTGGAAGGCGTAAAAGTGGCCACTCCACAGGGTGCTTTTTACTGTGTGGCAGAACTCCCTATTGAGGATGCCGACCACTTTGCCCAATGGTTACTGGAAAGTTTTGAGGTTGATGGAAAAACCGTGATGGTTGCGCCAGCAGCAGGGTTTTATGCAACACCAGGACTGGGAAAAAATCAGATAAGAATTGCCTATGTGCTAGAAAAAGAGCAACTTGTAAAGGCCGTCCAGATTTTGGGCAAGGCCTTAACCGAGTATAACAAACAGTGAACATACAGGAAAACATATCCTTAAAAAGCTACAATACCTTTGGTATTGATGTAAAGGCACGGTTTTTCGTAGAGATTACCGGACTCGTCCAACTCCAAAAAGCGCTGGAACTTAAAGCGTATCCCAAAAAATTCATTATCAGTGGCGGAAGCAACATGTTGCTCACCAAAGATATTGATGCGCTGGTGATGTACATTAACCTTAAGGGGGTCACCGTTGTCGAAGAAGATGAGAATAGTGTGGAAGTCAAGGTAATGGCCGGTGAAAATTGGCATGAATTGGTAATGTGGAGTTTGGAACAAGGCTACGGCGGACTGGAAAACCTTTCCTTGATCCCAGGGAATGTTGGGACTGCCCCCATTCAGAATATTGGGGCCTACGGCGTAGAGCTCAAGGATGTTTTTGTGAGTTGCGCCGCGATGGAGGTAAAAACCGGGGAACTGGTTGGGTTTGACAACGAGGCTTGCCAATTCGGATACAGGGACTCCATTTTTAAAAATGAAGCCAAGGACAAATACATTATTACCTCTGTGGTCCTAAAACTAACAAAAAAGAACCATGTGCTTCACACCGGTTATGGTTCCATTGAGAACGAGCTCAAAAACAATGGTATCGTACATCCTACCATAAAAGATATTTCTGATGCGGTAATCGCGATTCGAAGAAGCAAATTGCCGGACCCCAAGGAAATTGGAAATAGTGGTAGTTTTTTTAAGAATCCGATTGTTTCAAAAAAAGCTTTTGATAAGTTTTCAAAAAAGCACCCGGAAGCTCCTTTTTATGAAATGGATGACAACCAATATAAAATTCCTGCGGGCTGGCTCATTGAGCAATGTGGATTAAAAGGAAAACGTTTTGGAGACGCAGGAGTGCATGAGAGACAAGCCTTAGTGTTGGTCAATTATGGGAACGCCACGGGCAAGGAGATTTTGGAATTGGCCCAAAAAATTCAGGAAACGGTATACAAAACCTTTAAAATTAAAATACAGTCCGAGGTGAACATAATAAAATAACCCTCGCATTGAAACCAATAACGAGGGTTATACCAAACCAAACTAACCAAACTTATGTATGTTGTCAGGGTTGTAACACCCTTTATCACTTTTAAAAATGAACCAAGGCAAAAAGCTTTTTGTGCCTTAGCTTTGTTTTATATACGAGATAAATCCTATTTTAGATTTTGGTCCCACTAAAAATTTTACCAAAAGCATCATAAATGAGCACATTGATCGAGAGACATATTGTTTCACTCCTTGCGGAAAAAGACGATAAGGCTATTTCCCTACTCTATGAAAATTATGGTGATACACTCTTTGGCGTTGCTTATAAGGTGGTAAAAGATGAAGCCTTAGCACAAGATGTGCTCCAAGAAAGCTTTATCAAAATCTGGAAAAAGGCAGATTCTTACGATGCTTCCAAAGCCAAACTTTTTACCTGGCTATTCCGAATTGTTCGGAATACGTCCATAGATAAGTTAAGAAGTGTTAACAATAAATCCGACAAGGAAATCCAAATCGACGTTTCGGACGTATATAATATTGGAGTAAAGAGTATAAACCCGGAACATCTGGACATCCAAGAAAACTTGGATAAGATTGAAGATAAGTACAGAATTGTTCTTGAAGCCCTGTTTTTTGAAGGAATGACACAGCAGGAGGCAAGTGATGAATTGGATATTCCTTTGGGAACCATAAAGTCCCGTTTAAAAATTGGACTTAGGGAACTTGGAAAGATTTACGGTACAACCATGTCTTTGCTCTTCTTATTAAATTTATTGCCATGAAGGAAAAAGTGAAAATATTTTTAGAATCCGACATTTTGGAAAAATACCTTTTGGGAGATACTACCAAAGAAGAAACCCAAAAGGCGGAAAGGTATATTGCCATGTATCCCGAGGTAAGGGAAACTTATGATATTCTTCAAAAAAACTTGGAAACCTTTGCCAATATGTATGCCAAAAAGACACCCGAAGGTCTTAAGGAAGCCATACTTTCCAGCGCAAAAAAGGAGACAATGGTGAGCAAAAGATTTATGCGTTATGCCGTTGCTGCAAGTATCGCCATTATGATTTTTGCCGGTTCCTCCCTCTTTTTCTGGAACGAGAACCAAACGCTTCAGGAAAAAAATACCATGGTCACCAACCAAATCAAATATTTGGAGAATAATATGAAGGATCAGTTGGCTGACATGAGAAACCAATTCATTGTATTGAACAACCCCTCGACAAAAAAGTATACGGTAAAAGGTGAGCGCGAAGCCAAGGAACTCAAGGCCATCGCATATATCAATCCCGTCAAAAAACTTTCTTATATCAACGTAAGCAATGTCCCGGAACTTCCCGAGGACAAATGCTTCCAGATGTGGGCCGAGGTGAACGGAGAGTTGGTGAATTTGGGCGTAATCAAAAATTTTGACGAAAAAGACAAGCTTTTGGCACTTCCCTATGCAGATAACGCAGTAGGTTACATCACCATTGAACCCAAAGGCGGAAACAACACTCCGTCCGTTGACAATATCGTGGCCAACATCAAATATTAAAGGAGCAACTTTAAAGAAACCTTAAACAATTTACCCTTTAGCAAGGTATTTTGTACCTTTGTTCAAAAGTTGAGAGATGAAGTTAGCATTGGTTACCATTGGATTATTAGCTCTTGCATTTGCAGGAATAGCCATTAAAATCTGGGGGAAAAAGAACGGAGAATTTGCTGGCACTTGTGCGAGCCAAAGCCCTTTTCTAAATAAGGATGGTGAAGCTTGTGGCTATTGCGGTAAACTACCCGAAGAACAAGATTGCAAAAAAGATACGGTTACCAACCCCCAATAATTCTTAAATTTATTTAGGCAATACCCATTTTTTGGAAAAAACCGACGATTCCATCAAGGAAATTATACAAAAGGCAAAAGAAGGAAACCAAATTGCCTTCAGTACGCTCGTTGACACCTTTTGGAACGATGTTTACGGTTTTCAGATACTCCGGACCAAAAATGAAAATGATGCCGAAGACATTACCATAAGAACCTTTTCGAGAGCGTTTGACAAAATAGATACCTACGATGATACTTATGAGTTTAAAACTTGGCTCATCACCATTTCCAAAAATCTTCATGTAGACCTTCTTCGAAAACGCAAAAGAAGCCTTATGAACGAAATGGAATCCCGTGGCGACGAGGTTAAACGCGTCTTGGACGAAACCCCCACGGCAGAGGACCGTTTGATCACAGAACAGAACCTCGCCAACCTGCTAAGGGACATCAAAAAATTAAAGCCCCATTACCAAAAGGTCATTAACCTGCGTTATTTCCACGAACTGAGTTATGCCGATATCGCCAAGGAACTCGACGAGCCCGTTAACAATGTGAAAGTAAAATTGCTCCGGGCCAAAAAGCTTTTGGCAGAAATCATCAAAAAAAAGTGACCTCCCCAAAAGCATAAAGTTTCCTTCCCAGTTTTGTACCTTTGTAAATCTAAATTAGTTGTATGAGCACAAGCGTAGCAGAAAATGTTCTTCCACCTAAAGGAAAGCCGAAATGGCTAAGGGTCAAGCTTCCAACGGGTAAAAAATACACGCAACTCAGGGGGCTTGTGGACAAGTACGATTTACATACCATTTGCACCTCCGGTAGTTGCCCAAACATGGGTGAATGTTGGGGAGAAGGTACCGCCACCTTTATGATATTGGGTAACATCTGTACCCGCTCCTGTGGCTTTTGCGGCGTAAAAACGGGCCGTCCCGAAACCGTTGACTGGGCAGAACCCGAAAAAGTGGCCCGCTCCATAAAAATCATGCAAATAAAGCACGCCGTGCTCACCTCCGTAGATCGTGACGATCTTAAAGATATGGGATCCATTATCTGGGCAGAGACCGTCAAAGCCGTTAGACGGATGAATCCAGAAACCACTATGGAAACGCTTATCCCGGATTTCCAAGGAATATCCAACCATTTGGACAGGATAATCAAAGTAGCTCCAGAGGTGATCTCCCATAATATGGAAACCGTAAAGAGATTGACAAGAGAAGTAAGGATTCAGGCCAAATATGAAAGAAGCCTCGAAGTACTGGACTATTTAAAGAAAAACGGAGCAAAAAGAACCAAATCCGGTATTATGCTCGGTCTTGGCGAAGAGGAAAGCGAAGTGATCACCACCATGGAAGACCTTAGAAAGGCAGATGTTGATGTGGTTACCATTGGCCAGTACCTTCAACCCTCCAAAAAGCACTTGCCCGTAAAGCAATTTATTTTGCCCGAACAGTTTAAAAAATATGAGGAAATAGGTTTGGAAATGGGCTTTAGACATGTGGAAAGCGGTGCCTTGGTACGCTCATCGTATAAAGCGCACAAACACATACATTAGACCAACTTCCCCCGATTCCATTATGAAAAGTATAACCGTTGGAATAAATGGCTTCGGCCGCATAGGCAGAACCCTTTTTAGGCTTTTACTGAACCATCCAAACATCAAAGTAGTGGCCATAAACGATTTGGCCAATGCAGAAACCTTGGCGCATCTATTAAAATATGACAGTATCCACGGGGTATTGAATTCCGATGTGTCGCACAAAAGCAATCAAATTATTGTTGATGGCAGGGAAATACCAGTTCTCAACCACCTTCACCCCAAAGAAATAGACTGGCATTCGCACCAGGTTGATATTGTAGTTGAATCCACAGGAAAATTCAAAACAAGGGAAGATTTGGAATTCCATATTAAAAATGGGGCCAAAAAAGTGATTCTTTCGGTCCCTCCACTGGATGAATCCATCAAAATGGTGGTTCTTGGCGTTAACGAGGTCATCAACAACAACGACGATCACATAATTTCCAACGCCTCCTGCACCACCAACAACGCTGCTCCAATGATCAAGGTGATCAACGAACTCTGTGGTATTGAACAAGCCTATATCACCACCATACACTCCTACACCTCCGATCAGAGTTTGCACGATAGTCCCCACCGCGACTTGCGAAGGTCACGAGCAGCTGGGCAATCCATAATTCCCACAACGACCGGAGCTGCAAAAGCACTCACCAGTATTTTTCCCGAATTATCGGATGTGATCGGCGGATGTGGCATACGGGTACCCGTTCCCAATGGCTCGTTGACGGATATTACCTTCAATGTTATCCAAGAAACCTCCATTGAAGAAATAAATGCTACCTTTAAGGAGCAAGCGAACAACAACCTTAAAGGCATATTAAAGTATACCGAAGACCCTATTGTTTCTATCGATATAAACAATAGTTCTTACTCTTGTACGTTTGATTCTTTGATGACCTCCGTGATTGGCAAAATGGTAAAAATCATTGGGTGGTACGATAACGAAACTGGATATTGCTCCAGGATTATTGATTTAATAGCTTTACTGATAAAGAAAAACTACGTTTGATCTCAACCTTGGTTAAAAAAAGGAAAGGCAAAAATTTGCTGCTTGTCTTGTGCATCTGCTTATGCACCCAACTATCTTTTGCCCAAAGTGATGGCAGTTCCACTTCGGAAGTTAGGGACATCTTTAACCAGTTTAGGCAATATAGGCACGAGAACAAAGTGGACAAAGCTTTGGAAACCCTAAAAGAAGCTGCCAACATTGCCGAGAGCAACGAAGACTCCAAACTTTTACTGGATACCTACCACCTATACGCTAGATTATTTTTGGAAGAAGGTGACCAAGAATCTGCAACATTTTATTGGGATAGGGCAAGTATTTTGCTCAGGGACACCTCCTATTCCTATGGCGAGGCATTCCACTTATACCTGGACGCGGCCCTAAGATTTAATGAAGGAAACAACTTCCAAGCGTTGAAACAACTGGAAGAATCCAGAAAAGTAAGCAATAACAGGAACCTTACCAATAACATACTTTTACTGGAGGCTCGTATTTATACCAACATTGAGAAGTATGATGATGCCATAAAAAACCTGCACGCCCTTATTGTAAATGCGGATGACAAGGAGCGGGCCTATTTGGCCACAAGAGCCAACCTACAGCTATCCGATATCAGCGTGACATTGGACGATCTAGATGAAGGTATCATACATTCCAAGGCTGCTTTGGAACTGGCACAAAAACATGGTTTTGCCAAAGAGATCAAAACCTCCTATGAGCAGTTGTCCAATATTTATGAGGCCAACGGAAACTTCGAAGAGTCTCTTGTTTATGCAAAAGGTTTGGCCATGATCAAAGATTCCATATTCAATGTGGAAAAGGCAAAGCTGGATAGTGACGTTGGTGCCAGGGTTCGCAACGAACATCAAATGAGCGAGATGAACAAGCTCCAGGCCAAGAATGAGGAATTGAGCGAATCCAAGAACCGTTCAGAAATCACGGCCATCTTAACATCCGCTTTTTTGACCATAATTTCGCTTTTGGCGGTTTCCTTGTTCCGAAACAATCAGATCAAGCTCAAAACAAACGACCTCCTTCATACCAAAAACAAAGAATTGGAACTGGCCAGGGATGCGGCCGTCTCTGCAATGGAGGCCAAGACCAATTTTCTTTCAACCGTTACCCACGAACTCAGGACGCCCCTGTATGCCGTAACCGGACTCACACACCTTTTATTGGAAGAGGACCCATCGGAGCATCAGAAAGAACATTTAAAATCCTTGAAATTTTCCGGTGAATATTTGTTGAATTTCATCAACGATATCCTTCAAATCAACAAAATAGATGCAGATAAACTTGAACCGCTCAACATTGAGTTCAAACTACACAAAGTACTGGATGATGTAGTGGAGTCGTTACAACAAAATGCACACGAAAAAAAGACGAAATTGGTATTGGATTACGATCCCACTATACCTAAAAAATTAATGGGAGACCCCATAAAGCTATCCCAAATATTCATGAACCTGGTCGGTAATGCACTTAAGTTTACCAAAAACGGTAAAGTAGAGGTCATTGCAAAAATGTTGAAGAAAGAAGAAGACCAAGTAACATTATATTTTGAGGTAAGGGACAATGGTATCGGTATTTCCGAGGAGCAACAGAGAAACATTTTTGAAAGCTTTGAGCAAGGGTCCATCCAAATCAATAGGGAATACGGGGGCACGGGTCTTGGCCTTACCATAGTAAAGAGTTTATTGGGCCTATTTGGCAGCACCATTCACTTGGAAAGTGAAATAGGGCACGGTAGTTCTTTCTATTTTGAAATGGAGGTGGATTACGAGAGTAAAGAAGGGGAAGAAGTCTCTTTTGAACTAAACCCTGAGGAATTCCAGTTCAAAGGGTTGCACGTCCTTGTTGTGGAGGACAACAAGATCAACCAGGTGATCACCAAAAAAATGCTCACCAAAAAAGAGATTACCTGCGACATTGCCAACAATGGTAACGAAGCCATTGATATGGCCAAAAACAATACCTACGATGCCATTTTGATGGACATCCATATGCCCGGTATCAGTGGTGAGGAGGCAACACGCCAAATACGTAAGTTCGACCAAAGCATACCGATTATTGCATTGACCGCCATTTCTTTGGACGACAGCCTGGACAGTTTCTACGAAGCGGGCTGTAACGATGTGGTCACCAAACCGTTTAAGCCCGAAGTGTTTTATCAGAAAATTGGGGAAAATATTTTTAGGAACAAAATGGAAGGTTCCGTTTAGAACAACGCATCAACAGCATTTTTTAGAACCATTGCATCTGTTTCGGAGAAACTATGGGCAATTTCCAAATAATATAATTTGTCCACCCTTCCATCCAACCGTACAAAATCCTTTTCGGTGGTCAACACCATTTCATATCCTTTGAATCGTTCAATGTCCTTATCCGTAAAGTGATGGTGGTCACCAAACTCAAAATGGGTACAATTAATTTCTTGGGATTTTAAATACCGTACCAAAGGTTCGGGCGAGGCAATGCCCGTAACCAGAGCCACTTGTTTATCGACCAATTCCGACAACGGTATTTTTTGCTGTCCTCCATCGGTAACAAAGCCGTGGTACTTTAAGGATGCAAACAATACTTTTTGATAGTGTTTTGGCCGTAGTTTTGCCACCACTTCCTTCTTTTCCTTTTCCTGTAAAGATTCAGGGCATTTGGTCACAATGATCAAATCCGCACGTTTAGATTCTTTTTTGGCATCACGGAGGCTCCCTGTGGGCAAATACCAATCATTTACATATAAATTCGGATAGGTGGTGAGCAAAATAGAAAAAGTCGGCTTTACCCTTCTATGCTGAAAGGCATCATCCAAAACAATAATATCTGGATTGACCAAGCTTTCCAATTTTTCGATACCATTCCGTCTATCGGCATCGACCGCAACCGTTACTTCAGGAAATTTTTGATGGATTTGATACGGCTCATCACCCAATTCCAACACCGTACTTTTGGCATTGGCCAAGTAAAAGCCTTCGGATCTACGCTTGTATCCCCGGCTTAGAACTGCAGTATTTCGATTGTCCAATATCCGTAACAAATACTCAGTCATTGGGGTTTTGCCCGTTCCACCAACGCTCAAGTTACCCACACAAATGGTCGGAATCTTGTACGATTTTAATGAAAACACACCCACATCGAACAAGAAGTTTCGAACATAAACCACCAGGGCATAGATCAACGAAACGGGGAAAGCTATTTTACGAAGCAATTGAAGCATTGAACGAAAATATAATATTTTATCTTTAGCCCACTTAACATTTTTAAAATGACCGTTAACGAGATAGCAAAAGTGCTTGAAGAATTGGCGCCTTTGGCACACGCCGAAGATTTTGACAACGTAGGTTTATTGGTAGGGGACCCCCATATGGAAGTTAAAGGGGTGCTGGTTACCTTGGATACACTTGAAAACGTTGTGGACGAAGCCATTCAGAAAAAATGTAACCTGATCGTAAGCTTTCACCCCATCATCTTTAAAGGATTAAAACGATTAACAGGAAGCAACTACGTGGAACGTGTAGTGCTAAAAGCCATCGTAAACAATATTGCCATTTATAGTATGCATACTGCGCTGGACAACAGCAAAATGGGCGTCAACGCTAAAATATGCGAGGTTTTGGGGTTAAAGAACCCCGAAATCCTGATCCCAAGGGCAAAAAGCATCAAAAAATTGATCACCTACGCCCCTACGGCCGATGCCGAAAGTATAAAACTGGCACTGTTCCAAGCGGGTGCCGGTGAAATTGGCAAATACAGCAACTGCAGTTATAGCCTAGAGGGCATTGGTAGTTTCAAAGCGGGAGATAACGCCAATCCCACAGTTGGAACAATAGGAGAAGTACATTTTGAAAAAGAAGCTCAAATCAATGTTATTTATTCCTTTGAGAAGGAAAAAGCTATCCTAAGTGCCCTTTTTGATGCACATCCGTATGAAGAAGTGGCTTACGAAATATTGACTTTAGAGAATTCCAATCAGGATTTAGGTATGGGAATGATTGGAAACCTCGATGTTGAAATGGGTGAAAAAGAGTTCCTGTTATTGGTTAAGCAACGAATGAATGCTTCCATGGTTCGACATTCCCAATTATTGGATAAAAAGGTGAAAAAAGTCGCTGTTTTAGGGGGAAGCGGGGCATTTGCCATTGGTGCTGCAAAGAGCGCTGGAGCAGATATTTATGTGAGTGCCGACCTTAAATATCACGATTTTTACCAAGCCGAAAACCAACTCGTCGTAGCTGATATTGGGCACTTTGAAACTGAGCAGTTTACAAAAGATTTATTGGTTGATTATCTTACGAAAAAAATTCCTAATTTTGCAGTCTCTTTATCGGAGAGTATAACGAATCCCATCAAGTATTTATAAAATATATGGCGAACAAGAAAGAAAACACTGTAGAGGATAAATTGAGAGCATTGTACGATTTACAGCTTATTGACTCTAGAGTGGATGAAATCCGCAATGTTAGAGGCGAACTGCCTTTGGAAGTACAAGACTTGGAAGACGAAGTTCTTGGTCTTAAAACGCGAATGGACAAACTGAAAACGGATGTTGAAACCGTTAACTTTGAGATTACTGCCAAGAAGAATCTTATTGATGAGTCCAAAGCGCTTATCAAAAAATACAGCGAGCAACAAAAAAATGTAAGGAACAGCCGCGAGTTCAATTCATTGAGCAAAGAGGTGGAATTCCAAGAGTTGGAGATTCAATTGGCCGAAAAGAACATTAAAGAGTTCAAAGCACAAATTGAACAGAAAAAAGAAGTGATTGCCGCTACCAAGGAAAAGCTATCCGAGCGCGAAAGCCACCTAAAGCACAAAAAGGGTGAGTTGGATGCTATTCTTGCCGAGACTGAGAAAGAAGAAAAAGCACTTTTGAAAAAATCTGAAGAATACGAAGATAAAATCGAAGAGCGTTTGATCAAGGCTTACAAAAGAATCCGCCACAATGTAAAGAACGGTTTGGCGGTGGTTCCCGTAGAACGCGGAGCTTCCGGCGGTTCTTTCTTCACCATTCCACCACAGGTACAGGTAGAGATTGCTTCCCGCAAAAAAATCATTACAGATGAGCACAGCGGTAGAATTTTGGTAGACCCCCTTTTGGCCGAGGAAGAGCAGGATAGAATGCAAAAGCTTTTTGCCAAAATCTAATCTTCTTTAGAACAAGAAATTAAAGAGGCCGTCTAAAAACATTTAGGCGGTCTTTTTATTTAGGGGGTGATTTGTGGGTGCCTGCCTTAATGTTGCGTTTTATCGATTTATTTCCCTTGGAAAAAATCGGGCCATAGGATTCCTAAGC
>NZ_JAGEMG010000015.1:0-80127 GCF_040148835.1 Allomuricauda sp. NFXS6 | reverse complement strand
GCTTAGGAATCCTATGGCCCGATTTTTTCCAAGGGAAATAAATCGATAAAACGCAACATTAAGGCAGGCACCCACAAATCACCCCCTAAATAAAAAGACCGCCTAAATGTTTTTAGACGGCCTCTTTTTTTATATGATGTTGTAATTAAATTACTTCACTTCTTCGAAGTCCACGTCTTCCACGTTGTCTCCTTCAGAGGCTCCCTTTCCAGCGCTATCGCCACCGGTTGCGTCTCCTCCAGCAGCTCCTGCTCCTGCAGCGCCGCCTTGTGCTTCAGCTTGTGCTTTGTACATTTCTTCGGAAGCTACTTTCCAAGCTTCGTTGATTTTTTCCAAAGCTGGCTCTATAACCGCTAGGTCTTTGCCTTCAAAAGCTTTCTTCAATTCTTCCAAAGCATCTTCGATCGGCTTTTTCTTGTCGTCGGACAATTTATCGCCGAACTCGCTCAATTGCTTTTCTGTTTGGAAGATCATAGCATCGGCCTCGTTCAATTTATCCGCAGTTTCCTTGGCTTTTTTATCCGCCTCGGCATTCGCCTCAGCTTCTGCTTTCATCTTTTCGATTTCTTCCTCGGTCAACCCGGAAGAAGCCTCGATTCGGATGTCTTGCGACTTGCCAGTAGCTTTGTCCGTGGCAGAAACCTTGATGATACCGTTTGCATCAATATCGAAGGTCACTTCAATTTGAGGTGTTCCTCTTGGTGCTGGCGGAATACCATCCAAGTGGAATCTACCTATAGTCTTGTTATCTGCTGCCATGGGTCGCTCTCCTTGCAGTACGTGGATTTCAACCGATGGTTGATTATCCGCTGCGGTGGAGAAAACCTGTGATTTCTTGGTGGGGATGGTAGTGTTCGCCTCTATCAATTTAGTGAACACGCTTCCCATAGTTTCGATACCCAAAGAAAGTGGGGTAACATCCAACAAGAGCACGTCTTTTACATCTCCAGTCAATACACCACCCTGAATAGCGGCACCAATGGCCACAACCTCATCCGGGTTTACTCCTTTGGATGGTTTTTTATTGAAGAATTTCTCAACGGCTTCCTGTACCGCAGGAATACGGGTAGAACCACCTACCAAGATAATCTCGTCGATATCACTTTTGGAAAGTCCTGCAGACTTCAATGCTTTCTCACAGGGCTCAATGGTTCTTTTTACCAAATCGGCAATCAATTGCTCAAATTTGGAACGCGACAATGTTCTTACTAAGTGTTTTGGTCCTGAAGACGTTGCTGTTACGTAAGGCAAGTTGATTTCTGTCTGTGCAGAAGAAGACAACTCAATTTTTGCCTTTTCGGCAGCTTCTCTCAAACGCTGAAGCGCCATTGGGTCTTCACGAAGGTCCATATCTTCATCTTTCTTGAACTCTTCGGCCAACCAATCAATAATTTTTTGGTCAACATCATCACCTCCCAAGTGTGTATCACCATCTGTGGCCAATACTTCAAACACACCGTCACCTAATTCAAGAATGGAAACATCGTGCGTACCACCACCAAAGTCAAACACCACTATTTTTTGCTCGGTATCTTTTTTATCGAGTCCATATGCCAAAGAAGCAGCAGTTGGCTCGTTAATGATTCGTTCCACGGTAAGACCTGCAATTTCACCAGCTTCTTTGGTGGCCTGTCTTTGTGAATCGTTAAAATATGCTGGAACGGTAATTACTGCTCTTGTTACATCTTGCCCCAAGTAATCCTCAGCAGTTTTCTTCATTTTTTGAAGAATCATCGCTGAAAGCTCTTGAGGGGTGTACATACGTCCGTCAACATCCACTCTAGGAGTATCGTTGTCTCCTTTTACCACTTTATAAGGAACCCTTTTAGCTTCCTTGCTGGATTCTGAGTATTTGTTACCCATAAATCGCTTAATGGAATAAATCGTTTTGTGAGGGTTGGTCACGGCTTGTCTTTTTGCAGGGTCACCGACCTTGATCTCCCCTCCTTCAACAAATGCGATCATCGATGGAGTAGTACGTTTACCTTCGGCATTTGGAATTACCACAGGCTCGTTACCTTCCATAACCGAGACGCAGGAGTTGGTCGTACCTAAGTCTATACCTATAATCTTGCTCATCGTATCTAAAGTTATATCTGTTTAAAAATTCGTTTTCGTTTCCCTCTTAAAATGTCAATGATTATGCCACGACAAAGAATATGACAAGGTGTCAGATTGTTGTCAAAACCCTTGAATATCCCAGTATAATTACCGATGTCATAAAAATTGTAGGGAAGGCCGTTCAGATATTTAAATATTCGCATTTTTATACCGTTTAGCTTCCTATATTTGACACTGTAAATTGAGTTTATGGAGTGCATTAGTGTGTTTGATATGCTTAAGATCGGTGTAGGGCCTTCCAGCTCACATACCCTTGGGCCTTGGCGTGCGGCCGAACGTTGGATAGCTGAGCTTGAAGAACAAGCGGTTTTTGATGATGTTCAATCCATCAAGGCGTATCTGTACGGGTCACTCTGCCTCACGGGAAAAGGACATGCCACTGATATTGCCGTGGTGATGGGATTGTTGGGCACTGACCCTGAAACTGTTGACATTGACAGCATTTCAGGAAGAATTGACAGGATCAAGGCGGAAAGCAAACTCAATTTTGGTGGAAAAAGAACGATTCCGTTCAGTTTTGTGAACGATATCGTTTTCAAAAAAGAGTTTTTACCATTCCATGCCAACGGTATGCGGTTTGAAGCCGAACTGACCAACGGAGAAACAATCTCCGAAACCTATTATTCCATCGGTGGAGGATTTGTGGTGAAGGAAGAGCGTATTCACGCCAAAGAAAACAAAGAAACATTTAAAACCTTTCCACACCCTGTAAGAACCGGTGAAGAATTACTGCAACATTGTAACGCCCAAAACAAGTCCATTTCCACGATTGTAATGGAAAATGAGCTTTCACTACGGACAGCCTCGGAAATTGACGAAGGTATTGCCCGTATCTGGAACACTATGTTGGAAAGCATCTATGTTGGCTGCCATACCGAAGGAAAGCTCCCTGGTGGGTTAAATGTGAAGCGACGCGCTTTTGAAATGCATCAGAAGCTAAAAGGAGATGTACCCTACTCCAATCCGCAGGAGTGGTTAGAGAGTATCCGGGACACAGAAGTGAAATTCCGCCAGATCATTAAATGGGTAAGCTGTTTTGCACTAAGCGTCAACGAAGTAAACGCTTCGTTGGGAAGAGTGGTCACCGCACCCACAAACGGTAGCGCAGGGGTTATCCCCGCCGTTCTCACCTATTACATGGTCATCGAAAACCACGATGCCAATTTTGATGACGTAAAACAATTTTTATTGGTGGCCAGTGAGGTTGGAAGCATCTTTAAAAAAGGAGCTACCATTTCCGCAGCCATGGGTGGCTGCCAGGCAGAAATTGGCGTATCCTCGGCTATGGCCGCAGCGGGGTTAACAGAACTTATGGGCGGTTCTCCCGAACAAGTATTGATTGCTGCTGAGATTGCCATGGAACACCACTTAGGTCTAACCTGCGACCCTATCGGTGGACTGGTTCAGGTCCCCTGTATTGAGCGCAACGCCATGGGAGCGATTAAAGCCATCAACGCAGCAGAATTGGCACTGGACACCGACCCAAGTGAGGTGAAAGTACCCTTGGACAAAGTAGTAAATACCATGTGGGAAACAGCAAAAGATATGAGTTCCAAATACAAGGAGACCTCCGAGGGTGGATTGGCCGTAGGAGTGTTCTTAAGCGATTGCTAGTCCATACACCCTTCCTTACCCCTGGTATCAATCAAGTAGATTATTTTCCATTCGCCATCAAAATTGATGAGCTGGAAGGAATTGATGCCGCTATGACTGAATTCGTCGTTCAACCAAAATTCGTACCCTACCCAAGCATTGGCCATCGTCCTATCCACCTGAATGGAAAAAGACGTGAGTTTTTCTTCAAACTTGGTGGTTTCAGGTATGCCGACAATGGACTTTAAAAATTTTGAAAATTCTTCCGTTTTGAAAAGCGTCTTGCCTTCAGGGCTTCTTCCAGTGGTTTGCAAAACAATTCCGTCGGCAACAGTGCTTTTGATGATGGTTGAATCTTGTTTATGGAAACCATCAAAAAAAGTTTCGATTACTTGCTTTATCTGATTTTCAGCTTCATTGTTTGAAGCATTGGGCCCTTGGCCATATCCTAATGTACCCAAAGCAAAAAACACTATACAACCTAATAGTTTTCTCATTTTTATTAGTTTTTTGATTGAAGCCTAAATTAAACAAATCTGCTTACTTTTAGCCATCAAATACAATTACGATGTCTACAGCTAAAAAAGAATATAAAAGGGTAACGGTAAAATCGTTGGTGGATATGAAAAAAAATGGAGAGAAAATCAGTATGCTCACCTCTTACGATTATTCCATGGCCAAGATTGTGGATGGCGCCAATGTGGATGCCATTTTGGTAGGTGATTCCGCCAGTAATGTAATGGCTGGCCACGAAACCACCTTGCCCATTACCCTAGACCAAATGATTTACCATGCCACTTCCGTTGTCAGGGCCGCCAAAAGGGCATTGGTCGTTGTGGACATCCCTTTCGGAAGCTACCAGAGTGATTCCAAAGAAGCCCTGCGTTCGGCCATCCGAATTATGAAAGAAAGTGGGGCTCATGCCATCAAAGTTGAGGGAGGTAGTGAGATCAAGGAATCCGTGACACGAATTCTTCAGGCAGGCATTCCCGTGATGGGACATTTGGGACTTACCCCACAATCCATTTATAAATTTGGAACGTACACCGTACGTGCTAAAGAAGAAGAGGAAGCCGAAAAGCTAAAATCTGACGCCAAACTACTGGAAGAATTGGGCTGTTTTGCCATTGTTTTGGAGAAAATTCCAGCCAAATTGGCCAAAGAGGTCGCGGAAAGCGTTTCCATACCCGTAATTGGTATCGGCGCAGGCGGACATGTAGATGGCCAAGTTTTGGTAGTTCACGATATGTTGGGAATGACCCACGAGTTCCATCCAAGATTTTTGAGGCGATATCTCAATCTTTATGATGAAATGAGCAACGCTATTTCCCAATACGTGGATGATGTAAAAAGTCAGGACTTTCCGAATAAGGATGAATCTTATTAAATGTATGATAAAACCGTCAGTTCGAGTTTTTTCGGAAGGAAAAAGTATCGAGAACCAGGTTTGAGTTAGCATGAATTCTTTTCTCGATACAATTTTTTGAACTTGGGTTCAAAAAACCACTCGAAATGACAAATTTTTCATCAAAGTGATTTCTAAATTCAAATCCTCGCTAAAGTGAATTCCAAAAATCCAAAAATCCAAAAATCCACTAGATCCACTCCCTCCAACCTTCAAGTATTATTTGAAGACAACCACTTGATTGTGGTCAACAAACGTGTTGGCGATATTGTACAAGGCGATAAAACCGGCGACGCCCCCCTCAGGGAAGTGGTAAAGCAATATCTTAAGGAGAAGTACAACAAACCAGGTAATGTATATTTGGGCGTGGCACACCGGTTGGACCGCCCTACTTCAGGAATTGTGCTATTCGCCAAAACATCCAAAGCCCTGCCCCGACTCAATAAAATGTTTGCCCAAGGGGAAACCAAAAAAATGTATTGGGCGGTTGTGAAAAATCCCCCAGTCCCAGAAAGCGGGACCTTGACCCATTGGTTGGTACGCAACCCCAAACAAAACAAATCCTATGCAAACTCTAAGGAGGTCCCCAACAGCAAAAAAGCTGTTTTAGATTATAAAATCCTCAAAAAGTTGGATAGCTATTATCTATTGGAAATTGATTTAAAGACAGGCAGGCACCATCAAATTAGGGCACAATTGGCAGCCATTGGGTGCACTATTAAAGGTGATTTAAAATACGGTGCCGACCGGAGCAATAAAGATGGTGGCATTCACCTTCAGGCTAGAAGTTTAACCATTATGCACCCTGTAAAAAAGGAACCTATTACGTTTTTGGCTCCTCCACCAGAAGACCCTGTTTGGAACGCATGTATTAGCGAGTAAGTGCCAAAGCTTTTTCTCTAATTATCTGTCCTACCGGCTTGTTCTGCAAGTGACTTTCCAGCCACGAAAGAATGTCCAAATATAAAAATGCCCGCTTCTCGTATGGGTGGTTCTCGTATTTTTTCAACTCGTTGTACAGTTTCTGAAATTCACTCTTCAAATCGGTTGGGTAGATATCACCAAGGCTTCTTAGGAACTTAATCATTTCCTTTTGCACTTCGTGCAGGTCGTTCATTTTCAGCAAGAACTTGTACGTGCTCTTAAGCTGTACTTCCAAGTGATAATCCATACCTGCTTCGTAATGTGCCACAAGGCTCAAAACTCGTGCGAAGCACATCAAATCCTCGCGCATCTTCAATTTCTTGTTGGAAATTATCCTTTTTAGGTAGGCAATACAATTTTTGTTGTCGCCGTTACCAAAATATAGACAAGCTATTTTATAATAGAGCAACATCACGTGATGTTCATCTATTTGCTGTCTGTGCTTTTTGATGCCATACTCGATAATGTTCACTAAATAAATGCCCTTATCAAAAGTACCCTCCAAAAAATGGAGATTTAATTTATTGGTATTGATGTACAAAAAGGCAAGCGAGCTAATGTTATCGTTTTTAGGAAATTTGGGGTCTTTTACCTGCTCTTCCAAGCGCTCCAAAGTTTCTCTAAACTGTGATGCATATTTCACAAAAAAGAGCGACTCCAACAAATAATGGTTGCCCTTTAAAAAGAACACAGGGTTTAGCGGAATCATATGTTCGTTTTCATAAAAAAGGTCCACCCATTTACTGGCGTATTTGTAGGCTGACAAAAAGTCCTGAATCAAAAGGCTGTACCACAAATGAGCTTTGTACAACCACAATTTTTCTCGAAAACCAAGTTTGTCAATTTCGTATTTGGGCAAATGCTCTTCAAAATAGCTTTTTACTTTCTGAAGGTCCTCATCACTGCGTACGTAACCCACCTTCAGCATCATTCCATACAACTGTAACGAAAGATTGGAAAGTTTGCTCGTCATTACATTTTGTGCAGAAAGTTCCTTGGCTTCAACGGCCAGTTCATCGGCCCTATCGGGTATACTTCGGGTAATATATTGGGTTTCAATAACTTTTTCCAGTTCCACAATCTCGTATGCAACGTTTTTCTCCTCGTTCTCAATCGCGAAGCTTTTCGCTTTCTCCAAAATCTTCAAACTTTGTTTGTAGAGTCCCTTTTGATACAGAATGGTAGCAAAATCCAACTGTTCCCGAATCTGAATACGAACGTTTTGGTTTACAGGGTTCAATCGCAAACTCACCAAAATTTGTTTATATAAATGAGCTTTAAGGTTGGAAAGTTGTGATTTTTTGACAATACCGCTATCCAAAATCTGCCGCTCATCATATTTCCGCATCTTATCCAAGAGATTGAACAAAGCCAAAAATTTAGCGTCCGTATTAACCCCCAATCGTCCGACATAGAGCTTAAATTGTCGTTTTTCGGATTTGGAAAGTGATTTTACCAGTACAAACAAAGCATCCTTATGGGCATTTGTCATCGTAAAAAATATTGTTTAATATATTGTTTTTCAGATATTTAAACTACACCAAAAGCAGTTTAACGTTGTAACCTGCTCTTAGCTGCTTTTCGTTTTCTGCCTTCCTTTACTACTTTCGTTAGTCATAGAAAAAAACAGGTTGATATAATGGCTAAAGATAAGGTAGAAATTTTTGACACAACACTAAGAGATGGAGAACAGGTGCCTGGTTGTAAACTTGATACCGAGCAGAAATTGATCATTGCCGAACGATTGGATGAACTGGGAGTTGATGTAATCGAGGCAGGGTTCCCCATATCCAGTCCCGGTGATTTTACATCCGTAAACGAAATTGCCAAATTGGTCAAAAATGCAACGGTCTGTGGATTGACCCGTGCCGTAAAAAAAGACATCGAAGTGGCTGCAGAAGCCATCAAGGATGCGAAAAAACCAAGGATACATACGGGAATCGGAACTTCCGAATCACACATTAAATACAAGTTCAACTCCACCCAGGATAAAATTATCGAACGTGCCGTAGATGCTGTAGCCTATGCCAAAACTTTCGTTGAGGACGTGGAATTCTACGCAGAAGATGCAGGAAGAACGGATAATGAGTTTTTGGCGCGTATCTGTGAAGCGGCCATCAAAGCTGGTGCAACCGTACTTAACATTCCCGATACTACCGGATATTGTTTGCCAGAGGAATATGGTGCCAAAATGAAGTATCTGAGAGAAAACGTAAAAGGCATAGATAGGGCCATACTTTCCTGTCATTGCCATAACGATTTAGGTTTGGCCACTGCCAACTCCATTGCCGGTGTGGTAAACGGAGCCAGACAAATCGAATGTACCATAAACGGAATCGGAGAAAGAGCTGGCAACACGTCCTTGGAAGAGGTGGTAATGGTAATGAGACAGCATCCACACTTAAACTTGGACACCAACATCAACAGTAAACTGCTTTGGGATACCAGTACCATGGTTTCTCAAAAAATGGGAATGCCGGTGCAACCCAATAAAGCTATTGTAGGGTCCAATGCATTTGCCCATAGTTCAGGGATTCACCAAGATGGTGTGATAAAACGGCGAGAAACTTACGAAATTATTGATCCACACGATGTAGGTGTCAGTGAATCCTCCATTGTACTGACAGCTAGAAGTGGGCGTGCGGCATTGGCATACAGAGCCAAAAATGTAGGTTACGAACTTACCAAACTGCAATTGGATGCGGTGTACCAAAACTTTTTGAAATATGCCGACGTGAAAAAAGAAATTTTGGATGAAGACATCCACGAGATTGTTGAAACCAGCAATATTGGAATGAAAAGCTTGGCTTAAACCAAACTATATGGCATTAAAAATAGCATTGCTTCCTGGAGATGGTGTTGGACCCGAAGTATTGGCCCAGGCAGTAAAGTGTTTAAAGGCAGTCGAAGAAACCTTTAACCTACATTTTATTTTTAAAGAAGCTCCTGTTGGCGCCATTGCCATCGACAAAAAGGGAGTTCCCCTACCCGATTCTACCTTAAAACTATGCCGAGAGTCGGATGCCGTGCTTTTTGGAGCAATCGGTGACCCTAAATACGATAACGACCCCGATGCAAAAGTGCGTCCCGAACAAGGTTTGCTTCAATTACGTAAGGCACTTGGATTGTTTGCCAATATCCGACCAATATTATCACATCCAACATTGTTGGATAAATCTCCTTTAAAAAAGAAGGTAATCAACGGAACCGATTTTGTGATATACCGTGAACTTACGGGAGGAATTTACTTTGGAGAAAAAAAATTGAATGAAGAAGGCACAAAGGCCTCCGACCTTTGTGAATACTCCGAAGAAGAAATAAGCCGTATTGCCCATTTGGCATTTAAGGCTGCAAAAGGCAGAAAAAAGAAACTCACCTTGGTAGATAAGGCCAACGTATTGGAATCATCAAGACTTTGGCGTAAAGTGGTCGCAAAAATCGGTGAAAGCTACCCAGAAGTGGCATTGGACTTTTTGTTCGTGGATAATGCTGCAATGCAGATCATCCTAAACCCTAAACAGTTTGATGTTATATTGACAGAGAATATGTTCGGTGACATTATTTCTGATGAAGGCAGTGTTATCGGTGGTTCCATCGGATTGCTGGCGTCTGCTTCCGTTGGTGAAGAGAACGCACTCTTTGAACCAATTCACGGTTCTTATCCACAAGCCAAGGGAAAAGACATTGCCAACCCAATTGCCTCCATCCTTTCCGCAGCTATGCTGCTGGAGCATTTTGGACTGAACGAAGAGGCTTGGGCCGTAAAAAAGGCGGTGGATAAATCCCTAAAAAAAGGAATTGTTACTCCAGATTTGAAGGAAAACAGTCAATACGGCACCAATCAAGTTGGGGATTTTATCGCCCACAATATCGTGGATATTGAAGATGATTCTCTTATGAACGATGAGAACATCGATTTGGGCAAATCAACAATTATCTAAGTGGACTTAACCCGTTTTGCTTTTTGAAAGTTTTTAAGCCAAAACCGTCAATTCGATGAAATTCCATTGGAATTTTTTATCGAGAATCAGTTTTGGGCCTGAAATTTGAATTCTCGATATAATTTTTCTTGCGAAAAGCCACTCAAACTGACAAATTTCAGTCAAAATGCATAACAATCAAGCTTAGCTGTTTTTATTCCATTCCCTCCTTGCTATTCAGCAGTCAATGTCTCAATGGTTTTATTGAACTCTTGCTTGAATTCGACAAACTTATCACCCGTTGCAGGTCCATTAAAACCAGTATGTATTTTGCGTACCTCCCCAGTTTTGTCAATATAAATAGTTGTAGGATAAGAAAGTATGTGATTCAGCATCGGTAATTTTTCGTTGGCCTTTTGCTTGTTCGATGTACCGTATTGAGCTAATAGGATTGGGTATGGCACTTCCTCGCGTTCTTTGAGTCTTTTTATGCCTTCGAAGGCTTTCTCCTCCGTTTTGGCATATTCAAATGCCAATCCTACCATTTGTACATCCAATTCTGGGTTGTTCTTCATAAACTCCACATAGAATCGTGTTTCATCCAAACAATTGGTACACCAAGTTCCCATAATCTGAACCAACACTACTTTATTATCAAACATGGGGTCGTCCAAATCCACCATCTCTCCTTCTGAATTTGGAAAAGAAAAATCAAACTTATCGTAGCCTTCTCTTAAATAGGTTAGTTCATTAGAATCCGGAAGTTCGAAAGCTTCATTTCTTGCTCCCATAAATTCTTGGACCGTATGCTTCCCAGAGTAAAATTTACCGTCGAGGGTACTATCCGTTACTTTGGCCAAGAACAGGAAAACGTGCGAACCGTCAAAAGCGGACAACTTCATACTATCACCAGTAACAACCCCATCCAAATAACGATAATCCCCTGTTTTGGTTCTAAAAGTCCCCTTGATTTTATTTTCATTCTGCATAAAAATACCTTTTGCAGCATACTCATCTTCCGTATTTACCTTAAAATAGGTCTCCCAAATACCCGATAGGTTCACGGATGCATCCTTTTCGGTCTCAAAACGGTCTTTTTTGCCGTATTTGGCATAGAAAGGAACGCTTCGCTCCTTGCTTTCTTCAATAAACTCACCTTTTATCTCATTGGCCGTATATGTCCCTGAAATATGCCCTTCAAAAATGGGCATACGAATATCGATAGAGTCCCCGTTGAACGTAAATTCGTCTACCGTGACAACTTCTTCCGCATTATAGATATTCATCACATATCCACCTTCTTCATTTAGCGTAACTATAAACTCAAAAGGCAATTGTTGCGATTCTGAAACTTCCATATGGCCCAACCAGTGACCCACCATTAGTTTTATTTTATCTTCTTTTTTGCAAGAGGCAAAAAGAATCAAAACTCCCAGCACCGCTACTTTGATTATTCTCATAAATTGAAAGATTTTACTTAAATGTAGGAAATAGTAATTAAAACAAACCATTCCTTACGATTTATGGTTATTAATATCGTTGAATCTGTTCCCCTATTGTTATATATTTGTGCCCTCTAAAAACGGGGTATGAAGATTTCTTACAACTGGTTGAAGCAATTTTTGCAAATTGATTGGGATGCTCAAAAAACAGCTGAACTTTTAACAGATTTAGGTCTAGAGGTTGAGGGCATATCACAATTTGAATCAGTTAAGGGTGGTTTAAAAGGTATTGTCGTTGGACACGTGCTTACTTGCGAAAAACACCCAAATGCAGATAGATTAAAATTAACCACGGTGGATATAGGCCAAGAGGCTCCTTTACAAATTGTTTGCGGAGCGCCCAATGTAGCCGCCGGACAAAAAGTGCCCGTGGCCACGGTCGGTACAACCCTTTACACCAAAGAGGGTGAAGCCTGGGTAATCAAAAAAGGGAAGATTCGTGGAGAGGTGAGCCAAGGTATGATTTGTGCCGAAGATGAAATCGGGTTAGGAGAAAGCCACGACGGGATAATGGTGCTGAACGAGGAATTGGTACCCGGCACTCCATGCTCCCAAGTTTTTGACATTGAAAATGATGAAGTTTTTGAAATAGGCCTTACCCCAAACCGTGCAGATGCCATGAGTCATTTTGGTGTGGCCCGAGACCTAAAGGCGGGCTTGGAACAAAAAGAAATCCAAAAAGAATTGGTAACTCCTTCCACTAGTAACTTTTCCATTGACAATCGTTCATTGAAAGTTGATGTGGAAGTGCTGGAAAGTGACCTGGCACCAAGATATTGCGGGGTAACCATCAACAACCTTCTGGTCCAGGATTCCCCAGATTGGTTAAAAAACAGATTGAAAGCCATTGGATTGGCGCCAATAAACAATGTGGTGGATGTTACCAACTATGTACTTCACGAACTGGGCCAGCCCTTGCACGCTTTTGATGCATCCAAAATAAAAGGAAGTAAGGTAGAAGTGAAAACTCTGCCTGCTGGCACCAAATTCACCACATTGGATGATGTGGAACGCGAACTGCACGAGGATGATTTGATGATTTGTGATGCAAGCAATCCCATGTGCATTGCCGGTGTTTTTGGCGGGCTTCATTCTGGAGTTACCGAACACACTACCTCTATATTTTTGGAAAGCGCTTATTTTGACCCAGTTTCCATTAGAAAAACGGCCAAAAGACATGGATTGAACACCGACGCTTCTTTTAGGTTTGAACGGGGTATCGACATCAATATGACGAAATATGCCCTTAAAAGGGCTGCGCTCTTGATCAGGGAGATCGCAGGAGGTTATATCACTTCCGAAATTGCGGATCTGTTCCCTAAAAAGCCCCAGGAGCGACAAGTGTTTCTGACCTTCAACAAAATCAACTCTTTGATTGGCCAGGAAATTCCAGAGGACACCATAAAATCCATCCTATCTTCACTGGAGATACGCATCAATAACGTAACCGAATCCGGTCTTGGGCTTACCATTCCTACATATAGGGTGGATGTGACCCGAGAAGTTGATGTCATCGAAGAAATTTTAAGGGTTTACGGCTACAACAACATCGATTTTAAGGAAAAACTGAACGCTTCCATAGCCAAAACATCGAGATTCGAAAACTATAGGATCCAAGATGTCATTGGAACTATGCTTGCTTCCAAAGGTTTTTATGAAATTATGACCAACAGCTTGGTTTCATCCAATATCACATCTGATGACGATACTGCGGTCGAGATGCTGAACCCCTTGAGTTCTGATTTATCAGTTTTGAGAACATCGATGCTTCATTCGGGGTTACAAACAGTAAGTTACAACCACAATAGGCAAAAAACCGACCTGAAGCTTTTCGAATTTGGAAAAACCTACCATAAAGTGGATGGGGAATATCAAGAAAAACAACACTTGTCGATTTTGATATCCGGAGACCGCAAACAAAATAGTTGGGCGATTGATTCCAAAAAATCCGAGTTTTTCTATCTGAAAGGAATCGTGGAAAACGTTTTTGAGCGCTTAGGGCTTCGGGACATTGATACAAAACCATTATCCGATTCCGATTATGCCGAAGGCGTTTCCTATGTAAAAAACGATAAAGTTTTGGTTTCCTTGGGCTTGGTAGGTAAGGCGGCTTTAAAACGTTTTGACATCAAACAAGAAGTATTTTATGCCGATTTGAACTGGGATGCCATTTTAGAATCTGTGAGCACACATAATGTGGCTTTCAAGGAAATTCCGAAATTCCCAGAAGTGACCAGGGATTTTGCTTTGTTGTTGGATGATTCCGTTTCTTTCCAAAAAGTATATGAAATTGCTTGGAACACAGAAAAAAAGTTGCTTAAAAAGGTAAATTTGTTTGATGTGTATACGGGCAACAACTTACCGGAAGGAAAAAAATCCTATGCTGTTAGCTTTACCTTGATGGATGAGAAAAAGACCTTGACGGACAAGCAAATCGATAAGATCATGGGCAAACTATTGGCCCAATATCAAAAAGAATTGGGAGCGGAGCTTCGTTAATTACATTTGAGCGGGCAGGATAACATTATCTATTTCGTGAACCACCCCTTCATTTTCCAAATTAAGGTCAGCAGCCGTGATTCTTGCCGTATTGCCAACAGGATCGGTAAGAACAATATCATACCCATCCAGATGTGCAGTTAACTTCTTGCCCTGAACGGTTGTGAAACTGGCAATCCCATTACCCCTGCCTATTGCACGCAGCATACGTGAAGCCGTGAGTTGCCCTGCAACGATATGAAAGGACAATAAAGATTTTAAAGCTCTTTTATCCTCCGCATTGATCATCTCCGCTATTTTGCTGTTCGAAAATTTCTCAAAAGCTGCATCGGAAGGTGCAAAAATGGTGAATGGACCAGATTTTTGAAGCAATGCACCCAATTCGGTGGCGTTTACAGCACTCAATAAAATTTTATGGTTATCCAGCTTACCTGCATAGGATAAGGCATTGGAGGTTTTTTGTGCGGAAGTGTATATGGAAAAAGCCAAGCAAAGGCAAAACAAGAATCTGGTTGCGGGGGTATTCATAGGGTTGGTGAAAATTTTAGGGCTTATTTTTTAGTATGCTTGTACGATTAACTACCAAAAACTTCGATAAGATACATCTTTTTTGTTGAGATTGCTCATCTTTTTTGGCTCTAAAATCCATTTAACAAAAACTTAACATTGGGTTTTTATGACATCTGTCAGAATCAATAATTCAATTCGTTAAATTTGAGTAGATTACTAAAAAAAACTGCGTGATTTTGAAAGGAACAAACATTGAACACAAACTTCAAGACAGAAGAAACAAGAAGTGGGATAGCGAACAAATCTTGGCTGAAGTTCAGCAGATTTTGAGCGAAGATTCACAAAAGGAAGAGCAAATCGCCCATCAATTGGGTTCTAAGAGCACTAATAGAGAAAATGATTTTGATTTTGATTTACTGGAATCGGATAAAATCTTTCATATTGATCAGATCAGGGAAATTTGTATCGATTACAGATTACGCTTTTTGAACAGCTCTTATTTTAAAGGTAAGATTCCTCAAAAGGCTATTTCCAAAATCAAACATTTAGAGGCTGCCCATAACACCGAAATCAAGGGTTTTAAGATAATGGCACCTTCCAAACTGTTTAAGCTGGAGGATAAGGACGATCCCTTGCTCTTTGCTCCTATCGGAAACGATTATTACTATCTGATCCACAAATGGGGCAATGACCTTCATCCGTTACGGAAACTGTTTGCGTGGCCCTTTAAGAACATTGCCAATTTGGTTCTTGTGGTCCTTTTGATTAGCTACTTTGTAACGTTAATGGTTCCAGAGGGTTTGTTCTCCAAAGAGAGTAGCACCGCAGAATTTTGGATCATCTACTTTTTTATGTTCAAATGCATAGCATCCATAGTTATTTTCTACGGATTTGCTTTGGGGAAAAACTTTAACCCAGCCATCTGGAAAAGCAAGTACTTTAATGCTTAGGCGGTAACCGCATACATTTTTTCCCGCTGTTCCTTGATGGTCTTATCGGACATATAATCATCGAAGCTCAAATAGCGGTCAATGGCACCGTTTGGTGTCAATTCGATGATTCTGTTCGCCACCGTGTTCACAAACTCATGATCATGCGTGGTCAATAAAATAGTTCCTTTAAAGTTCTTCAAGGAGTTATTGAAAGCCGTGATACTTTCCAGGTCCAAGTGGTTGGTAGGTTCGTCCAACATCAGTACATTGGCACGGAGCATCATCATTCGGCTGAGCATACAACGCACTTTTTCACCTCCGGATAGTACGGTACATTTTTTAAGCGCTTCCTCCCCGCTGAACAACATTTTACCCAAGAAGCCCCTAAGATAAACCTCTTCTCTTTCCTCCTCCGTCTTGGCCCATTGACGTAGCCAATCCACTAGGTTAATATCCTCTTGAAAGAAGTTTGAGTTATCCGCGGGCAAATAGGACTGGGTCGTGGTCACCCCCCATTGAAATTTACCGCTGTCGGGTTTTATTTTGTCGGCTATAATATCGTAGAACGCTGTGCTTGCGCGTGAATCTTTAGAAAGGATGGCCACTTTATCCCCTTTGGCCAAGTTGATGTTCACGTCTTTGAACAGCAAATCCCCATCGTCGGAAGTGGCGGATAGCTTTTCTACATTCAAAATTTGATCACCGGCTTCGCGCTCACGATCAAAAATTATGGCAGGGTATCTTCTACTCGATGGCTTAATGTCCTCAACCTTAAGTTTTTCCAGCATTTTTTTACGGGACGTGGCTTGCTTGCTTTTGGCCACGTTGGCGCTAAATCGCTGTATAAACTCATTGAGTTCCTTGGCTTTTTCTTCGGCCTTTTTGTTCTGTTGTGCTCTTTGACGAGCAGCTAATTGGCTACTCTCATACC
Organism: Allomuricauda sp. NFXS6; assembly: GCF_040148835.1. NCBI lineage: Bacteria > Pseudomonadati > Bacteroidota > Flavobacteriia > Flavobacteriales > Flavobacteriaceae > Allomuricauda > Allomuricauda sp. NFXS6. The sequence continues at coordinate 63,790 of NZ_JAGEMG010000015.1, read as the reverse complement.
AAAAGGTATAATTCCCTGAGAACAGGTTGATTTTACCAAAATCTATATCTGCAATGGTGGTACAAACAGCATCTAAAAAATGTCTATCGTGAGAAACCACGATTACCGTATTATCGTAGTTGGCCAAGAAGTTTTCCAACCAGTTGATGGTATCGTAATCCAAATCATTGGTAGGCTCATCCATGATCAGCACATCTGGGCTACCGAACAAGGCCTGCGCCAAAAGTACCCGTACCTTTAGTTTGGAATCTAAATCCGCCATATTAGTGTAGTGCAGGTCTTCCGTAATCCCAAGATTGGATAACATGGCCGCTGCATCGCTATCGGCGTTCCAACCATTCATTTCTTCGAACTTAACCTGTAGTTCTCCAATCTTTTCTGCGTTCTCATCCGTATAATCGGCATATAGGGCATCAATTTCTTTTTTGATTTCGAACAAAGGCTTGTTTCCCATCACTACGGTCTCCAAAACGGGATACTCATCGTAGGCGTTGTGGTTCTGTTCCAAGATGGACATCCGTTTTCCCGGTTCCAAATGCACATGCCCGGAGGTGGGGTCAATTTGCCCGGACAATATTTTTAAAAAGGTTGATTTTCCCGCTCCGTTGGCGCCAATGATGCCGTAACAATTCCCTTGGGCAAAGGTTACGTTAACTTCATCGAACAAAACTCTTTTGCCAAACTGTACGGATAAATTCGATACTGATAACATGCAACTATCTTTATTTTTTGCAAAAGTAGCTAAATGCAATTCGTAATTCTAATTTTGGAACGCATATTTGAAGGATAGAAAATCACCGTTTAACAACATTTAACTACCCCTTAACAAGTTTGGCTGCTGGGGTTGCTTACTTTTGATTGTTAAATGAATCGTTCCCTATATATGGTAAGATTTTTACTTGGAATCACCTTATTCTCAACCTTTGTATCGTGTTCTGACTCTTCGGAGAGCCGTTCCTCGGTATTTTTTGGTGGTGAAATTGTAAATCCGACCAGCGATTATGTGGTGCTTTACCACAATGATTCTTATGTGGATTCTGTTAAGCTGGATGACCAAAACCGTTTTTCCTTTCAACTCAATAACATCGAAGATGGTCTTTATCACTTCGACCATACTCCTGAACTTCAATACGTCTATTTAACCCAAGGGGATAGCCTTTTGGCACGTTTAAATACCGTAGAGTTTGATGAGTCTCTGGTGTACTCGGGAAAAGGGAGCGAAATCAATAATTTTTTGATAGAAGTCTTCTTGAAAAATGAGAATGAGGAAGATTTGGTGAACAGCTATTACGAACTTGACCCTGAGGCGTTCAGTAAAAAGATTGATTCTTTGCACAGCGCAAAGATTGATTTGCTAAAGGAACTGGACATTGATAATCAGTTAACACCAATGGCATTGGCCATGGCGCAAGCATCCATAGACTACAACACTTACATTAATAAGGAAAAGTATCCGTTTTACCATAAAAAAGAGACTGGCGAAGAAACCATTCACGAATTGGATGATGATTTTTACGGGTACCGTGAAAAAATAGATTACAATAATAAGGACCTTACCTATTTCAGACCTTATTTTGACTTTATGAAGTGGCACTTTGGCAACATTTCTTATATGGCTTGTTTGCAAAACTGTTCTACCAATAAAAAACCGGTGAGTGACCGTTTGCATTTTAACAAGCATAAATTGGCCCTTGTTGACAGTATCGTTAAACAAGAAGAACTTAGAAATATTTTATTCCGGAACGTGGCCATGGATTATTTGCTCAGGGAACACAACCCAAGCGAAGAAGCTACTGTCTTTATCAATAAATATAAATCCCTTTCCACCCACAAGGACCATCAGGAAGAAATTGATCTTTTATACAGCGGCATTAAAAACCTGCAGCCTAACGCCACATTACCAAACATTGCGGTCAAGAATTTCAATGATGAAGAAATCTCCTTAAAGGATTTGGCCAACAACAATAAGAAAAATACCGTCTTTTATTTTTGGACCGCCGACCAGAAAAGACATTTTAGAAACGTTAACAAGCATATTGTCTCCTTGGAGAAAAAATATCCGCACTATAACTTCGTAGGCATCAACTTAAGGACCAATTTTACCCAGTGGAAGCAAATGATGGATGAGTACAAGTTGGACAAGGACAAGCAGTTTTTTGGGGAAAACTTTAAAGAGCTTCAAATGGCCATGATCATTGACGGCCTCAATAAGTGTGTCATTGCCAAGGATACGGTTGTGGTTGATGGATTTGCCAACCTATATACTTCATTATAATAACTCGTAGTGCATTATGAAAGCTTCATATACCAAACCGTCAATTCGAGTGAAATTCCAAAGGAATTTTGTATCGAGAATCGGGTTTTGACCGGAAATTCTGGTTCTCGATACGATTTTCTTTGGTTTCGACTTCGCTCAACCGCCGAAAATCACTCGAACTGACGAATTTTTCATCAAAATGCACTACGGGTTCATACATAAAAAAGCCCCGAATTTTCATTCAAGGGCTCTCTTTGTTTTATTTCGATTCCTTAGGAATTGCCTTTTTTATAATCTTCCAAGAATTTGGCCAATCCAATATCGGTCAATGGGTGTTTCAACAGTCCATCAATAGAAGATAATGGACCTGTCATAACATCGGCCCCTAATTTGGCGCAATCAATAACGTGCATGGTGTGGCGAATGGATGCAGCCAATATTTCCGTTTCAAATCCGTAGTTGTCATAGATCAAGCGGATTTCCGCAATCAGGTTAAGTCCATCGGTAGAAATATCGTCCAATCTGCCCAAGAATGGAGAAACGTAGGTTGCTCCGGCTTTGGCGGCCAAAAGTGCCTGGCCTGGTGAGAACACCAAAGTACAGTTGGTACGAATACCCTTGTCTGAAAAATATTTCAACGCTTTTACACCATCTTTGATCATGGGGACTTTCACTACGATTTGCTCGTGGAGTTCTGCCAGCTCCTCGCCTTCTTTTACCATTCCATCAAAATCCGTGGCAACTACTTCGGCAGATACATCTCCATCCACTATGTTGCAGATATCCACGTAGTGCTTTAATATGTTATCCTTTCCGGTAATACCTTCTTTTGCCATTAAGGAAGGATTGGTGGTCACGCCATCCAACACACCGAGTTCTTGGGCTTCCTTAATTTGATCAAGGTTGGCGGTATCAATAAAAAACTTCATTTCTAAGTATTTATAATGGGTTCACTAATACGTGTAAAATTACAATTTATAATGGTTGAGGAGCAATTTTTCGTAGACTTTGTCGGGTAAAATCTTCTTTAACCTAAGGGAAAACCTTTGTAAAAATGCCCCAACGGGATTATGCACCTTTGGTTTTTTCTGGTTGATGATTCTATAAACGGCCTCAGCAACTTGAATAGGATCACCCCCACTATCCACATCATCATTAATGGCTTTCAAGGTTTGGGAATACTTTTCTTGATAAGCGGAACCTTCAATTACAGGCGAATGATATCTGCCCGATGCAATATTGGTCGCAAAATCCCCAGGGGCCACATTGGTTATGGTCACCCCAAAATCCTGGGTTTCCATACGCAACGCCTCAGTTATTAGACCGAGCGCACCTTTGGTGGCGGAATAAAAGCCTCTAAAAGGCAATCCCATATAACCTGCAATGGATGTTATATTGATGATGGCTCCCCCTCCCTGCTTGCGCATTTGGGGCAAAACGGCCTTCATCACATGTATGGGGCCGTGGAAATTGGTGTCAAAAACATGAAGGATTTCCTCGTGGGGTGTTTCTTCAACAGGTCCCGTGATGCCCACACCCGCATTGTTGATGAGCACATCCAAGCTGTTCTCTTTGGAAATTATATGGGAAACTGCATTTTGAATGCTTCCCACGTCCTTCACGTCCAACTGAACAAGTTCAAATTCCTTAAAGTCGGGATAGTTTTTTGGATTGCGTGTAGTACCATAAACGGTAAATCCTTTTTGGGTCAAATATGTTCCGATGGATTTACCAATACCTGAAGAACCGCCGGTGATCAGTACAACTTTTTTATCCATGATCATCTGATTTTTGGGTACAAAAAAAGGCAAGCTACCTACATCGCACCGCTACGACCACATACCCTTGCTGCGTTCCCGCCCTGGGGGATTCTGCAGGAGCTGGTCGTGTAGGACTTGCCGGTTGCAAATATACGACGTTTTAAATTTGTGGCAATCCCAATTCATTCTTAATTTCGGTGTTTTGGATTAACAATTTATGATACAAGCTATAAGAACCATGGGCAAACTTTTTTCTATAACCGGGGCATTGCTCTTCTTTTTGGGATGTGGGGGAAGTGCTGACCCAGCCAAGCATTTTGCCATTCAATTGGAAAACAAAGCCATACAACAGAACCAACAAGTTGGAGTGGCATTAAAAAATAAAAAAGACATCGAAATTTCGGACCTACAATATTACATTGATGGTAAGCAAATACCCGTTGATAATGGTAAACTGACCTTGGACCTAGCTACCTTGGGCAACAAAACCTTGGTCGCGAAATTTAAAATTGAAGAACAAACCGTAGAGGTCGAGAAAGATTTTAGGCTATTGGCGGCCGCTGCCCCTGAGGTTTATACCTACGAAATCATCAACAGCTATCCACATGATACAGGCGCTTACACCCAAGGACTGGAGTTTTACAAAGACACACTTTACGAAAGTACCGGTAAAAAAGGAGCTTCCACAGTACGGAAAGTGAACTTTGAGACCGGCGAGGTGCTCACCAATATCCCTATGGACAATTCTATATTCGGGGAGGGCATCACCATAATGAACGATAAACTCTACCAACTTACCTGGCAGAGCGGTATGGGATTTGTTTATGATATCTCCAATTTGGAAAAAATCAAAAACTTTACCTATGGTAAAAGCCGCGAAGGATGGGGCTTGTGCAACGATGGCGAAAAAATATTCAAAAGCGATGGCACCGAAAAAATATGGTTTTTGGACCCAGAAACGCTGGAAGAACAAGGCCATATTGAAACGGTGACCAACAAGTCCATTTTTAACCGAGCCAATGAACTGGAATATGTAAATGGTAAAATCTACGCCAATGTTTACCAAAAGGAGAGTATGATGATCATTGATGCTACCTCCGGCGCCATTGAAGGCGTCATTAATTTTGGTGGACTTAAAAACAAGGTTAAAAAAGGACCTGAATGGGATGAAGGCAATTCCGTGCTCAATGGGGTGGCCTACCATCCCGAGCGAGAAACCTTTTTTGTGACGGGAAAAAACTGGGACAAGCTTTTTGAAGTGAAAATCCGTAAAAAAGACCAATGAAAATCTACTCGGAAATTTTTGATGTTGTTCCCAATGACCTGGATAACCTGAACCATGTGAATAATATTAGATATGTGGAATGGATTCAGGATATTTCTAAAAAGCACTGGGCGCAGGTGACTTCAAGGGAGATTCAAGAGTCGATGATCTGGGTGGTTCGGAACCACAACATTACCTACCACAAATCTGCGGTCCTGGGCAATACCATTAACATAAGTACCTATATCAAAAGTAACAACGGTCCAATTTCTACCCGAATAGTTGAAATTAAAAACAACAATACCGATGAGTTATTGGTAAAAGCCGTTACGGAATGGTGCTTATTGGATTCCAAAACCTTTCGACCTAAAAGGGTTCCTAAAGAAATACAAGCACTTTTTCTTTAGGAGGAACATACCTAGATTCCATCAAAAAGTTTGAAAAAGCAATGAACTTGTAAAAACTTGACTCTTTTAGGATTCCAAAACCCTGTATTTCGTCGAATTTTAAGCGTAAATCCCAAAAAGCGCTTTTCAAAATTTTGAAGCCTGTCCAACAAATTGTAATATAGTAGTGAACCAAACACAAACTAAACCTATTTACACAACCAACTAACAGCAAAAATAAACCAAGCAACATTCCAAAATTCCCAGGATTCGACTCCTTAAAAGCAGTTTTTTTTAACCTTCAGACCCAATTTTTTTAGCACTGAAAAATTGTAGGTTTTATTACAGTTATTTCTGTTTTAACGATTTTTTATGGAAAATTGTAGGAAAATGACCCGTTTTAGGGAGAAACCCATAGTTTTTTTAAGGGAAAACTGCAATGAGTTTTTTTGTCGGCTTAGTAACTTGCAATCAGCAAATTGCATATGGAATACACCTATAACATTATCGACTCGGATGCTTCCTCAAAGTTACAATTACAACTTTATTTAGAGGAACATGAAGATTTGGTTTGTGCCAAAGTGGATACCCATGCTTCCGAAGGCCTAAATTCCATCTTAAAGTACAATCCGGACCTTGTACTCATCAATCTTGGTGAAAATGGCATGGACTATTTTCAAATGGTCACGGAGCTTAACCAATATATGCAAACTCTGCCCATTATAATTGGGTATGCCAAAACCAAAAAATACGCTTACAATGCAATTAAAAGTGGTTTTTTTGATTATTGGATATTGCCACATAATGAGTTCGATATCCGAAAAACCATACTGCGCCTAAGAAAGTTACACCCAAAACAAGATGTCCCATCCACGATTTGCTTAAAATCCTATAAGGATTACCGGTATTTGGACACTATGAACATCCTTTACCTAAAATCCGATAACAACACTACGGATTTCTACATGAAGGATGGTAGTGTGATCAGTGCTTTTAAAACCTTAAAATCTTTTGAGGAAAAGCTTCCCAAAAATTTTATTCGTGTGCACCAGAGCTATATTATTAATAGTGTCTATGTATCCCGTATAAATTACGGCAAGTCCATTTGCAGTTTAAACTACGGACAGGAAGAGGAACTTCCCTTCTCCAAAACCTATAAGGACAAGGTTGATGGGCTAATGGAAATACTCTCCAAAACGACGGCAAACGCCCTTAATTAGCAAAATTCTTGCAGATTGTCGTAAAATTCTAGCAGATTGTCCAGGAATACTACTCCCTTGGCAGCAATACTTCCCACACTTAAAATGCCACATACTTTAGCGATACAAACTTAATTTCAATACCTAAAAACTTAACATTATGAAAAAAGTACTTAGCATTTTAGCCGTGACATTATTGACTGTTGGATTCTACTCTTGCGAAACAGAAACTGATGTACAGGACACCGAAGCCATGTACGAACAATTGACCGTTGATCAAAACGCTACGGATGATGCTGAAGCCGAAGTTGACGGACGTGGGGATGATGAATAACTAACAATGACTTTTTTTACCCTAACCAACTTAGCGCGAAATACCGTTTCCATCTCGCTCCTGTTTGCTGTACTTTTTTACCAAAAAGATGAATCGCTATCCAAGAGTTATTTGGATATCAATCGAATGGATGTTATAGAGCAAAGTCAAGAAGCATCGTTCAAGAAAAGAATTCATCTGGGTTTTTCAAAATACGGTAAAGTGAGATTACAACAAAGTACCGATGATACCCGCCAGTTTTAGTTGGCATTTAAAATAGAACTCAGCCCCAAACCCGTATAGTTTTGGGGCTTTTTTGTTACCTTGGATGTATAAATGGACCATTGAATTTGAAAAACGGACTTTTAATATTACTGCTAGTATGTATTTGGGGGTGTTCCCAGCATAAATCCAAGCAAGAGACAGCTTCTGACCCACAAATCGATTCCATCCAAGCACTGCTGGGTATTGCCAAAACGGCCACGGAACTAAGTTTTGAAGATCGGCAGTCCTATATAAAGGAGGCCGAAGCCAAAACATTGACCTTGGAAAATGATACCGTGCAGTTGGAGGAACTATCCAAGGTTTCTTTGGCCTATATGAAGCTTAAAGATTCCCTAGGCTTTCGAAAATCCAACGCCAAACTATTGGAAATGGCTAAGGAGGCTAAGGCAACCAAAATATTGGGGTATTCCCATTGGGATTTGGGCACCTTTTTGGAAGGCAAGGGAGTTGTGGACAGTGCCTTCTATCACTATAAAAAAGCCATTGACAATTTTCAGGAATTATCTGTGGATTCAACCTCGCAATCTTTAAGAGGTAGAATGTTATATAATATGGCACGTATACAAGATTCCTATAAGGATTATTTGGGCGGCGAAATTAATGCTGCCGCCTCCATACAATTATTTGATGCGCTGGATGATGATTATAGGTTATACAATGCCTATAATGTATTGGGGATTCTGGCTACTGGCATGGGAAACACCGAAAAAGCCATTGAATCATATGAAAAGGCCAAAGAATATTTAGACAATTCGGACAGAACCAATAAAACAGAGCTACTTTGGCAAAACAAAAATAATATTGCCAGTGTTTACCTGAACACGGAAGAATTTGTTAAAGCAAAAAATGAATATAAACAATTGCTTTCCAATAATGCTTTAAAAAAGCAATTGCCCAGTATTTACGAAAAGGCATTGGGCAGTTTGGCCTATTCCATTCTTAAGGCTGACAACAACATAGAAGATGCAGAAAAGCTATTACAAGAAGCATTTGAGCTGAATACGGAATTAGGTGAATTGTATGACAAGGCTCGTCTCAACTATTTTTATGCTGAAGTGTTGGCTGCGAAAGGAGACACAATTAATGCCATCACACAAGCAACAGAGTCCTACGAAATAGCCCGAGAAACCTATAACAACGACCGTTCGCTGGATGCATTGAGACTGCTTACCCAATTAGATACCGCTAACGCCGCAAACTACGCAGATCAATATTATCGGCTCAATGAGGCCATTAAAGAAGAAGAGCGCACGAAAAGGGACAAATTTGCGAGAATCCGTATGGAAACGGACGATATCATAGAAGAAAACCAAATCCTCACCAAAGAAAAAAAAGTATGGGTTTATTCTGCCGTACTCCTCATTGTTTTTGGGATAATTTTTATGGCCATTGCGTCCCTGTATCACAGCAACAGTCAGTTAAAGTTTAAACAAAAACAGCAGGAGAGCAACCAAGAAATTTACAATTTAATGCTTTCCCAACAAGGAAAGTTTGAGGAAGGCAAGCAATTGGAACAAAAGCGGATTTCCGAGGAGCTTCACGACGGTATCTTGGGTGAAATGCTAGGAATTCGATTAATTTTGAGCGGTCTCAACGAACGTGAGGATCAAGCCTCTATTGGTCAACGGGCGGCCCTTATTGAAAAATTACGCGATCTGGAAGAGGAAATACGGACCATTTCCCATGAATTGAACCACGCTGCGTACAAAAAATTTCATAATTTTATTGTGTCGTTGAAAAATATGGTCGCTGATATAGAAAAGTCCTCCGGTATATCATGTTCTTTCACTTATGATGATAAAGTACAATGGGATAATTTGGTGGGCGACATTAAAATAAATGCCTACAGAATCATTCAGGAATCGTTGAAAAATTGTGTAAAACACGCAAAAAGTGAAAATGTTTCCGTTTTGTTTCAACTAGTGGAAGATAAATTAAAGCTTACCATTACCGATGATGGTGTTGGTTTTAACATCAACAAAAGAAAGAAAGGAATTGGTCTTAAAAATATTATTTCGAGAGCCAAAAAGATAAAAGCGGAATTGGATGTTGACAGTAAACCAGGTAAAGGTACTACCATAAAAGTTACCATACCCTTAGAATATGTTGGTGTAAAAACTTCTAAAGAAACAGATTTAATTAATGCATAGCCCCCCAAACACAGTAATAGAACCTACCATGAAAACATTGAGAATATTAGCCATAGATGATCACGAAATGACCATGCTCGGATATAAATTTATACTCGAGGGTATTGCGTTTGATGGCCATAATATTATTGTGGATACTGCCACCTCTTACCAAACGGGGAAAAAGCTTATTGAAGATTCTGTCAACTCCTTTTCTTACGATATTTTATTCTTGGACGTTCAATTGTTCGCACCAAACGAAGATCAGCCCTACACGGGAGAAGACCTGGGTATTTTAGCTCGAAAAATTGTGCCGGAGAGCAAAATTGTATTCATGTCTTCCTTTAGCGATAATTTTAGAATCAACAGTATTTTAAAATCAGTTGACCCGGATGGTTATTTGGTTAAGACCGATATTGACCCCAAAACGCTGGAAGATGCGGTGAAAACCATAATGCTGGACCCTCCTTACTATTCATCCAAAGCATTGGGGGCCATTAGAAAGAAAATGGCCAACAATATCGAAATTGATGAAAAGGACAAACAAATACTTTACCACCTATCCAAAGGAACAAAAAACAAAGATCTGGAAAAATTCATCCGACTTTCCCCCTCCTCTATCGAAAATAGAAAGCGCCATTTAAAAACATTGTTCGGAACAGAAAACGAGAATGATCTTGCCCTAATTTTGGCTGCAAAAAACAGAGGCTTTATTTAATTTAAAAGGTTTGGATTCCCCACAAGCATGCTATTTGTGGTTGGTTTAAATTAGAAACTTCATAAAAATCCTACAAACAAGGGAAAACCCATAGAATTTTTAAGGATTATCTACAATCCCATCCAAAAGTTTCGTGCTAATTTTATGTTGAAAGGATATAAGAATTCAATCAACGCCACATGTCATCATCAAACAAACCCAACAAATACAGATACAACGGTCCAAAAACCTTTGAGGCCACAGATGGACTGGACGATTTTCTTAGAGTTCTGGAAAAGTATTTTTTTGCCACGGCCAAGGTGCAATGCAAACATGACTCGCAAAAAAACAGAACGGATTTGATCATAGACCTTTATCATAATTTCGGGATTGCCGAATGTCTTCGCCACTTTAACAATGGTGATTGGGGTGGTTATAATTTTGCCGAGGAAAGCCGTTCCAACATCTCAAAATCTTTGAGCGAAGCTTTAAAAACACTTAACGATAAAAGCGCCTACCCAACCGACATTCTGGAACTTTCATTACATTTTAAGGATACTTCCATTATAGTGGCAAAACTATATGCTCACAGCATACCGGAGCAGGCCAGTAAAATTTTAACCGCAATTGGAAAACACTTTGTTTATTTTACCAAGGGTTTAACAGAAATGCCGTATGAAATATTTGTGCCCATTTTTGAAGATACCACTGTTAAGGACCATACGGCCATAATCGATACTGAAACCAGTTATTTTAACTACTGGGGACTGTATTTTGATAAGGGAGAACAAGAACACGAAGCTTTGATTTACTCCCTTAACCGAAAAAAATTTTATGAGGAAAGTATTTTCCTCTTCGAATAAATCTCCACTAGCAAATACTAAGCACTGAACAAAGGTCTCGATTTCATTAAGTCGTTGACCTTTTGTTTTATTTCGGCCACCTTTTTCTCGTTTTGGGCGTCGGTGATGATTTCATCAATAAAGCCCACAATAGTCTCCATATCCGCCTCCTTAAGACCCCTTGTTGTAATGGCAGAAGTTCCAAAACGGATACCAGAAGTAATAAATGGTGATTTATCATCAAAAGGCACCATGTTTTTATTGGCGGTAATATCCGCTTGCTCCAACACTTTCTCGGCATCTTTACCCGTGATATCCTTGTTTCTGAGGTCAATCAACATCATATGATTGTCCGTACCGCCAGAAATTACTTTGTAATCCTTGTCCATAAAAGCTTTGGCCATAGCCGCTGCGTTTTTCTTCACCTGAACCATATAGTGCAAGTAATCATCGGTAAGTGCTTCACCAAAAGCAATGGCTTTGGCAGCGATTATGTGCTCCAAAGGCCCGCCTTGGTTTCCTGGGAATACCGCCAAATCCAACAAACCTGACATTTTTCTCAAGTTACCGTTCTTTAGTTTGATACCGAATGGGTTATCAAAGTTCTCGCCCATCAAAATAAGACCACCACGTGGGCCACGCAGGGTTTTGTGTGTTGTTGTAGTAACAATGTGGCAATGCGGAATGGGGTCGCTCAACACACCCTTGGCGATCAATCCTGCAGGGTGCGAAATATCGGCCAACAAAATGGCACCAACACTATCCGCAATCTCACGGAATCGTTTAAAATCCATATCCCTGGAATATGCAGATGCACCGGCAATGATCAATTTGGGTTTTTCCTTATCGGCAATCTCTTGGATTTTGTCATAGTTCAACAAACCGGTTTCCTCATCCACTCCGTAAAAAACAGGGTTGTACAATTTCCCGGAGAAATTCACAGGCGAACCGTGGGTCAAGTGCCCTCCGTGCGACAAATCGAAACCTAAAATGGTATCCCCAGGGTTAAGGCAAGCGTGATACACCGAGGCATTGGCCTGCGAACCCGAATGCGGCTGGACGTTGGCATAAGCCGCACCGAACAATTCCTTGGCACGGTCAATGGCCAATTGCTCTACTTGGTCCACCACTTCGCAACCACCATAATAGCGCTTTCCCGGGTATCCTTCGGCATATTTGTTCGTAAGTACGGAGCCAGCGGCTTCCATTACCTGTGGACTTACAAAGTTTTCGGAAGCTATCAGTTCAATACCTTCCAACTGCCTGTCCTTCTCTTGCGCTATCAGTTCAAAAATCTTGTGGTCTCGTTGCATGTTGCCCATTGTTTAATTAAGGGCGTAAAATTACGAATAGAAAGGGGATTTTCATCAATAAAAATGGGGTTGAAGGTTAATTTTATCAAACGGCAATTAACAATTTTTAAAAAATAACGGTGAACTCCCAAGGCTTTTGTTTTTCAAGCTTTTTAGCCAAAATATACTACCGTGCGTCCTTTTCCGTTTATAGTTTGAGGATTTTTGGCACAGCTATTGAATTCTCAATTTCCAAACCATAAAGTTGACCAGTATGAAAAGATTTATACTCTTAACCGCAGTTATCGTTTTAGGCGCCTGCAGCGGCGTAAAGAAAACACAGGAAGCCCTGAACACGGGAAACTATACCACGGCGATGAACAAGGCCATTAAAAACTTGGCCGACAACAAGACCAAAAAAGGCCATCAAGAATATATTGTTCTGTTGGAAGAAGCTTTTGCCAAGAACGCTGCAAGGGAGCAACAGGAAATTGCTTTTCTTCAGAACGATGGCAACCCTGCCAATTTGGAAACCATCTACAACAAATATTTACAGTTGAAGCAAATTCAACAACGTATTCGACCTTTATTGCCTTTGTACATTAATGATGAAGGCCGTAATGCCGAGTTCAATTTTGTGAACTACGACAATCAAATTTTAAATACCAAGGACGATCTTGCCGAGCACTTGTATCAAAATGCTACGAACCTATTGGCATCGGCCAAATACAAAGCGGATTACAGGGCCGCCTACGAGGATTTAAAATATTTGGAGGAAATAAATCCAGGTTATCGAGAAACCGTTGCAAAAATGGATGAAGCCTATAATAAAGGGTTGGAATTTGTAAGAGTCAATATCGCCAATCAAACACAACAAATAATTCCTGAGCGACTGGAATCGGAACTATTGGATTTTAATGCCTTTGGTATCGATAATTTCTGGTTACAGTACCATACCAACCCACTTGAAAACGTTAAATACGATTACGCGATGAACCTGGACTTTATGGAAATCAACGTATCCCCTGAACGCATCAATGAGACCCAAATAATCAAAGAAAGACAAATAAAGGATGGCTGGGAATATCTTTTGGACCGTGATGGCAACGTGGTAAAAGATAGTTTGGGCAACAAGATAAAAGTGGACAAAATGCGAACCGTTAGTTGTAAATTTTTCCAGTTTACCCAAACCAAAACAGCCCAAATTGGAGCCAAGGTTAGTTTTACAGACTTAAGAAACGGACAGGAAATCAATTCCTATCCCCTGTCCAGTGAATTCTTGTTCGAACATATTTTTGCCAACTACCAAGGTGACAAAAGAGCTTTGGAAGATGATTTAATGTTGTACCTAAATGCCCGGGAAGTTCCTTTCCCATCCAACGAGCAAATGGTCTATGATGCAGGTGAAGACCTGAAACTACGCCTCAAGAACATTGTCTCCAAATATCAGTTCAACTAAAAACAATGTCAAATCGAGCGCAGTCGAGATGCTTTAAGTTCTCGACTGTGCCCGAAATGACATAAACTACTTTGTTTTTATTTATAGATACTGGGTAAAATCCGTATCCGCAATGGCACCGTGCGAAGTGTGAAAAACCACTTCGCCATTTTTGATCACCAACAATTGTGGGGACTCGTGCTTTACCCCAAATTTTTCCTCGATTGTATTGGATATATCCCTATGATTCTGAATTGTCAGAAAATAGAGGTCGATGTCCAAATCTGTGTCATATCCTTCCGAAAACATATTTAACACCATTCTACTGATGCCACACGTACTGGAATGCTTATATAAAACTTGAGTTTTGTCTGCAGAGTTTTCAGCAATTGCGTCCAACTGATTCATAGATTCCAATAGAATCCACGGTAATTCCTTCTTTTCCTTTACGGTTTTCTCCTTCTTTCCAAAGACGCTATCAAATATTCCCATATTGCAAATTTACAGGATAAGTCGTGAGCAAACAAAAACCTTACAACTGACGAAATGTCTTGCTATTTCTGGCTTTTACAGACATTTTGACGGTTCGGATGTAATGGTAAGGTTGTTGACATTATAGAGAAAAACAACGACGATGAACTTTAATAATTTTACCATAAAATCACAGGAAGCCATTCAAAGGGCCCAACAATTGGCCCAAGAATTTGGGCATCAACAAATCGAGAACGAACACTTGTTCAAGGCCATTGCAGAGGTCGATGAAAACGTGCTACCCTTCATTTTGAAAAAATTGAATGTAAACACCAATCTCATCAACCAAATATTGGACAAGGAACTCCAGAGTTTTTCAAAAGTCTCGGGAGGGGAAATAATGCTTTCCCGGGAAGCCGGAAAAACAGTGAACGAAGCAAGTATCGTTGCCAAAAACATGGGCGACGAATATGTTTCCGTGGAGCACTTATTGTTGGCCATTTTCAAGTCCAAAAGCAAGATTGCGCAAATCCTGAAAGATCAGGGTGCAACCGAAAAAGATTTAAAAGCAGCCATTCAAGAGTTGCGCAAAGGCGGTAAAGTCACCTCGCAAAGTGCTGAGGAAACCTATAACTCGCTGGATAAATACGCAAATAACCTCAACCAGATGGCCGATAGCGGTAAATTAGATCCCGTAATCGGTAGGGACGAGGAAATCCGTAGGGTATTACAAATTTTGTCCAGACGCACCAAGAACAACCCGATGCTCGTAGGTGAGCCCGGAGTGGGTAAAACTGCCATTGCCGAAGGTTTGGCACACCGAATTATTCAAGGCGACGTACCCGAAAATCTAAAAGACAAGGTAATTTACTCTTTGGACATGGGCGCCCTAATCGCTGGAGCAAAATATAAAGGTGAATTTGAGGAACGCTTAAAAGCCGTGATAAAGGAGGTAACCTCATCAGATGGGAACATTGTCCTATTTATTGATGAAATCCACACCTTGGTAGGTGCCGGTGGCGGTCAAGGGGCAATGGATGCCGCAAATATCCTAAAACCCGCTTTGGCCCGCGGTGAGTTGAGAGCCATTGGAGCAACCACCTTGGACGAGTACCAAAAATATTTTGAAAAAGACAAGGCCTTAGAGCGCAGGTTTCAAAAGGTTGTGGTGGACGAGCCAGATACCGAGAGTGCCATTTCCATACTTAGAGGTATCAAGGAAAAATATGAGGCACACCACAAGGTTCGTATCAAGGATGATGCTGTAATCGGCGCCGTAGAATTATCACAACGATACATTACCAATAGATTTCTGCCCGATAAGGCCATTGACCTTATGGACGAGGCTGCTTCCAAACTTCGAATGGAAATCAACTCCAAACCCGAGGAATTGGATGTGCTCGACCGTAAAATAATGCAGTTGGAAATTGAGATGGAGGCCATCAAAAGAGAAAATGACAAGCCCAAATTGAAAACGCTGAATTTGGAATTGGCCAATATCAAAGAGGAGCGTAATGAAATATTTGCCAAATGGGAAAGTGAAAAAACCGTGGTCGACAATATCCAAAAAACAAAAGAGGATATTGAAAACTATAAGGTTGAAGCCGAACGAGCCGAACGAAACGGCGATTACGGAAAGGTAGCGGAATTGCGCTACGGTAAAATCAAAGAATCCCAAGAAAAGCTGGAAAAGTTGCAGGATGAATTGGCAGAGCAGCAAACGGCGGGCACTTTGATAAAAGAAGAGGTTACCTACGAAGACATTGCCGAGGTTGTGGCCAAATGGACAGGAATTCCAGTGAATAAGATGATGCAGAGCGAACGAGAAAAACTGTTGCAACTCGAAGACGTCCTGCACAAACGCGTAGTAGGACAAGATGAAGCGATAGTCGCCGTTTCTGATGCTATTCGAAGGAGTAGAGCGGGCTTACAGGATGCCAAGAAACCCATCGGTTCATTCCTGTTTTTGGGTACAACCGGGGTAGGTAAGACCGAGTTGGCCAAAACTTTGGCCGCCTATCTGTTCGATGATGAAAATGCCATCACACGGATAGATATGAGCGAATACCAAGAGCGTCACTCCGTGAGCCGTTTGGTGGGTGCACCTCCAGGATATGTGGGCTATGACGAAGGCGGACAGTTAACCGAAGCTGTGAGAAGGAAACCGTATTCCGTAATCTTGTTGGATGAGATTGAAAAAGCACACCCAGACACCTTCAACATACTCTTGCAGGTATTGGATGAAGGTAGGTTGACCGACAATAAAGGTCGTGTGGCAGATTTTAAGAACTCCATCATTATTATGACCAGTAATATGGGCAGCCACATTATCCAAGAAAAGTTTGAAGAGGCCGTAGACGTGGAAAGTGCTTCGGAGTCGGCACGGGTAGAAGTTTTGGGATTGCTGCGCAAGACTATCAGACCTGAATTCTTGAACCGTATTGATGACATCATTATGTTTACTCCATTGAGCAAATCGGACAT
This sequence comes from Allomuricauda sp. NFXS6, assembly GCF_040148835.1. Taxonomy (NCBI): domain Bacteria; kingdom Pseudomonadati; phylum Bacteroidota; class Flavobacteriia; order Flavobacteriales; family Flavobacteriaceae; genus Allomuricauda; species Allomuricauda sp. NFXS6. The sequence goes on along the minus strand of NZ_JAGEMG010000015.1, from coordinate 46,973 downwards.
CAAGGATATTGTGGGACTTCAATTGAACAACTTAAAAAGAATGTTGACCAAGCAAAACATCACACTCGATGCTACCCAAGAAGCAATAGACTATTTGGCAGCAAAAGGGTATGACCCTCAATATGGGGCTCGACCCGTAAAACGATTGATTCAGAAAGAAGTGTTGAACAACCTTTCCAAAGAGTTACTTTCAGGAAAAATAACCGCTGACAGCATTGTACTTCTGGACTCTTTTGATGATCAATTGGTATTCAGAAATCAAGACGAACTTGTAGAGTAAGTTCTCAAATTATATTTCAGTCAGGAAAACCTCTCCCATAGCTTTTTGGGAGAGGTTTTTTTATGAAAAATTTGTCATTTCGAGTGATTTTTTGAACTGTGGTTCAAAAAAATATTGAATATCCGCAGTCAATCATATTGCACTGTCACTTCGAGCGCAGTCGAGAAGTTATTGGAATCGACGTCTTAAAAATGAGGTCTCGACTTTAGTCTATGCTGAGCATAGTCGAAGGGCTCGACCTGACAACTTTTTGTTTGTATGATTGATTGCGGACAATCAGTAAAAAATGTATTGACAAATGAATTTTTGAAAGCATCAACTTTGTTCTCGACCGAGGGTGCCTAAAAAACATTGAAATGTGTCATTCTGAATTCATTTCAGAATCTCACCATATTGATAAACCAATTGTTGAGAACCTGAAACAATCCCGACATCTATCGGGACAGGTTGACGGAAACCTTCCTTTTAGACATCGTTCTTTTTCCTTCTGAAAAAACACGAACTGACGATTTTTTTTATTTCTTTCACAATCTTAAACCATATCCTTAGAAATTCGCAATAATGAATACCTATTATATTTAAATCCTTATTTTAGCTCAAAACCAAACCCTAAATATGCCACTAATCATTGCCGTTCTAGGTATTTTACTGCTCTTTCTACTGATTGCCAAATTCAAACTCAATGCCTTTCTATCCTTTATTATTGTATGCCTCTTTGTAGGTATTTTTCAAGGAATGGAACTGGAAAGTCTGGTAAAATCCATTCAACGGGGTATCGGAAATACCTTAGGTTTTCTGGTCTTGATTCTAGGACTTGGTGCCATGTTGGGGAAATTGGTCGCCGACAGTGGAGCTGCTCAACAAATTACCACACAACTTGTGGCCAAATTTGGCGTAAAGCACGTCCAATGGGCAATGGTGGTCACTGGGTTTATTGTGGGAATACCGATGTTCTACTCCGTGGGCTTCGTTATTTTGATTCCCTTGGTTTTTACCATAGCATTTTCAACCGGACTGCCCTTACTCTATGTGGGGTTGCCAATGCTAACTTCTTTATCGGTTACGCACGGTTACCTTCCGCCCCACCCGGCCCCTACGGCCATCGCGGCCATGTTCAACGCGGATATTGGAAAAACATTATTGTACGGTCTTATTGTAGCTGTTCCCGCTATCATCGTGGCAGGTCCTTTATTTGCCCGTACCATTAAAAATATAGAAGCCAAACCCCTAAAAGAATTTTACAATGCAGAACCCATACCCCAAGAGGAACTCCCATCTACAGCAGTAAGTATTTTAACCGCGCTATCCCCGATCATCTTTATTGGAATAGGTATTGGAGCAGAACAGTTTTTGGAAAAAAGTTTATTGCAGGACATACTAACCTTTATAGGCAACCCTGTAATTGCCTTACTGCTATCCGTGCTCATTGCCATTTATTCACTGGGATTGGCCAAGGGCAAGGAAATGGGTGATTTAATGAATTCGCTATCCACCTCGGTTTCCAGTATTACGATGATTCTTTTGATCATTGCAGGGGCCGGAGCTTTAAAAGAAGTCTTAATTGACAGTCAAGTAAGCGATTATATTGCCGATAGCCTTAAAGGTTCGAGCATATCCCCTTTGGTTTTGGCTTGGCTTATCGCCACAGCCATTCGGGTAAGTGTGGGGTCGGCCACTGTAGCTGGACTCACTGCGGCAGGAATTGTACTCCCCTTGGCTTCGGGCACAGGCACAAGTCCAGAATTAATGGTATTGGCCATTGGGTCGGGAAGTTTGATGCTTTCCCACGTCAATGATACAGGTTTTTGGATGTTCAAGGAATATTTCAATCTGACCGTTAAAGAAACGCTCTCCACTTGGACCGTCATGGAAACTTTGGTAGGTGTTATGGGACTTATCGGAGTCTTGGTAATCAACAGCATAATCTAATAATATAACCCTATGGATAAATCACCATCACAACAAATGAAGGACTTAAACCTTCAATTACCTCCTGCCCCACCACCTGCCGGCGTTTACCGGCCAGTTTTAGTGGTCGGTAACTTTTTGTACGTATCAGGTCAAGGCCCCGTTAATCTCGATGGCTCCTTAATGATAGGCAGAGCTGGCGATGACCTCGATAAAGAACAAGCCAAATTAGCAGCCAGACAAGTGGGATTAACGATGTTGTCCACCATTACCACGCATTTTGGAAGTTTGGACAAAATCAAAAGAATGGTCAAAGTATTGGGAATGGTAAATTGTACCCCAGACTTTGGACAACACCCTTATGTGATCAATGGTTTTAGTGAGTTGATGGTGGATATATTTGGAGAAGAAAATGGAATTGGGGCCCGGAGTGCCGTAGGCATGATGCTTCCCAACAATATTCCCGTCGAAATTGAAGCTATTTTTGAACTTCACCCATAAAGACAGCATATGTTCGTATTTGATGCGCATCTAGACCTTGCCATGAACGCCCTGGAATGGAACCGCGACCTTACGCTTCCCGTTTCGGAAATTAGGGAACGTGAGGAAGGAATGAGCGACAAACCAGACCGAGCTAAGAACATCGTATCCCTTCCGGCTATGCGAGAAGGCAATATAGGCCTTTGCATGGCCACACAAATTGCCCGTTTCGTAAAAAAAGGAAGTCCAATCCCTGGTTGGAATTCCCAGCATCAAGCTTGGGCACAGACCCAAGGGCAATTGGCGTGGTACAAAACCATGGAAGAAGCCGGTGAGATGGTTCAAATCAAGGACAAGGAAGGTTTGGAGAAACATCTCAAGCTTTGGAGTAGTGATGAACCAAAAAAACCAATCGGATACATTTTAAGTTTAGAGGGCGCCGATTCCATTGTGGACTTGAGCTATTTGGAAAAATCTTACGAATCTGGGCTAAGGGCCATTGGTCCCGCGCACTATGGTCCCGGTATTTATGCTCACGGGACGGATTCTGTAGGGGGGATTGGACAAAAGGGTCGTGAATTGCTCAAAAAAGTAGAGCAACTCAACCTTATTTTGGATGCCACCCACCTATGTGATAAAAGTTTTTGGGAAACCATGGAGGTTTACAACGGTCCCGTTTGGGCCAGCCACAACAATTGCAGAGCATTGGTAGACCACAACCGCCAATTTTCCGACGAACAAATCAAGGAGCTCATCAGCAGGGATGCTGTGATCGGTGTTGCTTTGGATGCTTGGATGATGGTTCCCAATTGGGTGCGTGGCAAATCCACGCCAAAAGAAATGAATGTGACCCTCGAAATAGCAGTCGATAATATCGATCACATTTGTCAATTGGCCGGAAACGTTGACCATGTTGGTATCGGAACCGATTTGGACGGTGCTTTTGGGAAAGAACAGAGTCCTTGGGATTTGGAAACTATCGCAGACCTTCAAAAAATTCCAAATCTTTTGAGAAAAAGAGGATACAGTGTTTCAGATATTGAAAAAATCATGCATCAAAACTTTATCAACTTCTTGAGAAAAGTTTGGTCGTGATCAAGGAATGAATTGGTTTGTCACCCTTTTTACTCTGAAAATAGCTTTGCCAATGATGTTTTTTCATTTCAAAAGCCAAGGAACTTGTTAAAATAGAGGCTTTTGCTTATTTTCATACCAAAGGGTATTTGATTTTTTATATCTTAGATTCGACCAACAGCAACCTAAAAAATGACCAAGAAAGCAGAAAGAACCACCGCTTATATTATCGAAACCGTAGCTCCAATTTTTAACAAGCACGGCTATATCGGTACCAGTATGAGCGACCTTACCGAGGCTACAGGACTTACAAAAGGGGCCATTTATGGTAATTTTGAAAATAAGGAAGCATTAGCCCTTTCTGCATTTGAACACAACCGCAATTTATTACTAAAAGCTATTGACGACAAGCTGGAGGTTGGCGTTGAGGCCTTGGCAAAACTTTATTCCCTTTTGAATTTTTATAAAAAATATGATGTATTTACCCTGCCCATGGGAGGATGCCCCATACTTAATGTTGGCTTAGATGCTCAGGGCAACAACAAACTATTGGCTGCAGCGGTCAAAGAAACCATTAGCGAAATTGAAGGGAAAATTGCCTTAGTTCTTGAAAACGGGACCAAACAAAACGAAATTAAACTTCCTGTTCCCCCGCTACAATTTGCCAAGCAATTGTTTACCATGATTCAAGGAGCAGTTGCCATGAGTACCATGACCCAGGACCGGAAATATTTGGTGAATACCATAAACTATCTGGAATATTTGGTGAAGCAGGAACTTAAAAAGTAGCTAGTTCCCTTTGACTCGGAATATCCAAGTCTTTTCCATATACTTGCCAAAAAATTTACTGTCGCGGGCCTTTCTAGCCTCATCCATAGTGTTGTAGCGCTCCAAATACACGTAATTGTATTTATTGAGGCTCCTGTAGAACGATTTAGGCTCTAGCCCCTTCCCCCTAAGTGTCTTCATAAAGTTTTCGAAGTACTTTTTGGTACCGTAAACATTAGCAATCAAATAGAAACCAGGTTCCAGGCCATCTTCGCTTTCAACCTCTTCATATCTTTCGTTGGGTCGCACGGCTACTTTTTGGTTCTGTAGGAGCGCAATACTATCTTTTTCACGCTGTAATTCAAGTTGCTCCTTGATTCGTTGTACTTCTGCCAAAGAATCCTTTTCTCGTTGCAATTGTCTTCTCGCTTCGAGTTCTCTTTGTTCTTGCGTTCTGCGCTGTTGTTCGATTTCTTCTTCCCTCCGATTTGGATTGGGCAGCACCACTTCAGGTTCCTCGGGAGGCACTTTTTCTTTTAATTTTGTTTTTCCAAAGTGATAGGAGGCAACAATCTCTATTGTGGGGTCTTCTTCACTCAATAAATCATCCGTACCAAATTCCATCAGCCCACCAACAGAGAATGCATTGGATATGGTAACACCCAATCCGCCAGAAGGTCCGTAAAAACTATTATATCCGCCCTGAACCCAAAATTTTGATGTGGAGAACAATCCATTCAAACCAAATTGGGTATCACCGTTGGGAACTGATTTAACATAAATAACGGGGCGAACGTAGCTATCGCCCAAGCCTTCGGACAATTGTATAGGGAAATCATTGCTCAGCGTTCCCGTAATACTCTGGAAGCTTTCCATATTTGATCCATTATTGCCCGACACATTAAAACCAACGGCGTTTTCCAAAGCCAACCCCACACTAAACCGATTGACCAACAATCGTAACCCAGGAGTAAATTGCACTTTAAAGCCTTCCAAGTCTTCCAAGGCAACGGGGTCAGGTTCATCGCCTTGAACATATTGTTCATCGGCAATGGTTTGTTGGAAAGCAAATACATTTAGTCCCACCATCAAACCAACCCCATCATCCAATTCAAAAGTTTGGGCAAAATTCAAATTGCCCCCCGTGTAGAGAAATATCCCCGTATTGTGCTGCAAAAAACCTCCTCCAGCCACTGAAGACGCATTTAATTGATGCGTATAATTTGCGAAAATGGAAGTGGGATCTCCATCAATACTCTGCCATTGCCACCGCGTCCATATCGAAAGGGAATTGGGGTTATTCCAATCCAACGCATAGGTCGGATTGAACAAACTGGCATTGAATTGCGTTAGGGAATGTTGCCTAAAATCTGATGGCAACGCAGATTCCTGTCCCCAACTTAGGGAGCAAATAACCATTGTAAAGAAACAAACCAGAAACTTGGGCATACGAGAAAATGAAAATTAAACGTTACTTTTAAAACTGAATAACAAAAATACACGGGAACTTTGAATAGAACTATGCGAACCATCAAACCTCTAATTGCCCTTGCAATTATACTCGTTGGATATATTGGCTGCAAAAAAGATACGAAAATTGGGGAAGACCCCGTTATTTCCACCTACTATTTTATAAGGCATGCCGAAAAAGACAGAACCGACCCTGAAAACCCGGACCCAGAGCTAAATCAGGATGGATTGGACAGGGCCATTCGATGGGCCGAAGTATTCGACCCTATTCCGCTGGATATGGTCTATTCCACCAATTATGAGCGTACATCAATGACCGCGGCCCCAACTTCGATCAAAAAAGATATCGATATTGAATACTACGACCCAAACACCATGGATATCGAAGAGTTCAAGTTGGTAAACGAAGGAAAAAATGTGCTTGTCGTGGGGCACAGCAATACTACCCCCATGTTGGTAAACAAAATGATTGGCTTGGAAAAATACGACGCCATGGACGATACGGACAACAGTAGTTTGTTTATTGTCCGCATAATAGATGGAATCCCGACGGATATCCGGTTAAAAATGGATTGATTTTTTCTAACTTAAAACCGTCAATTCGAGTGAAATTTTGCAAAAATTTTTTATCGAGAATATGGTTTTCGAAGAAAAAATTCTATTCTCGACACTTGTTTTCTCCACTTTTGCTACAAAAACAAACTCGAACTGACGAATTTTTCCACAGAAACACCTATAAGGGAGTCACGGTAATATTGTTCAACTCAATTTTTGATAGCAGTTCCAACTCACCCTCGTTGTATCGTTGCCCGATTTCAAAAATTCCTGAGGAGTCATCCTTTGGTTTGTAATTCTCGTAATCCACAAAACGGATACCGTTTACGTAGCGTTCATTGTAAGCTTTTCGAAAGCGCTGTCCTCCGCCATCCACGTGAAAGTCGTAGGCTAGGTAATAGGGCTTAAAGGTTTTTAAATCAAACCAATACAGGTAAGTATCCTCAAAGTCATCGCCCCCGCCCTGTTGGTCAAAAGTGACTTTTACTTTGTAATATTCCTTGTCTTCAATAGTTTCTTTGCCCAAAAGTTCTTTGTTTACGGCAGCATCATTTAACCCGTAGGGCAATCGCACAAAATAATGCACCGAGTTGATGGAGTTGGCGTATTTTACGGCCATGGTATCCGGCACTACCACCAAAGAATCGTTCATATACCTTTCAAAATCATCGCCCCGTTTTACATCGGTAATAGTGGTGGTATCCAACTCGGAAATTCGTGTAAAAACACGAAGGCCATCCACATTTTCGGAAACATAGCTTTTGTCCCTAAAATCAAAAGAGACTTTGCGGTTGTCGAATTGCTTGCCGCCACTATCGGCAATGGAATTGTCAATAATTTCTTGAGCCGTCAAGGCTTTCTTTGGTTCTTGTTTGCACCCAATGGAAAAAACAAGCATTAGGGGAATTAAAATTCTTTTCATGAGTTGGTTTTGGTACTTATTCGTAAAATCTACCATAACATTACAATTTTCTTGGCAAAGAGTTTATATTTTTGTCCACGATGCAGAAAAATATCAACATAAAAAATAGAAGAGCCCGATTTGATTACGAAATATTGGACACCTATACGGCAGGTATTGTTTTGGGTGGTACCGAAATAAAATCGCTCCGATTGGGTAAAGCTTCCATTTCACAAAGCTTTTGTGAATTCAATGACAAAGGCGAACTTTTTGTGGTCAATATGCAGATTGATGAATACAGCCACGCAAGTCATTTTAACCACGCCCCCAAGGCTGTACGTAAATTGTTGCTCAACAAACGGGAACTAAAAAAGCTTCAAAAGGAGGTGGCCGCCACGGGCCTCACCATTGTTCCGCTCAAAGTTTTTATCAATGATAGAGGTCTAGCCAAAATGAACATTGGCCTAGCCAAGGGTAAAAAACTATACGACAAACGCGAAACCATTAAAAGTCGGGACAGCAAGCGCAACTTGGACCGAATCAAAAAAAGTTTTAACAACTAATTTTTGTCTTCCAGCAAAGGAACAAATCGGAAAGAGCCAAATTCCTTTTTCTCAAACTCTTTTTCTGACTTTCTCTCGAACAAGGTCATAATCTGTTCATCCACGCCAACAGGAATTACCAACCTGCCCCCTACTTTCAATTGGGACAATAACGGTCTTGGCACCTCGGGAGCGCCCGCAGTCACAATAATGCCATCAAAAGGTGCCTCTTCGGGCAATCCTTTGTACCCATCGCCAAAAATCATTTTCTTGGGACGGTAATGCATTTTATTGAAGAACAAGCGAGTTGTCTTGAACAATTCCAACTGACGCTCAATCGTGTAAACCTTCGCTCTTAAATGCAATAAAATTGCAGTTTGATATCCACTTCCCGTACCAATCTCCAATATTTTGGCATTGGGTTTCACCTCCAACAATTCACTTTGGAAAGCAACGGTATATGGTTGGGATATGGTTTGGTCGGCACCAATGGGAAATGCTTTGTCTTGATAGGCATGGTCTTCAAAACCGCTGTCCAAAAACAAGTGTCTTGGAATGGTTTTTATGGCTTCCAATACCTTTTTGTCCGTAACTCCCTTGGTGGCAACAATCTCGGCCAAATTATTGCGCATTCCCTTGTGCTTGTGCGTATCCTTCATCGTCTGTAGTCTGGTGGCACGAATTTATAAAGTTCCCCCAAATATCCCCGTAGTTCCGTTCAAATTTTTATGGAAACTGACATCATATCCGTATTTTTGACAAAAACAGGTAATATGCTAAAAGTTGGTGTCCTGGGAGCAGGACATTTAGGGAAAATTCACCTAAGGCTCTTAAACCAATCGGACAAATACGAACTCGTTGGATTTTATGATCCAGACGAAATCAATGCTAAAAAAGTAGCCGCCGAATTTGGTTATTCCCATTACGCAAACATCAACAATTTGATAGACGCTGTAGATGTGGTTGATATTGTAACACCAACCTTGTCGCATTTTGATTGTGCCAAAAAAGCCATCGAAAAAGGAAGGCACATTTTCATAGAAAAGCCTATTACCAATACACTTGAAGAAGCCGAAGAACTACTGGAGCTGTCCAAAAAACATGGTGTAAAAGGCCAGGTAGGACACGTTGAACGCTTTAATCCTGCATTTTTGGCCGTTAAAGACAAAATCGAGAACCCAATGTTCATCGAAACGCATCGTTTGGCGGAATTCAATCCCAGAGGTACGGATGTCCCCGTAGTTTTGGACTTGATGATCCACGATATTGATGCGATATTGAGCGTGGTGCCATCAGAAGTGGAAAAAATCAATGCGAGCGGCGTTTCCGTAATCAGTCAATCGCCGGATATTGCCAATGCCCGTATTCAATTTAAAAATGGTTGTGTCGCCAACCTTACTTCCAGCCGTATTTCGTTGAAAAATATGCGTAAGTCACGCTTTTTTCAACGGGACGCTTACATTTCTGTTGATTTTTTGGAGAAAAAAGTGGAAGTGGTAAAAATGAAGGACGCACCCGAAAAGCCTGGGGATTTTGATATGATCCTTCAAAACGCGGAAGGATTGAAAAAACAAATCTATTTTGAAAACCCCGAAATAGACGTAAACAATGCCATTTTGGACGAGTTGGAAACCTTTGCAGAGGCCATTAACAACAACACCACCCCAATCGTAAGTTTGGAACAAGGCACCAATGCCCTTCGCGTCGCCCTTCAAATAATTGAGTCTTTTGAAAATTAACTTGTTGTCTCTCGACTGTGCTCGAATTGATCACAATTTTAAATAACATACTATGAAAAAAATAGCAGTAATCGGTGCGGGAACCATGGGTAATGGAATTGCCCACGTATTTGCACAAAACGGATACAAGGTCAATCTGGTGGACATTGCACAGACTTCCTTGGACAAAGGCTTGGCAACCATCACCAAAAATTTAGACCGAATGATAGCCAAAGAGGTAATCGATGAAGCTAAAAAAGATGCTACCCTTGCAAATATTGCAAGATATACCGATTTAAAAGATGGTGTTTCCAACACTGATTTGGTTGTTGAAGCGGCAACGGAGAACTTGGACATCAAACTGAAGATTTTTGAAGATTTGGATGCAATCTGCAAAGCAGAGACCATTTTAGCCACCAATACGTCCTCCATTTCCATCACGCAGATTGGCGCGGCCACCAAACGCCCAGAAAAGGTAATTGGAATGCACTTTATGAATCCAGTACCGATTATGAAATTGGTCGAGATCATTCGTGGGTACAGTACATCTGATGAAGTCACGGAAACCATCATGGAGCTGTCCAAAAAATTAGGAAAAACCCCAACCGAGGTAAACGATTACCCTGGATTTGTAGCCAACCGCATTTTAATGCCCATGATCAATGAATCCATCGAAACCTTATATAATGGCGTAGCGGGTGTTGAAGAAATTGATACCGTAATGAAATTGGGCATGGCGCACCCCATGGGACCGCTGCAATTGGCGGATTTTATCGGTTTGGATATATGCCTTTCCATTTTGAACGTGATGTATGATGGTTTCAAGAATCCAAAATATTCCCCTTGTCCCCTACTCGTCAATATGGTAATGGCGGGCAAGCTCGGTGTAAAATCAGGTGAAGGTTTTTACGATTATTCCGAATCCAGAAAAGCAGAAAAGGTTTCCGCTCAATTCAAATAAGAATTCATGGCTATTGTAAAGCCTTTTAAGGCCATACGCCCTACAAGGGACAAAGTTTTTTTTGTTGCATCGCGCTCCTACGAGGAATATTCCAAAGAGGAGTTGAAGGCGATACTTCAGTACAATCCTTTCTCTTTTCTGCACATCATCAACCCGGGATTCAAGTTTGAAAAGAACATCAAAGGCAAAGAACGATTTGGTCTCGTGCACAATCGGTATTTGGAGTTTTTGGAGGAAAACATCTTTCAAAAAGATGAGGAGCCAAGTTTTTATCTATATCAAATTGAAAAAGATGATTTTAAGAGCTTGGGGTTCTTTTGTGCTTGCAGCGTTGATGATTACCGAAACAATGTCATCAAAAAGCACGAAGACACCATTCAAGATCGTGAAGAGTTGTTTGCCGACTACTTGCATACCGTAGGCTTTAACGCTGAGCCGGTTTTAATGACCTATGAGGACAATGAATTAGTGGATGAAATCTTTCAGCGTAAAATAGAACGGAAACCCGAGTACGATTTTACCACCACCGATAGAGTCAACCATAAACTTTGGAAAATCTCGTATCCCGAAGGGATTGAAAAATTGGAAAGGGCCTTTGGCGACCTCGATGCGCTTTATATTGCCGATGGACATCACCGCAGTGCCTCATCGAGTTTGTTGGCGGACCTGAAAAAGTCGCAGAACGAGAACCACACAGGTGAGGAAGCCTACAACTATTTTATGGCCTACCTGATTCCAGAATCGCAGATGAGGGTCTTTGAGTTCAACAGAATGGTAAAGGACTTGAATGGATATTCCAAAAAAGAGTTCTTGATTAAACTAGATGAACACTTCCGTATAGAAAAAAGAGAGGATGGACTGTGCAAGCCCTCCAAAAAACATCAGTTCAGCATGTATTTGGAGGGTGAGTTTTATACGCTTCATTTTCGAAAAACGAATCACCAATTTACGGATGCATTGAGCCGATTGGACACCCAAATCCTGTACAAGACGATTTTGGAGCCTATTTTGGGCATTTCCGATCTAAGAAATGACAAACGGATATGCTATGGTTATGGAAAGAACAACCTCATACAAATGAAGGATTTGGTGGACTCCGGCAACTACGCCGTTGGTTTTAGCCTAGTCCCCACCACTATTGAAGAAATTAAGGCAATTGCCGATGCAGGTTTGGTAATGCCCCCAAAAAGCACGTATATTGAGCCTAAGCTCCGCAGTGGGCTAGCTATTTATGAATTGTAAATTTTAAAACACAGTACATTTTGATGAAAAATTCGTCATTTCGAGTGGATTTCACGACAGCATGAGTGAAATTTGTATCGAGAAAAAGAATTTTTATCTAAAAAGGTTCTCGATATGATTTTTCGTTCCTCAAAATCACTCGAACTGACGGTTTTTAACCATAAAATTATCAAAATGCACATCGAGTATTACTATTGTCATTCCTGTGCCCCCGTTCATAAACAGGATAAAAAAGCAGGAATCCATTAACCAAAAAAACATCCCGCATCAAGTGCGGAATGACATCAGTTAAACTATGTCCGTAAAAGATAATCTCAATACAATAAAATCAGAACTTCCCGACGAAGTTACTTTGGTCGCCGTTTCCAAAACCAAACCCAACGAGGATATTTTGGAAGCCTACGAGGCAGGGCAACGGGTATTTGGAGAAAACAAAGTGCAGGAAATGGTCCAAAAATGGGAAGATTTGCCCAAGGACATCGAATGGCACATGATTGGCCACCTGCAGCGCAACAAGGTCAAATACATGGCCGAGTTTGTTTCTTTGATCCACGGGGTGGACAGCCCAAGGTTGTTGAAGGAAATCAACAAACAGGCTAAAAAACACGACCGAGTAATTCCATGTCTGCTTCAAATCCATATTGCCGAGGAGGATACCAAATTTGGTCTGGACAAAGCAGAACTGGAAGAACTTATCGAGTCTGATACGTTCAAGGCTATGGAAAACATCAAAATTGTTGGGTTGATGGGCATGGCCACCTTTACGGACGATATGGATCAAGTGAGGAGAGAGTTTGCCCAGCTTAAATCCATGTTCGATGCACTAAAAGCAAAACTTTCCGATATCACCATCCTTTCCATGGGCATGAGTGGGGATTATAGCATTGCCATTGATGAGGGTAGCACCATGGTACGGATTGGAAGCAGTATATTTGGGGCTAGAAACTATTCATAAACCATTCATTTTCCATGTACGCTATACTCGACATTGAAAGCACGGGAGGAAAATATAATGAGGAAGGCATTACCGAAATCGCCATCCACAAATTTGATGGGCATCAGGTAGTTGATAAATTCATTTGTCTGGTAAATCCAGAAAGAGAAATACAGCCTTTTGTGGCGAAGCTTACGGGCATCAACAACAAAATGTTGCGTTCGGCGCCCAAGTTCCACGAAGTGGCCAAGCGTATTGTGGAGATTACCGAAGGAACGGTTTTGGTAGCGCATAATGCACAATTTGATTATCGCATTCTTCGTACAGAGTTCAGACGACTTGGGTACGATTTTCAACGAAAGACGCTTTGTACGGTAGATCTGTCCAAACAACTGATTCCAGAGGCTGAATCCCATAGTTTGGGAAAATTGGCGCGTTCTCTCGGAATCCCGATGAGTGACAGACACCGTGCCAACGGAGACGCCCTAGCTACTTTGAAACTCTTCAAGTTATTGTTGGACAAAGATTCGGACAAAAGAATCATTACCGAGATTATTCGCGAGGAAACGCATGGGGAACTTTCGCCAAATCAATTGGATATGGTTTTCAGCCTTCCATCGGAAACAGGTGTGTACTATATGCACGATAAAGACGGGGAAATCATCTTTTTAGGCAAGACCAAGGATATCAAAAAAAGGGTGAACCAGCATTTTACCAATGTAGGTAAATTGGCAAGGAAACTTCAAAAAGAAACAAAGAAGGTCACCTACGAAACCACTGGCAGTGAGCTAATTGCTATTTTAAAGGCTTATTTGGAACAGCAAAAAAACAAACCCCGATACAATCACGTTTCTAATAAAAAACTCTTTACGCACACCGTGGATTTTAGCCAAAACGGAACTGAACATATTGTTTTGGGCGTCGAAAAAAACCGAGCACTCGAGTATAAAAAAATAGCCTTCAATGGAACAAATGCAGCCAAAAGCTTTATAAACAAACTATCCGATGAGTTTGAACTTTGCCCTTGCTCATTGCGGGAAGATGAAGTGTGCATACACCGAGAAACTGAACTTACTGCATCGGATTGCAATCAAAAAGTGCTTTCTGCTTTTGAAAAATACAGCATCCGAAAAAAGAGTATTGCATTGACCGATCGTGGTAGGGAAACCGGGGAACGTAGTTTTATTTTGATCAAAAATGGTTGTCTTCAAGGGTTTGGCTATGTGGAACTCAACCATCAAATCAATAATATTCCTATATTGGAATCGATTATGACGCCGATACGAAGCGATGAAAACACTACATTTATTGTGGAAACCTATCTGAGAAAAAATAACCGACTAAAAACCATACCGTTAACCTCCTGATCATTGAAAGAGCACAAACCACTATCAAAATGGAAAAACAAACTTCATGAAGTCATTTATGAAGCGGATACTCCATCAGGTAAGTTGTTCGATATTGTTCTTTTTATCCTTATCATCATCAGTGTTGTTTTGGTCATGCTGGAGAGTATTGATGAATTTGATCAGAAGTACCACAGAACACTGTTGACCCTTGAATGGGTGATTACAATTTTCTTTACCCTGGAATATATTGCCCGATTGATAAGTATCAAAAAACCATTAAAGTACGTTTTCAGTTTTTACGGAATCATTGATTTTTTATCCACTATTCCATTATATCTTTCCTACATTTTGGCTGGCTCACAAGTATTATTGGCGGTACGGGCATTCCGTTTGCTTCGGATTTTCAGGATATTGAAACTCGTCAAGTTTATGGGCGAAGCTTCCCAGTTGCAGTCTGCTTTAAAGGCCAGTCGGGCAAAAATTGCAGTCTTTATCTATGTGGTTTTGATTCTATCCGTTATCATGGGAACGGTTATGTACATTGTGGAAGGGGATGAATCTGGCTTTACCAGCATTCCAAAAAGTATTTATTGGACTATTGTTACCCTAACCACAGTGGGTTACGGGGACATTGCGCCACAGTCCAACCTAGGACAATTTTTGGCCACTGTCATCATGATTTTGGGTTATGGTATCATTGCTGTTCCCACGGGAATTGTTACCGCAGAATTTGCGCGAAATAGAAACAACCAAAAAGAAAATGATGATGATAAAGGTTTTTTAGTGCACGTAAATACCCAGGCCTGCCCCAGTTGCTCTGTTGAGGGCCATAGGGACGACGCCACCCACTGTTATAATTGCGGACACCCATTATGAGCACAAAAGTTTTATTGACGGTTGTGGGGCCTACAGCGATTGGAAAAACCGCATTGGCCATTCAACTGGCCCATCATTTTGATACTGAAATACTTTCTGCCGACTCAAGACAATTTTTCAAGGAAATGGAAATAGGCACAGCTGTGCCGACCAAAGAAGAATTGAAAAAGGTCCCACATCATTTCATCCAACATAAAAGTATTTTTGAA
This sequence comes from Allomuricauda sp. NFXS6, assembly GCF_040148835.1. NCBI lineage: Bacteria > Pseudomonadati > Bacteroidota > Flavobacteriia > Flavobacteriales > Flavobacteriaceae > Allomuricauda > Allomuricauda sp. NFXS6. Next base: position 31,706 of record NZ_JAGEMG010000015.1, on the reverse strand, counting down.
CCCTACTCCGTAGGAGATTTTGAGAAAGAGGCCATCAACCTATTGGATGATTTGTTTTTGAAGAAGGATATAGTTGTTATGGTCGGTGGTAGCGGACTATATGTTGATGCGGTTGTATCTGGGTTGAATGAGTTTCCCGAAGTTGACCCCGAAATACGGGAAAAATTAAATCAGCAGCTGGAAGAAGAAGGATTGGAGCCCCTTCAAAACGAATTAAAGCAACGGGACCCAAAATATTACAAAAGCGTTGATCTAGACAATCCGCACAGATTGATTCGAGCTTTGGAGGTATGCATTGCCTCGAACAAACCATACTCCTCATTCCTGAACCTCCCCAAACCAAAACGGTCATTTAAAACACTCTATGTTGGGATAGATGCGCCAAGGGAAGTAATCTACGACCGAATAAATACCCGCGTTGACCTGATGATGGACGCAGGATTGCTGAATGAGGTCAAAAAGCTCTATCCACACAAAAAACTCAATGCCTTACAAACAGTTGGTTACAAGGAACTTTTTGAATATATTGAAGCGCAGTCCACATTAGAATTTGCTGTTTCGGAAATCAAAAAGAATACTAGACGATTTGCGAAACGGCAACTGACATGGTTGCGAAAAAATAATGGCATTTTGTGGATACCTTATGATGGTGAGCCAAACCAGGTACTACAAATGGTCACAGACCAACTAAAAACCAACCTTTATGCCTAATGGTAAAACTGTGATTGTAGTTATGGGAGTCAGTGGTTCCGGTAAAAGTTCCATCGGAAAACTGCTTTCGGAAAAACTCTCGCGACCTTTTTATGATGGTGATGACTTTCATCCCAAAGCCAACGTAAAAAAAATGAGTTCGGGCCAGCCCTTGAACGATGAAGACCGAAAAGAATGGCTCATTGCCCTAAATAAACTGGCCATAGAACATCGGCATAAAGGCGCGGTTATCGCATGCTCCGCTCTAAAAAAGAATTACAGGAGCCTTTTACGAGCTGGAATGGGAGATTGTATGATGTTTGTTTATTTGGAGGGGTCTTTTGAACTTATAAAATCCAGATTGGATAAAAGAAAAAATCATTTTATGACTGCCCAACTGTTGCAGTCACAATTTGATACTTTGGAAGCCCCGTCCAAAGCAATCACTGTCTCCATTGACAACACTCCTGCCAAAATGGTCAGGGAAATAATAAAAAAACTTTACGATTAAAGACCCCTTTTTTCAGCAGAAAAGAGACTGCCTAAAAAGTATTGAAACACGTCATTCTGAATTTATTTCAGAATCTCATCATACTGATAAACAAATCACTATGAGAACCTGAATCAAGTTCAGGTTGACGAAACCTCACATTTTAGACAGTCTCTTTTATTAGTTATTTGAGCGATTTGCTACTGCTCGTTTTCAGCTTTTACAACCAACCTGAAGCCTTCTCCGTGAATGTTAAGGATTTCTACCAAGTCATCTTTTTTGAGATATTTCCTCAACTTGGCGATATACACATCCATACTTCTTGAGGTAAAGTAGTTGTCGTCTCTCCAGATTTTGGTCAGCGCCAATTCCCTTGGCATTAAATCGTTTTCGTGAAGTGCCAACAAACGTAGCAACTCGTTTTCTTTTGGAGATAGTTTAATGGGCTCCTCTTCTTTATATTTTAGGAATCGTAACTTTGAGTTTAAGTGGAAATTTCCGATTTCAAACTCAAATTGTTTGCTGTCGGCCAGAGAGCCAGATGCTTTTCTTTGTAGGATTGCTTTTAGCTTCATCAAAAGTACTTCAGAGTCAAAAGGCTTGTTCAAGTAATCATCCGCGCCTGCCTTGTACCCTTTAAGAACGTCCTCTTTCATAGTCTTGGCGGTCAAAAAGATAATGGGAACGTTCTCGTTCTTCTCACGGATTTCCTTTGCGAGTGTAAATCCATCCTTGTACGGCATCATTACGTCCAAAATACACACATCGTAGTTGTCTTTTTTGAACTTCTCAAAACCCTCCATTCCATTTTTGGCCAGAACGACATCAAAATCGTTCATGGTCAAATAATCTTTAAGGACAATTCCAAAATTTGGGTCGTCCTCAACCAATAATATCTTTTTTTTCTCGGTATCCATAGTTCGCTTTTTAAATTAAAGGGAGTTTTATATAGAAAGTGCTTCCTTTTCCTTTTTCACTTTCTGCATAAACCTCACCTTGATGATCGTCAATAATTCGTTTTACGTAGGCCAAACCTAATCCATGGCCTTTAACGTTATGTATGTCGCCGGTATGCTCCCGGTAAAATTTTTCAAATACTTTTTTAAGTACGGCTTTGCTCATTCCCGCTCCGTGGTCCTGTACTTTTATAATAATGCTGTTTTTGGCTACCTCGGTGTACACATCAATTTTGGGTGTTTCCGGGGAATATTTTACCGCATTGTCCAGAATGTTTACTATCACATTGGTCATGTGCATCTCATTGGCCAACACATCGGCCCGTTCGGCATCAAGGTGGGCGTTGACATACCCTCCCCTATCCTGCACGATCAAATCAATGTGGGCAATGGCATCGGTTACTATGTCATGCATGTTTACCCTATCCTTGCTAATGTCCAATTGATTTTTTTCCAGTTTGGATATTCTCAAGACATTCTCAACCTGAGCGTGCATACGTTTGTTCTCATCACGAATCATGCCCAAGTATCTCAATACCTTTTCCTTGTCCTCAATGGATTTTGGATTTCGAATCGCTTCCACTGCTAGATTTATCGTCGCTATTGGTGTTTTGAATTCGTGCGTCATATTATTGATAAAATCTGACTTGATCTCGGAAATCCGCTTTTGTTTGATTAACTGGTAAATGGCACTGGAATATGCCAACACAATTACCAATGTAAATACCAAGGACAGCAACGCCATTCCCATTACTGAGCTAAATATGTACTTCTTCATACTCGGAAAAGTCAACAACAAGGAAAAGTTCGAAACCCCCTCGCTATCCTTGAAAATGGGAGCTTTGTACATTTTGGAACCGGAAAATTTAAATTTTCTGGACCTTATCTTGGTTGGGTAACCTTGACTATACACCCCATACTCATAATCCGTATTTATATTTCTGTTGCTCAACTCCTGACTGAGCAACAGTTCCAATTCTTGCTTGGAAACACGTTTATGGATTGGACGTGTCTTGGCAGCTTCCATAAAAACATCCTCCCACGCGGCTTTATCAATACTGCTTAGACCTCCGATTTTTTCTGCACGCTGTATCGGCGTGAGGCTATAGCTCTTGCCATCCAGTCCATACTCTTCCTTGAAAACCGCTTTTGTACGTTTGCTGGTAAAATTTTTTATGGTAGTAGTATCTTCACCACCTTGACTTATATCAAAGAACGCTGAGGTTATATTGTAATCTTCTTCGAGGATTCCGTGGGAATAAAAAAGAATCTCATCAGAATTTAAATCACGGTCTACAAACAAAAAATTCTTGTATTGTGTGCTCTTGGGCTCACCTATACTGTCTGCAAGAGAGGCCAAACGATCTGAATATTCCTTCATCTCCCGCTTCTCTACCCTACTTGCAACCTTATCCAGAATGTCCGTGACTGTTCTTGAGAATTGTTCTTCCTTATCGTTTATGGAGGTACGTATCCAATAAACTTGCACAAATATTATCCCTAAAAGGGATAAACTCATAAGAACAACCAGAAGAACGAATAGCTTCTTGTTCATCGGCGTAAAATTAAAAATTTAACATTTAGTAATTTTAGCGTTTAACCAAAACTTAACATAAATGTTAAAATTTTGATGCTAATGCTAAAAGTTTGAGATGTAGTTCTTTAACCTTTCTTTTGGTTTTGTCCAATTCAAAGTTTTTGAGCGAAAAATCGGCGAGTTCAAGCTTTTGATCATCATCCAGTTGATTTTTCATGCGATCAACAACAGCTTGCTTGGTCACCCTATCCCTATCCATTACTCTTTGAACACGTATTTCGGCAGGTGCTGTTACTAAGATAGTATAATCATACTTATCTTCGGCTTCATTTTCAAAAATCAGTGCGGTTTCCTGCACAACATAGGGTGATTTTTGGTTTTGGGCCCACTTTAAAAAATGATCCCGCACCGCCGGATGCACTATTCCGTTCAGTTTGTCCAGTAATTCTGGATCATTGAAGACTTTATTGGCTATGTAAGGCCGGTTTAACGACCCTTCATCACCATAAGATTCCGACCCCAATAAATTTATAATCGCAGATTTGACTTCTTCTGAGTTTTCCATCAACAGTTTTGCCTCCTTATCGGAATTGTACACGGGAACGTCCAATTCTTTGAACATTTTGGCCACAGTGCTCTTGCCACTGCCAATTCCTCCTGTAAGTCCAACTATCATCATTGCTGTTTCAAAACAAAGTTAACGGTATTCTCTTCCAGCTTTATGTCGTATACTTTTTGCGGACTTTCGGTAATCTCCAAGAACAGTTTACTGCTCTCCGACCCATCCAATTGACCGTAATCTGCGACCACTTCAAAATCTGAAGCCGATATTTCCTTCAGCCGTTCTATGGTGGCCTTGCACAGCACGGTTACCGAATTGGGAAAGGTTCTAATTTGATATCCCTCGGGTATGTTTAAAACTTGAATGGGCACATCAAAAACCTTTTCGGAGAATTTGGATACCTTACCAACTACGGTTGCTCGACCCACTGAAAAAATACTGTTTTCCAAGCCTTTGGGGAAAACCAAGCTCACTTCGCTGGAAAAATCTTCATTAATGTTGGTTAACTGTATGGGTGCTGTTTTAATGGTCTCTATCGTATCTATCTCGTTTTTTGGGCCCTTCACTATTACCGAATCAGGGGAGGTTTTGATTTTACCATCCAATATATAATTTTGCTGAAGCTGTATGTTCAACTTAGGTTCAATGGGTATTTTCCTGGAGTCCACTTGATATAAATCCACATCCAATACACTGCGGTCCAAATCCAAGACAGAAATATTTTGAGAAAGCTGCTGATCGATTTGCCTCCGCAATGCTTCTTCACTCATTACATAACCACCATTTTGAAATTTAACTTGGGAAACATCAATATCGATGCGGCGTTTAAAAACCTTGTAGTATAAAAACTGAAAGCCGCTGGTTCTGAGTTTGGCTTCAATTTGATTGTTGGAATTTTTACCCAACAATAACGAGTCGGGAAGATTTCTATAATTAAGCGTAAAATAGGCCCTTGACTCGTACGTTTCCGAAAGGTTGCTGATAAACCAAGCCAAAAAGGAGCATAGCAGGAATAGCGAAAATACTTTCGCTTTCTTTTGATTGAGGCCGTTCAATACCTTTTTAAACACTTTTATTTTTTCTTGAAAAATAGTTTGGGAAACAGTTCCTCTGGATTCTTATTACTAAAGTTAAGCAACATTGTGGACTTGAAAAAACCTATTCCATATCCCGTAAACTGTATCAAAGCGGCCAATATGGCCAAAACAGCCACCACAAGCTTCCTGTTCTTGACCAGTGCATCCAAAAACAATATGAAAAAATAGAACACATATAACATTAAAGGCAACCAAAGTCCAAAAATTGATAGCGTTAAAGCGGTGACCAACCCCAGTATAAACAAGGTAGGAAACCAGTAGGTAGGTTTTGCGGTTCCAGGATGCCATTTGTTGAGTATGGGCCGAACCATCCCGAATTTATTCACCTGAATGTAGAATTTGCTCCAGTCAATGCGTCTTTTATGGTACACAAATGCCTTGGGGAACAATCTTGTATCAAACCCGGCTTTCCATATGCGAAAAGTAAGGTCCGGGTCTTCGCCTGGGTGTATTTGGCCAAAACCGCCCGCTGTTTCAAACGCAACTTTGGAAATCCCCATATTAAAACTACGGGGTTGAAATTTACCTACCGCCTTTTTACCGCCACGGATACCCCCTGTGGTCAAAAATGAAGTCATTACATAATTAATGGCTTTTTGCACCGTGGTGAATGATGCATCGGCAGCATCAGGGCCACCAAAACAATGCACAAATGACCTGTTCAGCTCCTTATCAACTTCTGATAAATATTGTTTGGGGAGAATACAATCCGAATCCAGAATAATAAAATAATTCCCCTTCGCCTTTTTCATTCCAAAATTTCTGGAATCTCCGGGGCCTGAGTTTTCCTTGGAATAGTAGGAAATGTTGAGTTTGTGCCGAAACCTTTCCACAATGCTATCCGAAGGTTCCGTAGACCCGTCCTCCACAATGACCACCTCAAAATCTTTTTGAAAATCTTGTTGTCGAAGACTTTCCAACAGTTCCCGAATTTCTTCGGGCCTATTGTAAACTGGAACTATTATGGAGAAAAGCGTGTTCATTTGAAACAGAAAGAGGGTGTCTAAAAAGTAAGGCAATGTCATATTGAGCTTGTCGAAATATTTTCAACCTACTGATAATCAATATCAGTTTCGACAGGCTCAACCTGACAAATCAAGTTATGAAGACTTTTTAGACAGCCTCTTCCTATATTTTTTTAAGGTTTATTCCGAAAATTCATCGATTACTTCTTGGCTCACCCCTGTATTGGAGAAGCCACCATCATGGAATAGGTTCTGCATGGTTACCTTTTTGGTCAGGTCGGAGAAAAGAGAAACGGTGTAGTTCGCACAATCATCTGCGGTGGCATTGCCCAATGGCGACATTTTTTCCGCGTAGTTGATAAATCCATCAAACCCTTTTACACCTTGCCCAGCCGTAGTTGGGGTTGGGGATTGCGAAATGGTATTTACCCTTACTTTATGTTCTTTTCCAAAAAAGTACCCAAAACTTCTCGCCACAGACTCCAAATACGCCTTATTATCGGCCATATCATTGTAATCGGGGAACGTTCTTTGCGCTGCCATATATGTCAAAGCAACAATACTTCCCCACTCGTTCATAGCTTCCGCTTTGTAAAGCGATTGCATTACTTTATGAAAGGATAGTGCGGACACGTCCCAACCCTTCTCAGTAAAGCTGTAGTTCTCGTCTGTATATTGTCTTCCCTTTCTAACATTGACGGACATTCCTATGGAATGAAGCACAAAGTCCAGCTTTCCTCCCAAAATCTCCATGGACTTCTCAACCAAGTTTTTTAAATCCTCTTCGTTAGTGGCATCTGCGGGAATAATTTCTGAATTGGTTTTCTCCGCCAGTTCCTTGATCTGTCCCATGCGCATAGCGATGGGTGCGTTGGTGAGTACAAATGTACCTCCCTCTTCATGAACACGTTCTGCGGTTTTCCAAGCAATGGAGTTAGGGTCCAAAGCGCCAAAAATGATTCCTTTTTTACCTTTTAAAAGATTGTATGCCATAGTTTCTTGCTATTGTTGATTGTAAGACAAAGATATTTAAACTAATTGAATGTTAACCCAACACAAATAGATAGATTCTCGTTATGCTTAACTTGTTTCAGCACCCATCCCATCCAATAGCCCTATTTATGGGACCCTAAAATAAATTCAGCGATAAAGTATAGTCTTACTTTTAATTAAAGTTTGTCATTTCGAGTGATTTTTAAACCGTAAGGGTAAAAAATTGTATCGAGAAATGAGTGTTTTAAGATATAAATTTGTTCTCGATACTTTTTCATTCTGAAAAAACTCGAACTGACAATTTGCACACTAAGTCTAATTATTGCAACAGCTCCTTGGCGTGGGCCAATGCAGATTCGGACAAGGATTTGCCCCCCAACATCTCGGCCAGTTCGCGAACGCGCTCATCCTTGCTCAATTGTTTGATGTGCGTACTTGTTCCTTCTGCCCCCTCCTCTTTATATACCTTAAATTGATAGCGCCCTTTTGATGCGACCTGTGGTAGATGTGTGATGGAAAATACCTGCATGGTACTGCTCATTTGCTGCATAATCTCCCCCATTCGGTTTGATATTTCCCCGGAAACCCCTGTATCGATCTCATCGAACATCATGGTGGGTAGGTTTTCATATTCCGCCAAGATTGATTTTATCGTCAACATGATTCGGGAAAGCTCCCCGCCTGACGCCACCTTCTTCAGCTCGCCATAATTGGAGCCTTTGTTAGCGGAGAACAAGAAAACCAAATCATCTTTTCCATTGGTTTTGAAGGATTTGGACGGGTTCACTTCAATATTGAAAGTAGCCGATGGCATACCCAACGATGCCAGGTTCGTCTGGAGTCTTTTATTCAATTTAGGGATGACGGCCTTTCTGCCGTCGCTTATTTTTTTGGCCCAGGCATCCACTTTTTTGGTGATGGTAGCGACTTCTTCTTGTTTTTGTTTGATTTTGGACTCAATATTGGCCACTGCATCCACTTTTTGGGCCAAATCCTCCCGAATGACAATCAAATCCGAAACCGAATCCGTATGATGCTTTTTCTGAAGGTCGTACAATTGCTGTAATTGTCCATTCACCACTTCGAGTCTGGCAGGATTCGCTTCCACGCCTTCTTGTAACTGCTCCAATTCCGATGCAATGTCGTCGGTTTCGATCAATACGGATTGAATCCTATCGCTCAACAATTTATAATCAGTGCCAAAATCCGTCAGCCCTTGGAATGCACGTTTTAAGTCGGTAAGGCGGCCCACAATGCCCAATTGTTCATCGTTCAACAATTGATGGCCCGCGGACAATTGTTCCATAATCTGCTCAACATTGCTCAACTGCTCATATTCCTCCTCCAATTCTTCCTGCATGCCTTCCTTAAGTTTTGCTGCCTCCAATTCTTCCAGCAAAAAACTATTGTAATCGTGTTCTTTATCCGCTTCATTCTGAAAATCTTCCAATTTTTGAAGCGCCTTGGATGCCGTTCGTAACCTTTCAAGCTCTTCGGCGTATGTTGACAGGTTTTCTGAGTTGTCGGCCAGAGCATCGAGCACCTTCATCTGAAAATCGTTGTCGGTAAGGCGCATGGTCTGGTGCTGGGAGTGTACATCCACCAACTGATCGCCCAATGCCCGCATCACATCCAAAGTAACGGGAGAATCGTTTACAAACGCCCTGGATTTGCCACTGGGCAGGATTTCACGACGAAGAATGGTCTTATCGTCATAATCCAAGTCATTATCCTCAAAAAATGGCTGAAGTTGATATTTGGATACATCGAACTCTGCTTCAATAACACATTTTTGCGCCGTGTTTTTTAATGATGATAAATCGGCGCGCTTTCCCAGTACCATGGAAAGACCTCCCAAGAGAATTGACTTCCCTGCACCCGTTTCACCGGTTATTGTGGTGAATCCGTTGGAAAACGAAACACTTACATCATCAATGAGTGCGTAATTTTGGATGGATAGATTTACTAGCAATATGGAAGATTTTACCCGTAAAGATAAACCTCTTTATAGAATTGCACTAACCCATTGTAGATTTCGATAAAATTCGTCATTTCGAGTGGATTTCACGATAGTATGAGTGAAATTTGTATCGAGAAAAAGAATTTTTGTCTCAAAAAAGTTCTCGATACATTTCGGCACCGCTCAATGCAACGCGATTTTTCGTTCCTCAAAATCACTCGAACCAACTCCCAGAACTAAGTTGTATGTTCAAAATGCACAACGGATTGCCCTAGTAATTTATCTCATTCCATGTCCCGGAATAAAATGGAGCTACTTTGTTCAGGGTTTCCTTGAGCTTAACAATGTCCACTTTGGGGCCATCGGAGAAGATATTCTGAATTTCCTCGGACTTGGCATCAAAAAAAGTTTGAATCAAAAAGGCATTGGGCCTACGGCTGATGAGCGTTTCAAACAAACGAAGGCTACCAGCTATGATTTGTTTGCCCGTACTGTTATTGTCCGCCAAGATATCGAGACCTTTTCTGTGATAGTTGTACATAGCGATACGATACTCCCGAAACGAGTTGCTCAAAAGATTGTCAACCAATTCAAAACGGCTACGGTCACCTGTATCCTGACTCCAACCACTGTAGCTGGAACTTTGTGCCTGGGTCACAATATTCTGGGCCCTACGGTAAAAATCGTTTCCGCCTTCCAAGGAGAACGTATCTGCATCCAATCCCAAAATAACATAAACATAGTACGAGATAACCCCTACCAAATTGGAATCAAAATTATTGGGATTATACACCAAAGGTTGAAATTCCTGATATTGAAAATTGAAGGAGTTGTCTTTATAATTAAAAACAGGGCTTTCGTAGGTGGTATTAAAAACGGGGCGTGTGGATTGAATCTGGATATTGGCCTCAAAACGGTCCGATTCGTATTGGGTAACGGTAATGAACATACGTGCATTGACCCGCTCATTTTCGCGGTACACCCTGTTTGTCCATTTACTTTTGTTCACAAAATCGTTAAGGGAGCGTTCCAAAGTCCTAAAAATCTGCTGATTGGTCTGCCCCACTTGGTCTGAGTTTACAGTAACCTGGCAATTCAATTCCTGTGCATAACTCCCAAAGGCAGCACACAATAGAAAAACGGAAAAAAGTATGTTACGCATGGATTCTGGAGATGATTTCTTCCCAAATATCGGAAGCTACTTCAGGCTTCGTCTTCAAATCAAACGTTTTTATCTCCGAATTCTTATCTATAAAGGTGATTTTATTTGTACTTCCGCCAAATCCTGCACCATCGTCTTTTAAAGAATTGAGCACTATGCCATCCAAATGCTTTCTTTTGAGTTTGCCTTTGGCATTTTCGAGCTCATTTTGGGTTTCCAAAGCAAACCCGACCAAGAATTGATTTTTCTTAATCTCACCAAGCGACATTAAAATATCAGGGGTTCGTTCCAGTTCTATCTTCATATCTCCCTCCTGCTTCTTTACCTTTTCCGAAGCGACGGTTTTAGGACGATAATCTGCCACCGCGGCGGCACAAATGGCAACGTTCATATCAGCATAATGTTCGTGACAGACTTCGTACATTTCCTGTGCTGAAGTTACCCGAATCAATTCGATATTTTTATGGTCGATGTTCAAATGGGTTGGACCTGAAACCAATATTACTTTGGCTCCCAAATTGGCTGCTTTTTTGGCCAGTTCAAATCCCATAGTGCCCGTGGAGCGATTTCCCAAAAAACGAACGGGGTCGATGGCCTCTTGCGTGGGTCCCGCAGTGATAAGTACTTTTTTATCAGTCAATGGCAACCCCTTGGACAAATCTGTCTCTATAAAACTGATGATATCCTCTGGCTCTGCCATACGTCCTTCCCCATGCAATCCACTGGCCAGTTCACCGGATTCGGCTGGAATCATTGTGTTTCCAAAAGATTGTAGCTTATCGAGTGAATTTTTGGTGGATGGGTGCTTGTACATATCCAAATCCATGGCCGGGGCAAAATAAACCGGGCATTTTGCGGATAAATAAGTGGCTAAAAGGAGGTTGTCGCAAGTGCCATTGGCCATTTTGGACAAGGTATTTGCCGTGGCGGGAGCAATAAGCATTATATCTGCCCAAAGTCCTAGCTCCACGTGGTTGTTCCAGGACAAACTGCCATCCTCTTCATTCACAAAATCCAATAAAACTGGATTTTTAGAGAGTGTGGACAGCGTGAGGGGAGAAACAAAAGAGCTGGCACTCTGGGTCATAACAACTTTGACCTGGGCACCAGCTTTAATCAATAAACGAACAAGAAATGTGGTCTTGTAGGCGGCAATTCCCCCGGATACTCCCAAAAGGATATTTTTACCGCGAAGCATTTCTTAAGCGTCTTTCTCTGTATTCCTGTAGTAGATTTTATCTTCCAACCACTCTTGTACCGCCAAAGCGTGTGGTTTTGGCAATTTTTCATAGAACTTGGAAACTTCGATTTGCTCCTTGTTCTCAAAAACTTCTTCCAAGCTATCACTGTAAGTAGCAAATTCCTCCAGCTTCTCCAGCAATTCCTTTTTTATTTCGGAATTGATTTGGATAGCTCTTTTTGCAGCTATGGAAATAGCTTCGTAAATGTTTTCGGTTTTCGCGTCGAACTCGTTTCTGTTGAGTGTTACTGTGGAAACCGGGGCCTTTGTGTTTTTCAAATCTTGCATGTGCAGTAGTTTAAAAACTAATTTTTATTTGGATAAGGAAGGTGTATATACGCTTAATTCCTGTCGAATTGTTTCCGCAAGTTTATCTGCTTCATCTTTAAATTTCGTCTCCGGAAAATATCGCAATAAATTATTATAAGAATCAAGAGCCTCTTCCAATCGCTCTTGTTGCTTGTCTATTGTACTGTTCAAAGCTAACACGGTAGTTGCTTCGATTCTATAGTAAAGGGCTTCTTCCCTGTAAACGGAACCGGGATTGTCGGTGATAAAATTATCCAAGGCCGTTATTGCCGATATCAATACAGGTAAATTAAACTTCCCTAATTTATTGAATTGCTTTGCAATCTCTATCTGTTTCTTCTCTTTTTTGGTGGTCAACTCCTTGGCCATGGCATTGGCCTCTTCAAAATATTCCGATTCCGAATAATTGTTGATAAAGGTTTGGAGCTTCAGCAAGGCTTTGTCCGTATCGGTTTGATCCAAAGAATATCTTGGAGAGAGCATATAATAACTTTTGGCCCCCAAAAAACTGGCTTCCTGAATCTTATCACTTCGCGGATACGATTTGATAAAACGTTCAAACTGATACCCTGACAAATAATAATCACCGTTTTTAAAATAACTGTCGGCAAAAAAGAACATGACCCGTTCTCCCTGGGGTTTCCCCACATAGGTAGGTGCAATCTGTTCGAACAAGCGAACTGCTCTTTTATAATCACCCTCATTGTATAGCTTCTCGGCCATTTCATATTTGGCCTTTGTATCGGTCTCCTTGAGCACTTTTTGGTACTCACTGCAGGAAACCAAAAGAACGGCTGCTACACAAAGAATTAGTATTGACCTCATTTTCAAAAACATTTTGCAAAATTAGTGATATTGAACGGATAAAAAAAGAATTTTCACCATTCAAATGTAAAGGGTAAGCTGGCCAATCCCCAATAATTTGGGCAACATTTAACGAACTTTAAGCATGTGCCCTGTCCAGCACTTTCAGCGAGGTTGCAATTTTCTCCTTTAAAGTGGGTGTTGCTTCCATCAAAGGCAACCTAACCGTTGCCCTGGAAATACCTTTCTGCTCAAGAATACTTTTGATGCCTGCCGGATTACCTTCTTCAAAAATAAGGGACATTAAAGTGGTTAGCTTATGATGGATGTCATAGGCGCCTTCTCCATTGCCTTCCAAACCAAATTTGATCATCTCTGAAAATTGTACGGGCAATCCTTGGCCCAGCACCGAGATTACTCCTGCCCCACCCGATAATACGCTCGGCAAAGCAGTGGCATCATCACCGGAAATCACCAAGAAACTTTCTGGTTTGTACTTGATGAGTTTATCTATCTGCACCGAATCTCCGCAGGCTTCCTTTATTCCAACGATATTGGAAAAGTCTTCAGCCAATCGCAAGGTGGTTTCGGGTAACATATTGCTTCCCGTTCTAGCAGGCACATTGTACATGACAACAGGGATGGGAGATGCTTCCGAAATTACTTTAAAGTGCTGGTATATTCCTTCCTGCGTGGGTTTGTTGTAATAAGGTGAAACGGACAAGATTGCTTCAAAATCCGATAGATCCAATGTTTTTAACTCTAGGGCCACAGCCATGGTATTGTTGCCCCCTACACCAAGTACCAAAGGTAGTCTTCCTGCATTGGTACGAACCACAACATCGACCACCAATTGTTTTTCGGCTTGTGAGAGCGTTGCAGATTCAGCGGTTGTGCCCAACACTACCAAATAATCCACGCCTCCTTGAATGTTGTATTCCACTACGCGCTCCAATGCATCAACATCTACCGATAAATCTTCTCTGAACGGGGTTATCAATGCCACTCCTGTTCCGATCAATTGTTCCATTTGTTCAAATTTCTTGTAAAATCTTTAAATACTTCTTTAACTCATCCTTGAACAACCTAAAATCGTTTATGGATGTATTTAAGATCAAATCGTTGACCTTGGGGTCCTGGGCGCCTAAACCTACTTTGAGACGAGCGGGAGTTTTTACCGACAACAACTTCATCATCAAATTATCTTCTTCGTAATAATTGATCAACATATCGTACTCCCTCCCCAAAAACTCAAGAACATAACCGTTCTCTATCTGCCCTTTCCATCCTAGGTCCTTATCCGAGAACATTTGGATGGCATACGGTGAGTTTTTGTCGTATTCCCTTTTGTAGCCAATAATTTTAATAGCATTGGGCCGTAACGCAAACTCATCAATAAGTTCGTAAAAGGCCTCTGCTTTTTGGAAATTATCCACGTCAACAATACAGCCGATGCTGGTAATTCCCTTTTCCCTGGCCACGGACCTTGGAGGCTTTTCCATTTCCTCCTTTAAATATTTTAGCCCGGATTTAACCTTAAATTTGTCCTGGAGTCCTTTCAAAAACATATTTTTGATGATTTTTACAAAGGTAAATAATCTACCAAGACGACTTAACAAAGATACGCACGTGAACAATCTAAAATTTAAACAATTTGTTGTATTTACAACTTTTTGTTTTTTTATGGCCTGTAAAACCGATACAGGTAAACTCGTCAAAATTGAGAGCAAGAATATTCCGGTAGATACTACAATTACCCAAACCGATTCTATTGTCAGCTTTGTGGAGCCCTACAGGAAAAGAATAAACGAGGTGCTGGACAGTACCTTGGCCTATGCTCCCAAGGCCCTATTGTTGAATGATGGCGATCGCACCTCATCCATGGGCAATTTAATGGCGGACATTGTTTTGGAACAAGCTGCCCCCATTTTTAAGTCCAGATCGGGCAAGCAAGTGGATTTTGTGGTGCTGAACGCCGGTGGTGTGCGCTCCATAATTTCCCAAGGCTATGTAACCGCCCGTAACGCTTATGAGGTAATGCCCTTTGAAAATTATATTGAAGTGGTGGAACTCAGCGGTTCCGCTACCCGACAGTTGATCAATTTTGTAGCCAAATCTCCCCGAAGGCATCCGGTATCGGGCATTGAAATTATAACCAACCAAGACCGTTCGCTGGAAACCGTAAACATACAAGGTCGACCTTTTGATGAAAATCGAAATTACTACGTGGCCACTTCCGACTATTTGGTAAATGGTGGACCGAGCGTTGGTTTTTTTGATGAAATGATTTCAAGAACAGCAACCGACTATCTTTTACGCAATGCCATCATCGACCATCTTAAAAAAGTAGATACCTTGAAAGCTGAAGCTGACGATCGCATAAAAATATTGAACTAAATGAAAAGAAGGGATTTCATATCAAACACTACTGCAGCCTCTACCCTGATTGGCCTTGGGGGCCTTAGTTTAAGTTCCTGCTCCAATTTTGGGAAAAAGAAAATTACTATTCTGCACACCAACGATGTGCACAGTCATATCGATACCTTTCCTTCTTCCCACTCCAGATACCCCAATTTGGGCGGGGTTGCCCGAAGGGCCACTTTGGTGGAACAGATTCGCAACGAAAACCCCAATACGCTGCTTTTTGATGCAGGTGATATTTTTCAGGGCACACCCTATTTCAACTTTTATGGAGGTGAATTGGAGTTTAAACTGATGAGCAAACTGAATTACGATGCGGCCACCATTGGCAACCACGATTTTGATAATGGTATAGATGGTTTGTTGGCACAAATGCCCAATGCCACTTTTGAGATGATTTCTGCCAACTACGACTTTTCCAATACCGTTATGGATGGTTATGTAAAACCTTTTAAAATTTATATGGTTGATGGTGTTAAAATCGGTGTTTATGGTCTTGGTATTGAATTGGACGGGTTGGTCACCAAAAAACTGTACAAGGATACGCAATATTTGAATCCTTACGAGATTGCTTTGGATACGGAAAAGCAACTGAAAGAAGAAGAGCAATGCGATTTGATTGTCTGTCTATCCCACTTGGGCTACAACTACAATAACCCAGAAATACCCTGCGATACCCGATTGGCACAACGGACGTTTTACACCAACCTCATAATTGGCGGACATACCCATACTTTTTTGGACAAACCCGATGTACGCACCAACCTAAACGGAAACTCCGTATTAGTGAACCAAGTGGGGTGCTACGGTATCAACCTTGGGCGTATCGATTTTTATTTTGACACGGACAAAAATGCTTCTGCCGAAGGCGTGAGTATTGTGGTTTGATACTCTAGGGTCTGATGATTCGATTATTGGATGATTCGATTGTTGGATGGATAAAAGAAAAAGGGCAAAAAGTAAAAGTAATAATTGATGATTGTTTATTGTGAAGTGTTTCGACACGAATTGCAATAATTGAGACTCATCAACTTCTTTGCCATTCTTAAAAACGTGAAGAATCTCATCAAAATTTACTTTTTCTTAGTCTCTTAAATAATGGATTCCTGCCTTGGCAGGAATAACAATGGACACGGATTTCACGAATAGCCACGAATGCTTTTCGCTTGAACCTAAAACTTACAATTGTAAAGGAGATTCTCCAGGCGCTTTACGCTTTATGTTCAGATTTCTCATTCTGATGCTATACATCTCATTTCGAAATGACTGAAGATTAAAAATTATGGTTGATTTTACCTTAGGATATTTCTATCGCTATGCTCTTTCAGAATGACGAGTACCCTATTGATAATTGTTCAATGTTGATTGTTTATTGATTAAAGGTTCGCTTTGACCAGAACTCTTAGCTCTTCGTCCAAACTGTATTCCGGAAAAGGCTTGTTGGCCCTTCTGTACCAATAGCCAGCGTTCCATTTATCACCTTCTTTGCGGTGCAGGTAGGCGTGAATCCAACTGCCCATTTGGGATTGAAGATCTTGTGCAATATTGTGTGAGCCCTCCCAATCCCCTTTTGCATCGAACCAAAGGGATTGCAAAGCATCTGGCCATTCTTTTGGCGGTCCCTTCTGTTCCAAGGTTGATTCAAATTCTTCGAAGGTTTTTGGTATCATGATTCAAGTTTTTGCAAAAATTCCTGTTCCGATATAATGGGTATCCCCAGGCTTTCTGCTTTCGTCCGCTTGCTTGGTCCCATTTTATCACCAGCAACCAAAAAACTGGTTTTTGAAGATACCGATGATGCCACTTTGCCCCCGTTGTCCTCTATCATTTTTTTCAAATCATTTCTACTGATGGTCTCGAACACTCCAGAAACCACAAACGTCTGCCCTTTGAGCAATTCGGTTTGATTCTCTAATTGTTCCTCTGACAATGAAAATTGTAATCCGTAGGATTTTAACCGGTCAATAATATCCATATTGACGGGCTCCGAGAAAAAATTGACTACGCTTTCGGCAATCCGTTCCCCTATTTCATCCACAGCAACCAATTGCTCCGGTGAAGCGGCCATCAATGCATCGATATTTTTGAAGGCTTTTGCCAGCTTTTTAGCTACGGTCTCCCCGACATATCGAATTCCCAAGGCAAAAAGTACCCGCTCAAACGGAATTTCCTTGGATGTCTGTACTCCATGCACCAAGTTCTCGGCCGATTTATCAGCCATACGTTCCAATGGCAGGATTTGTTCCTTGGTCAAAGTATAGAGGTCTGCATAATCATCTATCAGCCCCTCATTGAAAAGTAGCTCCACAGTTTCGCTCCCCAAACCTTCAATATCCATGGCCTTGCGGGAAATAAAATGCTGAATACGCCCTGTTATCTGTGGTGGACAACCAATGTCGTTTGGACAAAAATGCTGCGCCTCACCTTCCTTTCGAACTAATTCAGTGCCACATTCGGGACAGTGGGTAATGTACTCCGTTGGCTTTGAGTCTATTGCTCGCTTAGTAAAATCGACCTTTACAATTTTTGGGATGATTTCCCCTCCTTTTTCCACAAAAACGGTATCCCCTTCGCGGACATCAAGCTTCGCTATTTGGTCGGCATTGTGCAAGGAAGCACGTTTTACTGTAGTTCCCGCCAATAAAACAGGTTCTAGGTTGGCAACTGGGGTAATAGCGCCTGTACGCCCAACTTGATAGGTGATTTTATTTAAGATTGTTGTTGCTTGCTCGGCCTTGAATTTGTAGGCCATCGCCCATCTTGGGGATTTAGCGGTGTAGCCAAGCTCTTCTTGGTGCTGGATGCTGTTTATCTTTACCACTACCCCATCTGTTTCGTAGGGCAGATTGTGACGGTTCACTTCCCAATAATCTGCAAACTGCATTACTTCCGTTGTCGATTTACAAAGCTTTGCCACGGTTGGCACCTTAAACCCCCATGACCTGGCTTTTTCAAGAACCTCAAATTGAGATGTAGCTCCCAGATTTTCACCGGCAATACTATACAACAGACATTCCAACGGGCGTTGGGCCACCA
Organism: Allomuricauda sp. NFXS6; assembly: GCF_040148835.1. Classification (NCBI taxonomy): domain Bacteria; kingdom Pseudomonadati; phylum Bacteroidota; class Flavobacteriia; order Flavobacteriales; family Flavobacteriaceae; genus Allomuricauda; species Allomuricauda sp. NFXS6. The sequence goes on along the minus strand of NZ_JAGEMG010000015.1, from coordinate 13,484 downwards.
AGGCGCTATCTTGAAGCTTTAAACTGCCAGATGCCGTGTTCCTTGGATTCATATACGGGTCTTCACCAGCTTCAACACGCTCTGCATTCATTTTCGCGAAGCCTTCGAGCGTCAAAATAATTTCACCTCGAATATCAAATTTTGGTGGATAGTCCCCCTTCAACTGTAAGGGAACCGATTTTATGGTCTTAATGTTGTTCGTTACATCATCACCTTGAAAACCATCCCCACGGGTAACGGCCTTCACCAATTGTCCATTTTCATAGGTTAGACTTATGGAAGCTCCATCATACTTTAATTCGCAGGTAAATTCAACTTCGGCATCACCCAAAATACGTTGAATGCGTTTTTCCCAATCCTCCAAATCTTCCTTGGAATAGGAATTATCCAAAGAATACATTCGATGCTCGTGGGGAACGGTCTCAAAATTTTTTGTGACCATTCCCCCTACCCGCAATGTTGGCGATGTTGGGTCCTTGAATTCTGGATGTTCCGTCTCGAGTTTTTGAAGCTCTTTCAGCTTCATATCAAATTCGTAATCGGAAATGGACGGCTCATCGAGCACGTAATATTTATAGTTGTGCTCCCTTAGCTCCTCGCGAAGGGACGTTATTTTATCTTGGATGTTCATTTTTTAATTGCTTTTAGCATTCTATCGTTGCCAAAAATATCTTTTCGCAGTTCAATTTCCGAAAAATTACGGGCATTGAAAAGTGCTTTGGTTTCCTCCCCTAAATATTGGTTGATTTCGAAGTACAGGCTTCCATTTTCTTTTAGATTATTCTCCGAAAAATCTATGATTGCTTTGTAAAACAACAAAGGGTCTTCATCCGAGACAAACAAAGCTGTATCTGGTTCAAAATCTTTTACATTTTTTTGGATTTTATTCTTTTCCAACTCTCTGACGTATGGCGGGTTGGATACAATTATATCAAAAGTAAGTTTAGAATCAATTTTTGGATTAAGAATGTCCTGATGCATAAACCCAATATCCACTCCATTTGATGCTGCATTTTTTTGAGCAACCTCCAGTGCTTCTTCAGAAACATCCAAGGCATAAACCTGCGCATCAGGAAGGTGTTTCGCCAAGGCAATGGCAATACAACCGCTGCCTGTGCCGATATCCAGAATGGTTATGGGTGAAGGGTTAAAGTCCTTACGGTTGTTATCTGAAATCCGACCTCCAATATCTGACTTCTGACTTCCGACTTCAGGCTTCCGACTTTTAACATCCTCCAAAATCCATTGGACCAACTCCTCGGTTTCGGGTCGTGGGATAAGGACATTTTCGTTCACCTGAAGCTCCAAATCCATAAAATGGGCTGCCCCTAATATATATTGAAGTGGTTTTTCCAACTTCAATTGGGACATTGCTTCAAAAAAGGGCTGCTCTTCTTCTTTGTTCAATGTTAGGCCAGGCTGAATGGCCAATATGAAGCGTTCCAATTTTAGGTAATATTCAATACAGGAGTAGAAAAAAGAATCGATTTCTTCTTTGGGATAGACTTTGCCCAACTCTTTATGGAAAATATCTTTGATTTCTTTGAGGAGCATTACAACTTTTTAAGCATCCAAACCGGACAGGAATAGTGACCTGTATTTCCCATTGGGGCATCTATATAATCAAAACCGTTCTTTTTGTACAATTTTTGAGCGGCTTCCATATAAGGCATGGTCTCCAGATAACATGCTTCAAAACCAAATTCCTTGGCCTTGTCCAAGCAAGCTTCGATCATTTTGGCACCAAGGCCCTTGCCCCTCGCCTCTTCCAAAAAGTACATTTTTTGAAGTTCACATACATTTCCATCGTAATTGTCCAATTGTGCAACACCTGCACAACCAATAATCCGCCCCTGATGCTCCACTACAAAGTAAGCGGCCTTTGGCACATTGTAATTAGAGTACATATCATCCAACGCCTTATCTGCATAGGCGGTTCCCACTTTGGGCACACCCATATCCTCAAAAACCTTCCGTATTACCTGGGCCACCTGTGCGTTGTCTTCGGGGGTTATTTCACGAATCACCGTATCTCCCATATTCTGTTTTTAATATTCTATTTTTACGGGGTGAATATACATCAAAAATACATCCTTCGTTGCATTGAGCTGGCCAAAAAAGGCCACGGAACCACGGCCCCAAACCCGATGGTGGGCTGCGTAATTGTCCACGATCAAAAAATAATTGGTGAAGGCTTTACCTCTCCCTACGGAGGTCCACATGCCGAAGTGAATGCCATCAACTCGGTCAAGGAAAAGAGTTTGCTGAAGGAATCATCATTATATGTTACTTTGGAGCCTTGTTCCCATTACGGAAAAACCCCTCCCTGTGCCAATTTAATTGCCCATCACAAACTCAAGGAAGTTTTTATTGGATTACAGGATCCCCACGACAAAGTAGCCGGCAAAGGCATCAAAAAATTGGAAGATGCAGGCTGCAAGGTCACAATAGGTGTTCTTAAGGATGAATGCAGGGAACATCACAAACGATTTTTGACCTTTCAAGAGAAAAGAAGACCTTACATTATCTTGAAATGGGCGGAGTCGGATAATGCTTTTTTGGCGCCCGATGCAACTTTACGAAAAAGCAATCCCGAACCTTTTTGGATTACCAATGCCCATTCCAAGCAGTTGGTGCACCAATGGCGCAGCCAAGAACAAGCCATTTTGGTCGGCACCCGAACCGTTTTGGAGGACAATCCCAAATTGACCACACGAAATTGGGCTGGCAAAGACCCCATTCGTGTTGTATTGGACAAAAATTTAAGGATTGATTCGAGTTTTCACATTTTGGATACATCGGTACGGACAATTGTTTTGACAGCGGTAAGGGATGAATCGTTATATATTAAAGGTATCGATTATGCTTTGCTGGATTTTTCAAAACCCTTGGCCGCTCAAATTTGTGATGTGCTACATCAACATAATATCACTAGCGTAATTATTGAAGGAGGGGCAAAAACGCTTCAAACTTTTATGGATGAAAACCTGTGGGACGAGGCTCGCATTTTTAAAGGTGCCATTTGTTTTAAAAGCGGTTTGCCAGCTCCGAAATTACAGGGAACTTTACAGCATCAATACAAGATATTGACCGATACCTTAACCTTTTATTCCAATGATTAAAAACATTATTCTCGATTTTGGCGATGTGCTCATCAATTTGGATAAACCTGCCACGGCAAAGGCTATGGTACAGCATGGGTTTACCGAGGTCACTCCAAATTTGGAAAGCTTGTTTCAGAATTACGAGAAAGGGCTTATCGCTTCTTCTGATTTTTTGCATGAAGTTTCTACTCATTTCCCAAATGCCAGTAGAGAGTATTTAACGCAAGCCTGGAACTCTATTTTATTGGATTTTCCGAAACATCGATTGGAGTTTATTGAGCAATTGGCGATAGAAAATCAATTTAAAATGATTTTGTTAAGCAACACCAATGACCTACATATCGAATGTGTAAAGGAAAAAATGGGGGTGGAGCGGTTCAACAGGTTTAAAGATGCGTTCGATGTATTCTACTTGAGCTACGAAATGGGGATGCGCAAACCGGACGTAGAAATCTTTGATTTTGTTTTACAAGAGAACAAGTTGACACCCGAAGAAACCTTTTTTGTGGATGATGTGAAAGAGAACACCAATTCCGCGGCTGCACTGGGCATTAATGTCTGGAACTTGCAAGTGGGCAAAGAGGACATAACCCAGCTAAAATCAAAACTGTAAATGGTATACCTTATCTTGAGCGTTCTGAGCTCCACCTTAATTTTCGTGGTCTTTAAACTGTTCGATGTTTTTAAAATCCAGACGCTATATGCCATTATCACCAACTATGTTGTGGCCTGTACGGTAGGTTTCTTTTTATATGATGGCCCCGTTGGCATAAGCGACCTTACTAACAAATCGTGGTTTATCGGCCCTATATTATTAGGTGTACTTTTTATTGTAATCTTCAACCTTATGGCCAAAACCGCTCAAGTTTCTGGTGTTTCCGTCGCCTCTGTAGCTACCAAAATGTCGTTGGCCATTCCCGTTGTAATGGGAATGTTGTTGTACGGTGAACAATTGAGCGCACTGCAAATTATCGGGATTATTTTGGCTTTGGTTGCCGTGTATCTGGCTTCGGTAAAAGTGAAGAGCATCAGGATAAACCGAAAAGCACTTATCCTTCCATTGCTCGTTTTTTTGGGCTCTGGAATCATTGACACTAGCATCCAGTATTTTGAGGAAATCCATTTGACCGATCAGGAAATTCCGGTTTTCTCATCAATGATATTTGGGTTTGCAGCCTTGACCGGTTTCATCTTTGTCGGTATTAAGTCGGTGAAAACTCCGTTGAAAATCAACTTCAAAAATATACTGGGGGGAATCGCTCTCGGAATACCGAATTATTTCTCTATCTATTTTCTTATTCGCGCCCTACGTTCGGACATTTTGAGCAGCGCTGCTATCTTTACTTTAAATAATGTCGCTATTGTAATGTTCTCTACTATATTCGGAATCTTACTCTTTAAGGAAAAGTTGAGCCTTAAAAACTGGGGCGGTGTTGCTTTGGCCATTTTGAGCATAATATTGGTAGCTTTGTTCTGATGGAGAAAAAAGAAGATGTTTATCGCACCGTCAGCAAACCTTCGCCCAAGATTTTATATAAAGACCGAAAAAGCAAATTCTATGCTGCGGTCCATCCCATTGCTTCGGAAGATGATGTAAAACCGATTGTGGAGGAACTTCGAAAAAAACACCATACGGCCAACCATGTTTGCTATGCTTGGCAATTGGGAACGGAAAAAAAAACATATCGGGCCAATGATGATGGGGAGCCCAACAATTCGGCGGGAATGCCCATCTACGGACAAATTCAATCTTTTGATGTCACCAATGTGTTGATTACGGTCACTAGAATCTTTGGCGGCACCAAACTTGGGGTCGGTGGTTTGATTCAGGCATACAAAACCGCTGCTCAAATGGCCCTGGAAAGTGCCAAAATCGTAAAAAGGACCGTAAAGGCTGAATTACGTTTGCAATTTGGATATCCTGTGATGGATATAGTTATGCGGACCATCAAACAGAAAGATTTGAATATTGTTTCCCAAAAAATGGAGTTGGATTGTGAGCTTACCGTTTCTGTTCGATTGAGCGAATTAGAGGAAACGTTCCAACTTTTCGATGAAATGCATGGTGTAGATGTGACAATAAGGGAATAATTGAATTTAGACTGCTTCAAAGTTAGATACAAGACCGCTGCGCTGTTAGATTCAGGACCGCTTCGCTAATAGATATGAGAACAAAGACTCCTGACTCCTAACTCCTAACTCCTAACTCCTAACTCCTAACTCCTAACTCCTAACTCCTAAAATATCAATCCTCTAATTTCTCTAAAATATAATCTGGACATTTTATGGGCTTGCCGGTTTTCTTATCCATAAAAGCCAAAACGGTGTTTGCAGTGGCCAATAGTTCACCAGACTCGTTCAACAGATTGTAGTCGAACTCGATTTTGACCATAGGTTTGGATTTCAATTTGGTCTGTATGGTTAGTAAATCATCATACAACGCAGACTTTTTATAGTTAATGTGTAAGGAAATTACGGGCAACATAATACCGTTATCTTCCATGCTCTTGTAGGTTATTCCCATGGCTCTTAACCACTCTACCCTACCCAATTCAAAATACTGTGCATAGTTTCCGTGATAAACAACCCCCATTTGGTCGGTTTCTGCATATCGAACCCGAAAAGAATATGAATTTAGACCCATTTTTAACTGAAAAATTATATATTTAAAGGCTTGTTTATTTTGAGGGTAACATGCGAAAAAAAAACAAAACTTTCAATGCGAATTTCATTTTTTTTTTAAAAGATTTGTTCACATATTTGTCGCATCCAATAAGCATCTTTTAACCCTTTAGATGTTTACTCTTAAGTTTAAAGCTAACCATTAAAACAAGGAAAAACTTCTATGAGTGCTACTGCTAATTCCGTATGGAACAACTGTTTGGCTTTTATCCAAGATAACATCCAACCGCAGGCATTCAAAACATGGTTTGAACCCATCAAACCAATAAAACTAACTGATAAGGCACTCAGTATACAAGTACCCAGTAAGTTTTTCTACGAATGGCTCGAAGAACATTATGTAAAGCTTTTAAAAGTTGCCATGACCCGCGAGTTGGGTAGCAATGCAAAGCTGATTTACGTTATAAAAATGGAAAATAAGTACGGTAACAAGGAACCTTTTACGGAACAAATTCCAAGTTCCAACCGTACGGCTGTGGGGCCACAGGAATTGGATGTGCCGATCACCTCCAAAAGTCCCGAGCTAAAAAATCCTTTTGTGATTCCCGGGATTCGAAATATAAAAATTGAATCCCAGTTAAATCCCAATTATAATTTTGACAATTTCCTGGAAGGTGACTCCAACCGTTTGGCAAGATCGGCTGGTATGGCCGTGGCCAACAAACCCGGAGGTACATCCTTTAACCCATTATTGGTTTTTGGTGGTGTTGGTTTGGGAAAAACGCACTTGGCCCATGCCATCGGAGTTGAAATTAAAGACAAGTATCCTGAAAAGACGGTGCTCTATATTTCTGCTGAAAAATTTACGCAACAATATATAGAGTCGGTCAAAAAGAATACCCGAAACGATTTTATCCACTTTTACCAGTTGATAGATGTTCTTATTATTGATGATGTACAATTCCTATCGGGTAAATCTGGAACACAAGATGTTTTCTTTCACATATTCAACCACCTGCACCAAAACGGCAAGCAGGTGATTTTGACATCGGACAAAGCTCCCGTGGATATGCAAGACATTGAACAACGTCTGCTGTCCCGTTTTAAATGGGGGCTATCGGCAGAATTGCAAAACCCAGATTACGAGACTCGCGTATCCATCCTGAAGAACAAGTTATACCGCGATGGGGTTGAGATGCCAGAAGACATCATAGATCACGTAGCCAAACATATTAAAACCAACATTCGTGAGCTGGAAGGTGCCATTATTTCATTGATTGCACAATCCTCTTTCAACAAGCGTGAGGTTACCTTGGAACTGGCACAACAAGTGGTTGAAAAGTTTGTAAAGAACACCAAACGCGAAGTGTCCATCGATTACATCCAAAAAGTGGTGTCGGATTACTTTGAAATGGATGTGGCCACGCTTCAATCCAAAACTAGAAAACGCCACATTGTTCAAGCTAGACAACTGGCCATGTTCTTTGCGAAGAAATTTACCAAGGCTTCCTTGGCCAGTATTGGATCTCAAATTGGAAAACGCGATCACGCGACCGTGCTCCATGCATGCAAAACGGTGGACAACCTTGCGGAGACCGATAAGCAATTCAGAAAGTACATTGAGGATTTGAGCAAGAAGTTCTCCTAACACTTCACAATAACATTTATGAAAACCAAAGTTTTGATGGTCTGCTTGGGAAACATTTGCAGATCACCATTGGCCGAAGGCATTTTACAGTCCAAGGTTGATTCCAAAGATGTTTTTGTAGATTCTGCAGGTACGGCCGGGTACCATATTGGCAATCCGCCCGACGAACGCTCTATCGCCGTTGCACGTAAATATGGACTGAGCATTGATAATCAGAGATGCAGGAAGTTTTCAAAACAAGATTTTTCCGAGTTTGACCTTATCTATGTTATGGATCGAAGCAATTTTTCCGATGTGGCCAGTTTGGCGGAAAACAAAGCCGAGACCAGCAAGGTAAAATTGTTGTTGAATGAGGTGGAATTGGGCATCAAAGAAGTGCCCGACCCCTATCATGGTGGTGATGATGGTTTTGAAAGTGTATATCAAATGATCGATAGCGCTTGCGAGGCAATTGCGAAAAAACTAAATTAACCCCATGGAAGAGGAAAAACCCGGTTTAGTCGTGGGCAAAATTTACTTGATTCCCACCACCTTGGGGGACAATGCACCTTTGGAAGTGCTGCCCATCTCCGTAAAAGGAACCATAGAACGCATCGACCACTATATTGTGGAAAATGAAAAAACGGCCAGACGCTTTATAAAAAGGGTAAGCCCAAACAAATCACAACCAGACCTCCACCTACAATTATTGAACAAGTACACCAACCCGGAAGAAATTCCATCATTTTTGGACCCCTGTATCCATGGACATGATATTGGGATTTTATCCGAGGCTGGTTGCCCTGGAATAGCCGACCCTGGCGCCGACATTGTTCGTGTTGCTCATGAAAGAAGAATTAAAGTGGTTCCGTTGGTTGGGCCTTCCTCCATTTTAATGGCCATGATGAGCAGCGGGATGAATGGACAGAGCTTTGCTTTTAACGGCTACTTGCCCATTGACAAAGCCGAACGCAAAAAAAACTTAAAAGGTTTGGAGCGATTGTCGCGGGACAAAAACCAGTCCCAGATTTTTATGGAAACACCGTATCGGAATAACAAGTTGGTAAAAGAGCTTCTAAAAACGCTTCAAAAGTCTACTAGGCTTTGCATTGCCTGCGATATTACTTTACCAACGGAGTTTATCTCAACAAAAAGTGTTCACGAGTGGGGCGAAATTGAAATAGATTTGGACAAAAGACCGACCATATATATAATTCACGCATAAAAAAAGCTCCGAAATTCGGAGCTTTTTTGTGCTACTTCTCTACCAATTAAACTTTGGCGTTTTTCTGTTGCTTGATTTTGGAAATATCGTATCCTGCAAATTTTTTCATATAATACGAGATATTACTTCCATAAGCATCAGTTACATCGTTTTGTCCATAAGATCGTAGATACTTCTTCACGTTTCCAGCCCCGGCCAAATGTGCCGCGGCCAAAATACCGGATTCCGTTACTTTGACACCTCCAATAGTTTTTCCGTTAAAGCGCTTGATGTCTCTTCTCAAAATCCATTTATTTCGGGCAATGTTGGCTTCAAAAGCCTTTTCCTGAAGTTCTGGGTTACCCAAAAATTCATCCATATCGTAAACCCCCATCAAATTTAGAGTACTGCTACCAAACTGGTATTTACCCAAATAACCCAATGTGTTTACGCTATGATATTTACCCTGGGATTCTTTAAAAGCGAGTGCTTCCTTAAAGCCATTAAAGGCTTTGCCCAGAAAAGGAGGTGGTGTAACCTCGTCCTCGTCAATAAGTGCAATGGAATCTTTCGGTGCAAAGATTTCCAAATTGGTCGTTACCTTAAGTGAATCAGGGATTTCAATATCCCTTTTATTCATTACGGTGTAAGAACCAAAACTTGTCAAAACTACGATCATGGCAAGATGCAGTATAAAACCTATCCATCTTTTCATAATGTTCATATTTGTGATCTCAATACTATATACGTATCAAAAATCAAATTGGCCGGCAAATATAGGGGGAGTTAACTTAACGGATACCCTAAAGCTCATAAAGATTTCTTAAATCAGCCTTAAAATACGTTAAAGTGATGAAAATCAACGATAAAGAGTGCTACCTCATTACTTTTTGTTGGTTCAACCAACGGGTGTACTGTACTTTATTTCGGTTGTGTTGCGCCAAGGTTTTGGCAAATATGTGGTACCCGAAGTTTGAAACATCGGCCACAAAATAGAGATAATCGTGTTTTTCAGGGTTCAAAACCGCATCAATGGATGAGATATCAGGCATCGTAATCGGACCTGGAGGAACACCTGCATATTTATAGGTGTTGTAAGGTGAATCCATTTCCAAATCCCGATATAGCACTCTCTTTATAATGGTATCGTAATTACCTGTTTCCTTTTTGATGGCATAGATTACCGTGGGGTCGGCCTGCAGCAGCATTCCCCTACGTATTCTATTCAGGTAAACTCCGGCCACCCGTGGACGTTCATCCACTTTGACGGTTTCTTTTTGAACAATGGCTGCCAAGGAAATGACTTCATTTGGGCTTAACCCAAGATTTTCAGCTTTTTGCAAACGTTCTTCGTTCCAAAAACGATCGTATTCGGTTCGCATTCTATTTCTGAAACTCTCCGCATCGGTATTCCAGAAAAACTCGTAGGTATTGGGAATGTACATGGCCAGCTTGGTGTCTTCGTCAAACTTGGTTTCTTCCAAAAAACTGGAATCATTAAAAGATTGAAGCAAGGAAAGACTATCGGCTTCAATTTGTTCGGAAATCCTGCCCGCCAGGAGTGCAACCGACTCCTGATTGTTGAACGACACCTGAACTGGAATATTGGCACTTCGCAGGGTATTGATAATCTCGTTGTTGTTCATCCCCTTTTTCAAAGCATATTTTCCAGCTTTAATGTTGGTCATATATCCTTTGCGCTTGGCGACAGCTTCAAAAGTGGATAGCTCCTTCAACAAAGGTTCCAATGAGGTTTTTACATCGGAAAAAGATGCATCCGTTTCAATGTAAACAAATGCTTCATCATTATTGAACTGTGTATTGGGGCTAAAAATGGCACTATAGATCTGATAGGCTACAAAACCGCAAATCAACAGCCCCAGAATAGCCGTTGCCCAAAGTACTTTTTTAAGATTCATTTGAGTTGATCTTTTGATACATTATTTCGTTCTTGAACCCTTTACTGGTTCTGATCCATTCTTTTTTGATGCCAACTTCTTCAAAACCCATTTTTTGGAACAAATGGATACTTGCTTCGTTATCTTCCAAAATATTGGCATACAACTGATGCAGGTTCAAGGTGGAAAAAGCATAGTTACATAAAAGTGACAGTGCTTCTGCGCCTGCCCCCTTGTTTCTGTCCCCAGGTTCAACAATCACGATTCCGATGCCCGCCCTGCGGTGTTTGGGGTCAAAATCGAACAAATCGATCAAACCAATGCAATCATCTTGATGATTACTTATGCAAAGTCGCAACTGCTTTACATCATAAATATCCCTATGAGCGTTATCCAGATACAATTGTAGTACTTTCTTGGAGTATGGTTTTAAGGTGCCGCTCACTTCCCAAACCGATGTATCGTTTTCCAGTTTGTACAAAAAATCGAGGTCGGTGGGCTCCAAGGCTCGCAAATAAACTTGTTGTCCTTTTAGATTGAGCATTCGATGGTTCCTTTAAATACTTGTATGGCTGGTCCTTTTAAAAAGATATTGCTGTATTTTCCATCCTTTTTCTCGAAAGAAATGGTCAAATCGCCCCCAACGGTATGGATATGTACTTCGTTGGCATCCGTTTTACCGGATTCGTGCATGGCCAAGGCCACTGCGGTAACGCCGGTACCACAAGAGAAAGTTTCACCTTCCACTCCCCTTTCGTAAGTTCGTACATCAAAAGCATTGTCCTTGGTCTGCTCCACAAAATTGATGTTGCTTCCGGACTCGCCGTAAATGCCGTAACGGAGTTTTTTACCTTCTTTTTGAACATCGAACTTTTCCAGTTCCTTTACCAACTGCACATGATGCGGGGAACCTGTATCCAAAAAACTATGGTTCTGCTTTTCGTGGACCTTGTCCACATCGATCATCTTTAAATTAACAATATCTCCTTCTACCGTAGCACGGTGCAATCCATCAACCGCATTAAAAGTGGCTTCTTTATCAATTACACCCAAATAATCGGCAAAGGCCACTAAGCAACGTCCACCATTGCCGCACATGCTGCTTTCCGCTCCATCCGCATTGTAGTACACCATTTTAAAGTCCGACATATTGTCATTTTCGAGCAGTATCAATCCATCCGCACCTATGCCAAATCTTCTATCGCAGAGTTCTGCAACAAGCTTGGTATTATTTTTGGGAAATATATCCTGACGATTGTCAATAATTACAAAATCGTTTCCCGTTCCTTGATATTTAAAAAACTGTAGTTCCATATTCACATCTACAAAGGAACAAATATATGGGATTCTTTAAGGTTTTTTTTGTAGTTAAAACAGCGTTAAACCGACTTAATCCAAAATTGAAATCTTTTAATTTTGATAAATCTAAATGTTAAATAATTATTGAATTATGAAGAAAATAGCGAGTTTATTCCTAGTCTCTGTATTTGCGGGAGCCATTACACTGGGAGCTTACAAATTATTTTTTGAGAAAGAAAGCTATAAATGGGTCACTTCGGAACAGGAAACTCCATTTGTGACGACCAGCAATTTGGACACCTCAGCCCGAGGAGCTGGAATCAATGAGGTTGATTTCACCTTGGCGGCTGAAAAAACGGTCCATTCTGTGGTCCACGTAAAAAATATGACCATAAGTAAAGGTCCATCCAGTATTGCTGAGTTCTTTTACGGTTATGAACGCCAACAAACCCCACAAGTGGGAACTGGATCTGGAGTTATAATTTCTCCTGATGGGTATATAGTGACCAACAATCACGTTATCGCCAATTCCAGTCAATTGGAAGTAACCTTAAACAATAACAAAACGTACGAAGCCGAAGTTATTGGCACCGATGCCGATACCGATATCGCTCTTTTAAAAATTGATGCGGAAGGGGCACTACCTTATTTGGCCTTCGGTGATTCCGACAACACCAAAATTGGCGAATGGGTTTTGGCCGTTGGGAATCCGTTCAATCTTACCTCGACAGTAACGGCGGGTATTGTGAGTGCCAAAGCAAGATCACTTTCCCCCAGAAGAACCCAATCCTTTATACAGACCGATGCTGCCGTTAACCCAGGTAACAGTGGGGGTGCTTTGGTAAATACCAATGGTGACCTTATCGGTATTAACACAGCCATTACTTCGCAAACAGGGTCTTACGTAGGGTATGCGTTTGCGGTTCCAAGTAATATTGCTAAAAAGGTAGTAGAGGATATAATGGAGTTCGGCAACGTTCAAAAAGGGCTTTTGGGTATTTCTGCTGCCAATACCAATTCGCCAGCCGCTATCGAAATGGGACTTGACCAATTGGAAGGTGTTTACATCGCTGGTGTGGAAGAGGAATCGGGAGCTGATGATGCCGGTTTGATGGAAGGTGATGTCATCAAAAAGGTAGACAATATCGAAATCGGTAAATTCTCCGAGCTTACCGGTTACCTTTCTGCAAAAAGACCAGGTGATATAGTTCAGGTAACATTGGACCGGGATGGAAAAAGCTTGGTGAAAAACGTGACCTTAAAAAAGCAGAATAGTGTTATTCTCCCCGCCACGTCGTTCAGAGTAAAAAACCTATCAAAAGAGGACATAAAAAAGTTCGGGGTATCCAAAGGTGTAAAAATCACTGATGTCCCTCAAGGATATGGAAAATATGACCTAAGAAACAAAGTCATAATTGAAGTTGACGGAAACAAAGTCAATAATATAGAGGATGCTAAAAAGTACTTTGGTGAAATTACGCGATATGGCCGGACCAGCTTTACCATGATCAATGAAGATGGTGAAAAGGAACACATGATACTTCAGTAAAGTGCTGAAAAAACACTTAAAAGCGTCTTTTAAAAGGCGCTTTTTTTATATGCAATGACCCGTCCTGAAATAAGTTGACAACAATTCGACTTATTTATGGAATCATCAACAAACAAAACAGTTAAGCGGACCCAAAAGGATTACAACTTAGGCTTTAAATTGGCAGTAGTATCCCAGGTGG
>NZ_JAGEMG010000014.1:0-82035 GCF_040148835.1 Allomuricauda sp. NFXS6 | reverse complement strand
TCCACTTCAATGGTCACACCTCCGAAAACCTCACCGGCATTCTTCACGTACTGTCCAACTTTGGCGCTCGTGTTCACCGAGGTATCGGGATTGTCGATGATGGTACCTACCCCACCTCCAAAGTTGTTGAAGATGGCATCGGTATCGGTTTCGAAATCGTTGACCAGGTCACCGCCGCAGTCGTCCAGGGAAGCGCCTCCGCCTCCGCCGCCGCCAGCGTTGTTGCTGCACAGCCTGATGTTGTCGAACTGGATGGTCCAGTCCGCACTGCCATCACCTTGTGTGCCATTGTCCATTATCAATGTGATCGCGGTTACCGTTCCCACATTGCCTCCAACTGAGCTAAAGTCGTATGTAAGGGTTTCCCAACCCGTTCCAGAGGTCGGCACGACCACTTCAATGTTCAATCCTTCCAATTTGAAGAGGAGTTGCCTAACCGCCTCCGAATAGACATCTATGGAGAAAACACCCGAGTCAAAATCGATGTCCGGATCCACTTCAATGGTCACACCTCCGAAAACCTCACCGGCATTCTTCACGTACTGTCCAACTTTGGCGCTCGTGTTCACCGAGGTATCGGGATTGTCGATGATGGTACCTACCCCACCTCCAAAGTTGTCGAAGATGGCATCGGTATCGGTTTCGAAATCGTTGACCAGGTCACCGCCACAGTCGTCCAGGGAAGCGCCTCCGCCTCCTCCGCCGCCAGAGGTGCCAAGGGTAATATCATCAATGTAATACGTTCCGTCTTCTGTTATTGGGCTATCTACTTCATCATTGTCCGGTTTAATAACCAATTGGTTATATGCAGTTGGACCTCCGGGAAGGCCCGTAAATTTAACCTCAACTTCTGTCCATTCGTTGGCATTGGGTATCGTCACAAAAACCGGTGCAGGATTTCCTGTAACTGGCTCAGTTTGCGGATTCAACGCAAGTTCAAATCGGAACACAACATTTGCCTTGGTAGAATATACTTTTAGCCTAAAGACATCTGTAGTGGTGAGATCAAAATTATTTTCAAATGTATTTTGAATTCCAGCAAAGAAACTGGACTCGGCAGGTTTGTCCACTTGCAAAACAAAATCCGAGGTGTTGATACCTGTTTTATCTGGGTTTTGGGCTAGACCCGAAGTAATGCCGTCACCAAAATTTTCTGAAGATAGGAAAGTTTCACAACCTTCAAAATCTACAGGAAGGGAAGTTGCCGCTATAGGTGTGTCCTCACAACCGCTAGGCGTTGAAATGGTTTCCACTTGTTCCACATCATCAATATAAAAATCCCCTGCGGTAGTTCCTGGCCCATCGACAAAAAAGGTTACTCTCGAAAAGGTTTCGGTAGATGTAAAATCAAAAGAAACTGTTTCCCAACCCGTTCCATCATGACTGGCCGTTACTTCGGTGTCACTTCCTGTTCCGAGCTCCAATTTCATCAATAGGTCTATGGGCTCTTGGGACCAGAAATTTACTTGGATGGTTTGATTATTCGATAAATCGATTGGTGTACCCAGATCAAAGAAAACACCCTCAAATTCTGCTCCGCTATTGGTAATTGCCCCAACTTTAGAGCTCTTATTATTTGTTCCAGATTCATCTGGGTTATCTACAATTTCAAAAGCGGTCCCGCTGAATGTGCTTATACCCAAGTCATAGTTTACATTGGGTTCATCAAAGGTAATGGGCAACGTAATCGGGTCTTTGATCACTATGGTAATCTCATCCTCAAAAGTGGAAGTTGCACCCGCAGTATTGGAGACCGTTAAGGTAATGGTATAGGTACCACTGGCCATATAGGTTTTTATCGGGTTTATTTCGGTCGATGTTTCCCCATCACCAAAATCCCATTGATACGAGGTTGCCCTTTCGGAGATATTTATAAACTCCACGGTTCCGGTATCCTCATCAAGCGTGTACGTAAAGCTTGATAATATCTGTGGCAAGAGTACATTGTCATCTGTTTCGCAACCGAGCAACAGGACCAGTGCAAATACTGATGCTAGCTTGAATTTGGTTATTAACTGCTTCATAATCAATAGTTAGTTTAGTTTATTTTTAATTCTTCATACACTCTGACATAATCCACCAACATGGTTTGGGGAAATTCAGTCTCTTCGTTGGGCGAACCCACAAAGTTGCCGCCTACTGCTAGGTTCATCAAAATGTAAAATGGCTTGTCGAACACCCAGGGACCTGTTACATCTTCTGGGGTAATTTGATTGTACAACACATCGTCCACATAGAAGTTGACATATTCCGGTCCCCATTCAATCCCAAAAATGTGAAAGCCGGTATCAAATCTATCGTTCGATAGTGTAAATTCTTTGGAAATGGCATCACCACCGGAATATCCCGGTCCGTGCACACTTCCTATAAGTACGGTTGGGCTTTGCCCACGATATTCCATGATATCAATTTCACCAGCGCCCGGCCATGGATTTTCATCAATATCTGCGCCCAGCATCCAAAATGCAGGCCATATGCCCTGACCGTAAGGCAAACGGATTCGTGCTTCAAAACGACCGTATCGTTGTTCAAATTTATCTTTCGTGACAAGTCTAGCAGAGGTGTAGGAAGAGCCCTCAAAGGATTCTTCCCTAGCCGTTATGAGCAATACACCATTCTGTACGGTCACATTTTCGGACCTGTCCGTATAGTATTGCAATTCTTGGTTGCCCCAGCCGTTTTCACCGGTACCAATTTCATATCCCCAAATGGAAGGATTGGGTTGTCCATCCGTATCAAACTCTTCGGAAAGGGTCAGTTCGGTAAACCTCGCCACGGTTTGCTGGTCGTCGGTTTCGCAGCCCACAATGAAGATTAAAAACGGCAGGTACTTGGCCATTACTTTCTTGTATTTAATAATATTTTTCATTTTCTTTTTCTTGAATTTGAGATTATTAGCTACCTGTAGAAGTATATATTATCTACAAAAATGTCTGAGATGGTGCTGTCCGTTATGAAAAACAGCAATCCTAGTTGAGTGCGGTTTCCTAATCCGGTGAAATCCGCCAATGGTATATCGAGACTGACCCATTGATTTGTAGTGAACGTATTAGCATCAAAGGTTACCGAGCCTGAAGTTTCATTGCTGCCCCCAACTGCATTGAGCAATTGAAGTCGAATAAAGTCTCCAGGTTGTAAGGTTTCGTTCACCTTAATATCAACATGCAGGGTGGTCATTTCGGTAGCATTTATTGGAGCTACATCATCAAAAAATCCTATTCCCACAAAATTCAAATCTGTATAGTTGATTATTCTATCCCCGTTCAAATCCAACGGTGGAGCCCCTCCTTGAGTTGTTTGGCCGTCAGGTATAAAAAATCCATTCAAATAGTCGACCGCAACGTTTTGATAGGCCTCACTAAATATCGAGATGACATCTGAAGGGTCACGTACAGGAGGTGTTGGTGCAAATTCGAAAGCGCTTTCCACCGTAAGAGCCAAAGAGCCTGTGGCGGCAACGTTGGCCAAAGTTGCCGAAATGGTCGCCTCTCCCTTGCCAATTATTGATACCAACCCGAGTTCATTAACAGTAGCTATCGAGTTGTTGGATGATTCAAAATCAAAATAAGAAGGTTGAACCAAAAGGGTAACATCACCTGAGACAGTATTAAAGGTTTGAGTCAATCCACCGATTTGAAGTGGGATACCCAAAAAACCTTCTTGTTCGACATCATTTCCGTTTAGAATTGCCGGTCTAGGTTGAGCTATTGTCCCTAGCTTTTCAAATTTTACTTCATCCAACCAGAGAACATACCCACCTTCATCTTCTTCTGTAGAAGCTCCTTCCGATAACCAAAAAAGCCCTGTTTCGCTAATCAGCCTTGTGGCATCCGGAATGGGTATAATATACTTTTCCCATCGGGTGCTTACATTCAAATTATTGGCCGTTACCTGGAATTTATTATTGGTTTCTCCAGATATACCGTACCCTATGGAGTTAATGCTAGCTGCCTTTGACGCCTTGGCATAAAAAGTCAGTGCATCGAAACCTGAAAGGTCTCTTCTTGCCGTGGTATTGAATGTGGCTCCCACAAATCCGTTTCCAAATGCGGGCACATCGAACCTCATCGCGGCATCACCTGCATAAACCTCTTCTGTTTCGACACTAAACGCTTCGGGGTCGGCCCCGGCATCCACAAAAGGGAAATAGTCCAGTCCAGCCGAAAAAGTGTCTATAAACACATCTCCATTTGGCGGAAATTCAGCAAATTCGACATCATCAGAAAACTCTCTTTCACAGCCAATGACCAAGGTAAACGCCACGCTCAAAAGAAACATAAAACGGAAGTTGATAGTATTGTTATTTTTCATTTCTCAGTCTTTTTATTTCCCGATATTAATGTGTACGTAAGTCATAATCTCCCATTCATTACCGTTATCAAATCCAACGGGACTTAAAATGGGCTCATTGGCAAATTCTGCTGCCGCATTTGGCAGGTATCGCGGTGAGAATTCATTAAGCGACCGCCAGATTCCCCGGATTCCTATTTGGGTACTGGGCAGAATAAACCAGTCGGGTTTACCCAAGGTCGTAGAGATATCCAGCATCAATTGTACAGGGTACGTTAGGTTGAAATCCCTATGATAATCGTAGGGACCCCAATCGTTGATCTTTTGTTCATATCGAAATTTGAAATTCTTGTAGATCATTCGGATGTCACCGCCAAAACGTTTAATCAAGCGGTCCGAATCGCCGTTACCCTGTCCGTTTCCATAGTAGAAATTACCTATGATGCCCAAATCCGGTCCTAGTTTGGAAACCATCCGGGAATGTACCTCCCAAAGGTCTTCGGCCGGGGCCGAGTTGGGAAATGCAAAAAACTCCCTGCTGGCCAAAAATCCGATATGGGCATCCATAGTCGTAGGGAGATGGCGATACACAAAGCCCAGGTTCATAGCAAACGTTGCATCCTCCGCCCGATCATTGTCCCATTCGTACATCCAAGTTCCAGGGGTAGGGTCGTAGGTGAATAATACCTCACCTGCCGTTGTTTCCCTATTTGCCCTTACGGCAAAGGGGTCATCTATAATATTTCTTAAACGTCCAGGTCCCTGAACATCGTTAGGCATGGCTCCCACGAGCGGCTTCTGCCACATAAAATTAGGGGCAATTTGAAAATTCCCCGCAGCATAGGTAAACCCGGACAATACATTGACCTGGTTCCCGCTTCCGGTATCCCTTAGTTTCCACCCGGTAAAGGTCAGGGTTTGGTCAGCACCTCCATTGGCGATGAGTCCCATAGCCGCCGTTTGACCGTACCAATTGAATTTCCCCCCTTGATAGGTGACCTTGAACTTACCTCCCCAGTTATCGCTGGCTTGGATTCTATCTTCGTAGACCACATAATTGCCAGAGGTGCCCCTTACATCCTGAAAGGAAATACCGTTCAAGGGGCTTCCTGACCATACACCGCCGAGCTCAAAACCAAATTTACCAAACTCCCGTTCTACTGCAATGGCAGCCCTTTCGGTGGGCCATGGGGGTATCACACCACTACGAACTTGATTGACATCCAAGATTCGACGTCCATTTTCGTCCAGGACAATATCCGTTTCAAAATCACGGTGATAAATACCGGTGACATTGAAGTTGGCAATATTTCGTCTATACTTAAAGAGCATCGTTGGGTTCGCTCCCCACCAAAGTTGAGGACCAACGGCGACTTTTAGTCCTTTAAAAATACCCTTTCCGTCGAGCTCCATACCCAGTATTTCACCATTGTAGATATCCAGGTTAGGCCCATAGTTGGCTTCGGGATAAAATCCAAAGAAATCGCCCTCATATCCCCAGTGATAATGTCCGGTCCTATAGAAGCCCCTTAGGTCAAATTCCTTTGCTTTCCACTCAAACTCGGCTTGGTACACCCGTATTCGGTTCACATCTTGCACCAATACATTTCCCTGATCGGTGTTCACCTCAATGGGACGTGAATTATTCTCATAAAAAATCTCATTGATCGGGTTTTGCGCCACATTTCCGACTACGTTGAAATTTACTTCCGCGCGCATGTTGGAGGCGGGGTTGCCTTCCACACCAACAAAGTAGGATTGCATATGGTCGAACCCCAATTGGTTAGGGAATGTGTTGGGATCCTCGGGGTCCGCATTTTCAGGGGTGGTAATCAAGCTGCCCCCTGTGCTAAAAGTGGAAAGCTTTGCCGTTAAATTGCTAATGCGCAATAAATTGCTCTTTTCCCCCTGTAAAGCGGCCTTGTCCCCCCTTGCTTTGAGGACGGCATCCATAATTTGGATATTGTCGAAATAATTCTGCACAAAACTTAAATCCACTCCATCGGCGTAAGGGTTTAATTGATGCGCCTCCTGAAGGGCATAATAGGCAGCTCTTGGGTACAAATCATAAAGTCCCCTTGGATTGGTATCGCCTTTGGCACAGATTCCGAACCATTCCTCATTCATATTGTTGGCCCCAGGTTCCGATAGGTCTCTGGCGTAACCTCCGTTTGACCAAGATGCATTGGTGTCGTGCACATCGGCATTTTCGCGGTCATCAAAACCGTACTTCCACCAGCCATCACTGAATTGAAAGGTAAATCCACCAATGGAATTCCCAACTTTTCCCAAACCTGCGGCATTTTCATAAATCTCTTTCCAATTACCTACCATATAGTAGGCCTGGGAAAACTGATCTTCTTTATTTTCTATGGCATTGAACGCATCCGCTCCAAATTCAGTGAACATTATGGGTTTGTCCAATTTATCCTTCACCACCTGGAACATATCGCCAAAAGAAACTCCTCGATAAGTATTGGTTCCATAGATATCAATATCCTTGCATTCTTCGGCCACAATATCTATAAAGAGCACATCTCCATTGCATATGGCCACTGGGTGCGAAGTGTCCATTCCCTTCATTATCTTGGCCGCTTCGTTCATCAGTCGGTACATGGGTCTTCCCCTACTCTCTCCTATATAGTCTATTCGCTGCTGATCATCGGGGAAGTCCTCCGTTTCGGCCCCTGCCCAAAACAGGCCATAGTTGTTCTCATTTCCCAAAAGATACATCAGAAGTCCGGGTGTATTTTTATACTCCGCTACCAAATTCTTTACCTCGGACAACAAGAACTCTTGTGTTTTGGGGTCATCATAAATGGTAACGGGTGTCCAGACACCATCCAGGGTAAGGCCATAACGTCCAAAAGAATGGTTCAACATGGTGTAAATGCCATATTCCTCGTAAATGTATCGTATCCATTTGGCCGGGACACCTGTATATTGACGAATGACATTGACGCCCATGTTCTTTAAAAGTGACATCTCCGTATCAAGACCTGCCTTAATAACATCGTCCGACTTTTCCCAAAATCTTGCGTTTACCGTGTTTGTTCCAATTGGTATGTAATCCCAGTTCATACCGTTGATCATAAAGTCCTCTCCGTTCACGACCAATTTCATTCCTGCCTCGTTGCTTTCTACGGTTACCTTAGGCGTTTGGGCAGTTGCCCCAAAAACAAAGCATAAAAGGAACAGTGCGTGCAGCCAGTTTTTCATAGTATTGTTTAGTTTTAGTTGAGTCCTACATTAAACCCCACCACATCACCGAAATCCTTTTAGTTCAGGTATGCACTCCTGGTGCATTTTGTGATAGATGCTATTTGTAAAAGGTTAAACTTAACTTAACAAAATGTGAATTCCTTAAAAAATGCCTCAACAAAAAATATACATCGCAAAATATATTGCAAATAATTAGTAATTCCTGATTTTACCCCCTAAAACAGTGGTCTCACCAAGGAAAATCAAATTGACAGAAATGAACTGTTGTAAACAAATGTTGAGGCAATGTTGAGGTAAGCTAAGTAAACTGTATAGTACTATAGTTTTAAAATGTAGTCAACAAGGTTGTCATCATGCGACAAATCCATTTTTTTCCGAAGACGGTACCGCTTGATTTCCACACTTCTTACCGAAATATTAAAGAGAGGTGCTATCTCTTTGGAAGACAAATTCAAGCGCAGGTAAGCACATAATCGAACATCGTTGGGAGACAGATTTGGATGTGCCTTTTTGAGTTTTTTCAGGAATTTACGGTCGGCATTGTTGAATGCTTCCTTGAACAGTTCCCAGTCATCGTTCTGCGTAATGTTCTTGTCAATAACCTTGATAATCGGTTTAATGGAGCTCTTGTCCGTTGCACTGGACAACAACTGATCCTTTACTTTTGACAAGAGTTCGTTCTTTCGGATTATGCTTAAAGTGGATGCGGCAAGTTCATTGCTCTTGCTCCTGAACTCTTCCTGCAATTGTTCGTTCTTTATCTTAATAATTTCCTTCTCGTTCTGCGCTTTGGCCAGCTCCATTTCTCTTTTATTTTCTTCAATGAGCTTACGTTGTCTTGAGTGGTAATAGCGTCTATAGGCTTGATGGATCAGGAACGAACCAACGGCAAAGATCAGAATGTAAAGGACAATCATGAAGTTGGTTATGTACCAAGGCCGTTCAATCCGAAAAGCGTAGGTCGGAACATTACTCGAAAGCTTATCACCAATCTTTGCCCTTACACGGAAGGTATAGTCTCCATAGGGTAAATTTTCAAAAGTGGTGGAATAGTCTTCGGACCAATTGCTCCAATTATCATAAATGCCCTCCAATTGGTACTGGTATTGAGGTTTGAAAAGTCTGTAATACTCCGGGGAAAAAAACGAAAATCGAATATGGTTTTCGGTACTTTTAAAATCCGTAGAGGAACCTTTACTCACCAAGGCCCAGTCTTGGCTATCCTTGCTGGCTTTTTTAATCTCCCCGATCTGAACCATAAAATCTGGAATTTTAAAATCCTTCGTATCCAGAGTCATATAGCCCGATGTGGTTCCCAAAAGGTACTTTCCGTCCTCGGTAAAGTTCACAATATACTCATACCCAACGATCCCGTTTCTGACATGTTCCGTTAGCGGAATAGATTTGACGAGCAAAGTATCTGCGAGCGAACCTTCAGAAAGCAGGCTTATATTTGAGTTTGTAAACAACCAAAGATTACCCTCGTTTTGGTCCAGCACCATTTTCCCTGAAACATATTCATCTTGGTTGTAAATACTGCTCAATAGCGTGTCCCTAACAAAAGAATCCGAATTTTGCCGGTACTTGAACACTCCTTTTTTGTATGCATAAAACAAATTGTTTTGATACTTAATAATACCTGATTCCGATCCCTTGATCAATGTATCCATTGAGATTCGGTTTACCTTATTGAAGGTGGAATCCACATCGAGTTTAAAAATGCCCTTGTACTCATGATTTACAAAAACCTTGTTTCCCAAAATTTCAAAAAAGCGTGAAGAATTCTCAAACCCCTCTATTTTGTTACGTAGCTTCCAGTCATCCCCGATTTTTTCAAGAACGTAAAGTCCATCATAGTTGCCTTGCAGCAAAAGGTTTTCATCAACGGATATAGGGTTTATCTTCCATGCGCCTTCAACACTTGTTATCTTTTTGGCATTCCGTCCTTCTATTTTGTAGGTTCCTGAATGATGGCAACAGAAAAGAGTTCCCTCGATCTCTTGGAGCGACCATACCTGACCTTGGGTGCCCTCTATCAATTTAAAGTCCGCATCGCCTCCCATTTCCTTGTAAAACAAGCCTTGATTTGTACCCAAGTATAATATATTGTCCTTTATTGCAGCAGCATAGGTGGTTCCTACGACCCCTTTGTTATCATGGTACACTTTTATGGGGGATGTTAGGTTCAAATAGCTCACGCCGTTGTCGAGCCCCAACCAAACATTGCTGTCCCTATCTTCCATTACAGAAAGGATTGTATTGTTCCGTATACCCTTAATTTGATCGATGTGTGCAAGCAGGCTTCCCTTTTGGTCCAAAAGGACAAGACCGTTGGAAATAGTCCCCAACGCATATTTTCCGTCCTTCAATCTGATGCCACTATACACGGTTATCTTGTTCGCCAGCGTATCCAAACCCGTGCTGTACTGGGTAAGGGAACCATTTTCCTCCCTATAAAAACCATGATGCTTTGTAAGCATGTACAAGGTGTCTCCTTCCTTAAAAATATTAATTACCTCATCGGTAAGAACTACGTCATCTTTATAAACATTCTTCGCCTTTCCATTATCGATTTTGAATATTCCTTTACCATTTTCCTGAAAGTAAATCTCATTCGAAACTTTGAACATCCGGAACAAGGTATCTTCTGCATCTATAATATTTATAGATTCTGTTTTATTGTTGTACACATAGATCCGTTTTAAGGACTGGAAAACAATCCAATCCTCCAGGTTAAGGATGCCCCAAAACTCCTCATCCTCCAACAAAGATACTTCCATGCTCGAAGACAAGGAAGTATACTCAAGCCTCCCGAATCCATCTTCGGACCAATATCCAAATTCCATGTAACATCCTGTATAGATTTTATCACCAACCACGTTCACCGACCTCATAATCGATTCGTTTGGTGATGGAAACAGCGTCCAGTCTGCTCCATTGAACCGTAGTAACCCTTTATTATTGGCTACATAGACAACCTTGTCTTCCGCCTGCGAAATTGCCCAGTTTTGATTTTCGGCCCGATAATCGGAAGGGGTATAGTTTTGGATGGGCGGCAACTCTTGACAGGTAAGCCATTGGAAAAAAAATAAGAAGAAATAGGTGAGGTATTTTAACATTATTCCAAAACATTACAATGATAAAAGATACTACCTTTTTATCAAAGTTTATAAAATATAGGTGCTTTCAAAAAATAGTTATGCCAATGGTATTACTCTTGTCATATATGTGATAAAGCGATTTCTTTGCCGCTTTCCCATTGTTCAGAGTTACGGATAATCGTTTAAAAGTTTATTCCTTTAAAACGGTTATGAACAAAGTTGCATGTTTTAAAAACTGTATTTCGGGGCAACGCTCCTATTCAGATATTTTGATTTTATCGAAATCCGGCACCTCCTCTGCCCTAACATAAGGGTATTGTGCTATTTTCTTCAGTTCGTAATAACTATTGAGTCCCGAGATTCCTGTGGAACGGAGTTGCTCCAAATCCATATCCCCATACTCCATTGCGGTATCGGGCATCACAAGATGTGCTATTTCACCAATGACCAAAGTAGTTCCGTTCAAGGGAATGGGAATGAGTTCTTTTAACCGCAAACCTATTTTCACAACACTCTCCTTTACAAAAGGCGCCTCAAAGGCCTCAATATATTCTTCGCTAAACCCGCATCGGTCGAATTCGGAGATACTTGGGTTAAATTTGGCCGAGGTATAATGTGCCTCTTTTGTAAAATAAGGATGGATATGGTTAATGGTATAGACCCTCATTTCCTCGATATTGCGGAGCGTATGCCCCGAATCAACTGATCGTGGCCTTGCAATAAAGCCCAAAAGCGGGGGCTTACTGCCCAAGTGTATCACTGAACTGAACACCGCTAAATTGGTCGTTTTGTCCTTATCCAACGTACCTATTAAATTGGCGGGCTTTATTCCTGTAATGGAATTAATGATCTTGAGTCGGTCTATACGGTCCAACTCCATGATATCCTGGTACGTATAATGCATCCTATCTATTTTTGGTTTATTTTTCATTTATTCCCTTTTGCATAGCTACAAAAATTTATCCGCTACCTTCCATTAACTTTCCTGTAGGTCGACTCTGAGGCATATCTGTTGTATAAATAGCAAATCTCATTAAGATTATTAGACTACTTATTGCACAGCAATTGCAGCCCTATTAGCTGCGTTTGCTTATTTTGTTTCCAGAAATAGCTTTTTGCCTGGAACATTTAAAACGATTGATATCCGGATTCCGTTTTTTTAAGTGCTTTTGGCTTACACCACTATTGACGCGTTTTCGCCAACGCTTAAAACTACTTTCCTTTAGATGGGTGCGCATTAAACCTATCACCTGTTTTTCCAGCAAGCCAAATTGATAGGTAATGGCCTCAAAAGGGGTGCGATCTTCCCATGCCATTTCAATGATTCGGTCGAGTTCCCTTTCTGTGAAATTTTCACTTTTTGCCATACTTAGTCCACTTTTTTCTGGATAAATTCGGCATTGTCGTATGCTGAATTAATTGAATTATAAACGACTTGGTCTGGTTTGTCTTTAGAGGACATAATTATTGATCAAGTTGCTCCAACTTTTTCATGACCTCCTCAGCTTCAAATGTTTTTTGATCACTGAGTTTTCTATTGGATGTGGAAAGCTGATGGGCCTCTTTCAACAACTTTTCATACTGGTCCTGTAATTTCTCTTTTTCTGACTTTTTTTTGAACAACCCAAACATATTTTTATTGATTTAAGAACGTGCGACCAAACTTTTTAGGTTTCCCTACGTTTATTTATTTTTGTTTAATTATAAACAAATATAGTTAAACAAAATGTAAGGGCAAACCTAAGTTTCACTATCACCTTGGAATTTCTGAACGAGTATATTGAAAATCAATAGACTTGGTTAGTTAGGAAAATCATTTAAACCGACTACATTAGTAAAATTCAATCATACATCTATGAAGTGGCTGTTCTTATCGGTTTTGTTTACCATAATATCGTGGCTTTTTCAACCTGCCCCCAAAAGTCAGCAAAGTGGCATTGCAACAAAGATTTCACCAGAAACCCAAAGTACGTATGCGGACCATACACTTTGGCAGTTCCTGTTGCAACAACATGTAAACGATGAGGGTCAGGTAGATTATCAAGGGTTTTTAAAGAACAGGCAGATTTTGGAAAGCTATTTAAATATCCTAGAGGGGAATCAGCCTACGTCAAAATGGCCCAAAAATGAACAACTGGCCTATTACATCAATCTATACAACGCCCATACGGTACTTTTAATCTTGGATAATTATCCAACGGAGAGCATCAAAAAAATAAAAAATCCTTGGGGTCAGAAATTAATTCCGTTGCACGACGACACGATATCACTAGGAGATTTGGAACATAACATCCTTAGAAAAATGGGAGAGCCCAGAATTCATTTCGCCATTAACTGTGCTTCCGCTTCTTGTCCAAAATTATCGAACAAGGCTTATCTTGCCAATGGACTTGACAATCAATTGAACAAGGCTACAAAATCATTTATAGCGTCGGAGCGCAACCAAATAAGTGAAGGCCAACTGAATCTTTCAAAAATCTTCAAATGGTACAAAAAAGATTTCTTGGATGGTGATATTCGCACCTTTATTAAAAACTATAGCAAGATAGATATTTCCGTAAATGCAGATATTGACTATTTGGATTATGATTGGAGCCTTAATGGCAATTAATTCTATATTGGTCCCATGATCAGTATCATAGTACCTATTTACAATGAGTCAACGGACAGAGTCATCCAACTGCTGGAATACCTGAAAACAAACACTTTTGGTCACGTGGGGGAGATCGTCATAGTCGATGGCGGAAGTTCTGATGCGATTAAATCAAAATTGACCTCTTACGACAATGTCCATTATATAACTTCTAAAAAAGGACGTGCCATACAAATGAATCATGGGGCAAAAATGGCAAAGGGAAACGTATTCTACTTTTTGCATGCGGACAGTTTTCCCCCAAAACACTTTGACCATTACATCCATCAAACCTTACAGCACGATGCAAGGATAAGGGCCGGATGCTTTATGCTCCGTTTTGACAGTGGCCATTGGTGGTTAAAACTGATGGGGTGGGCAACCGCCATCAACCATAGTTACTGCAGGGGAGGCGACCAATCACTCTTTGTCCACCGGGAACTCTTTTTTGCACTGAAAGGTTATGATGAAGCCTATGAGGTCTACGAGGACAACGAATTCATTCAACGGCTATATAAAAAAACGGCTTTCAAGGTCATACGAAAAGTGATCAATACTTCTGCAAGACACTACCAAAAAATAGGTGTTTGGCGTTTGCAGTGGCTTCATTTGAGAATTTATTTAAAAAGATGGTCCGGTGCAGGGGCCAATGACCTAAATGCCTTTTATAAAGCAAAAATTGAGGGCATTAAGGAACGTTACCTCACCTAAACTACCAAGATTTGAACAATTTCAGTTCCTCGCGTTTAACCAAATCCCACATAACAATTTTAGTAAAGTTTGCGTTGGCGAAGCACAAAAGGCACCGCCCCAATTGGCCGTAGGTGCTTATTCTTTGAAATGGTAGATTGCAAAATTTTGATAAAACAGGGAGGTCTCGAACCAGTAAATACCGCAAAAATAATAGTGATACTTCATAAATGATGGAAAACTGCTTTTTATTAGCCCTCTAATAGCATTCTCAAAATAGTATTTGAGAAATGTCATATAATACCAAAGTTACTTATCCTATTTTTATTTGAGATTAAAAACAAGAATCATGTTCAACTCAGAAAAAATAGGGAACGAATTTTACCAAAGCCTTGGCAAATTATTCTATTATGTGGCTATCGCGGACCATCAGGTAAGACCCATCGAAATTAAAAGATTACGAAAATATGTCCGGCAGCATTGGTTGGATGTCGATGACGTTGAAGATGAATTCCATACCGATGCCGCCTACCAGATAGAGATAGTTTTTGATTGGCTGAATGGCGAGGAAAAAGATGGGGAAGAATATTTTAAGGAGTTCAAGGAGTTCTACAAAGAACATCACGAAAAATTCCCTGAGAACTTAAAGGAACTTATTGTGGAAACTGCAGAATCCATTGCCAAATCGTTTGCAGGAAAAAACAGGTCGGAGATGTTGGCTATCTTTAAACTTAAACAGCTATTTAACCATTAACATGCCACTGGAAAAATATATAGACCACACCAACTTAAAACCCACTGCAACCCAAACCGACATAACCAAGTTATGCCAAGAGGCAATTGAACATGACTTTTATGCCGTTTGTGTCAACGGATGCCATGTTACTTTAGCTAAGGAAAGTTTGGGAAAAACCAATATTAAAATCGCTGTCGTTGTTGGTTTTCCTTTGGGTGCAATGTCCACCAAAGCAAAAATATTCGAAGCTTTGGACTGTATTGAACATGGAGCGGATGAAATTGATATGGTCATCAATATCGGGTGGCTAAAATCGGGAATGTATGATGCCGTTCGGAATGAAATCAAAGCTATGAAACAGGCTATCGGGGATAAAATATTAAAGGTAATTATTGAAACCTGTTATCTTACCCAAGCAGAAAAAGAAAAAGCATGTGTTTTGGCTGTCGAGGCCCATGCAGATTTTGTAAAAACCTCAACGGGTTTTGGAACCGGCGGCGCTACTTTTGAAGATGTAAAGCTCTTAAAAAAGATTGTCGGAGACAGGGCAAGAATAAAAGCGTCCGGAGGAGTTAAAAACAAAAAGACCGCCCTAAAATACATTGAGCTCGGTGTATCAAGAATCGGTACATCTTCCGGCCCTAATTTAATCAAATAAGAAAATCCATGAGCACGCATATAGAAGCCAAACCAGGCGAAATTGCCGAAACCGTATTGATGCCGGGAGATCCATTAAGGGCCAAATGGATTGCAGAAACTTTTCTGGAAAATCCCGTCTGCTACAACCGAATTCGGGGAATGTTAGGCTACACCGGCACCTACAAGGGAAAAAGAGTCTCTGTACAAGGAAGTGGCATGGGAATGCCTTCTGCCATGATTTAT
Organism: Allomuricauda sp. NFXS6; assembly: GCF_040148835.1. Classification (NCBI taxonomy): domain Bacteria; kingdom Pseudomonadati; phylum Bacteroidota; class Flavobacteriia; order Flavobacteriales; family Flavobacteriaceae; genus Allomuricauda; species Allomuricauda sp. NFXS6. Next base: position 66,482 of record NZ_JAGEMG010000014.1, on the reverse strand, counting down.
TTTCATGAACTGATTAATGATTATGGGGTAAAGAGCATAATCCGTGTAGGGTCTGCAGGATCGTACCAAGAAAATGTAAAACTTAATGATGTAGTTTTGGCCATGGCAGCTTCCACTACTTCGGGCATGAACAATTCCCGGTTCATCAACTCGGATTATTCTCCAACTGCTAATTTTGACCTTTTCATAAAAGCCGTCAATTATGCCCAAAAAAACAACATACCCATAAAAGCGGGAAATGTGCTTTCTTCGGACGAGTTTTACAGTGATGACCCCGAAGAATACAAACTTTGGGCCGAATACGGCGTGCTTTGCGTTGAAATGGAAACCGCAGGATTGTATACCATTGCAGCCAAATACAATATAAAAGCATTGACCATTTTAACCATTTCCGACTCTTTAGTAACAGATGAAAGGCTATCGGCACATGATCGTGAGACCACTTTTAAAGACATGGTCCAAATTGCTTTGGCCGCTGCCATATCTTAAGTAACATTCAACAGTTGGTGCTTTTATTTAAATGGCAGGCCTGCAAAACCTGATTGGCCTTGCTCCCATCTCTGTAAATCGTTATTCCCTTCAGTCCATACTTCCAAGCAGTCATATAAATGTCCGAAATAGTTGCTTTTGAGGTGTTTTTCGAAAGATTAATGGTTTTTGATACCGCATTGTCCGTATATTTCTGAAAAGCTCGTTGATGTTGCAAATGATATTCCCATGGAATCTCCAAGCTGGTTTTAAACACGCTTCTTACTTCTTTTGGAATATGCTTCAGTTGTTGAATACTTCCTGTAGCCAATACTTCTTGCTTAACCTCATCGGTCCACAATCCCAATTCTTGCATTTTACCCACAAAAATCGGATTTACCTCCATTTGTATTTGGTTTTCCAGAATACCAACACGTTTGTAGGCCAAGGCATACAAAGGCTCAATGGAATACGAGGTGTCCGCGATCACTGAAATACTGCCTGTTGGCGCTATACTATTGCATGTAGCATTTCGCATAGGTTTGTTTGGGTAGAAGATACTTTTTTTCCAATTGGGAAATTCGCCCCGTTCATTAACCAATTCTTCCGATGCCTCATAGCTTTTCTCTTGAACAAATTCCATAAGCTTTTCCCCCAGTAAAACTGCTTCTTCCGAGGCGTAGGAAATATTAAGCAGGGCTAACATTTCGGCCCACCCCATTATTCCAAGTCCGATTTTTCTATTGCTTGTGGTCTCATGTTTTATTTGAGGCAATAAATAATGGTTTGCCGAAATTACATTGTCCAAAAACCTAACGGCCACACTGACAGTATTTTCCAAAATTCTCCAATCTACTTCTACTCGGTCCCCATCAAGTTTTACCATTTTTGATAAATTGATGGAACCAAGGTTGCAACTTTCATATTCGAACAAGGGAACTTCGCCACAGGGGTTGGTACTCTGGATACTGCCTATTTCGGGTACTGGATTGTATTTGTTTATCGTGTCCAAAAAAATAAGTCCCGGGTCTCCTGTAGCCCAAGCTTGTGAAACTATTTGGTCCCAGAGCTTACTGGCTTTGATGATTTCCGCAACCTTTTTTGTCCTCTGATTTATCAATTTCCAATCTCCGCCACTTTCAACTGCTTGCATAAAATCATCAGTAATCCCCACCGAAAGATTAAAATTTTGCAATATGTTACCCTCAGATTTGGAAAGGATAAACTCTTCGATATCGGGATGGTCCACATTCAAAATGCCCATATTGGCTCCTCTCCGTTTTCCTCCTTGCCTTACATGTTCCGTTGCGGTATCATAAATTTTGATGAATGCCATAGGCCCCGAGGAAACCCCTCCAGAGGATGAAACTATATCTCCATGCGGTCTAAGCTGGGAAAAGTTATAACCCGTTCCTCCCCCACTCTGATGAATCATGGCCATGTCTTTTAAAGTAGTGAATATACTATCCAAGCTATCTTCTACTGGCAAAACAAAGCACGCGCTCAATTGTCCATTTGGTAGTCCAGCATTCATTAAGGTTGGTGAATTGGGTAAAAAATGGAGATTGGCCAGTAGGTCATAAAATTTATTTTCCCATTTTTTTCTATCCTTTGTTTCTACACTTGCCACATACTTGGCCACTCTCCCAAAAAGTTCTTCGGGGGTTTCAATTATTTTCCCTTCTGTGTTCTTCAACAAATACCTAGCATTGAGTAATTGTTTTGCGTTTTCTGAAAGTTTCATTTTGTTTTGAGTGACATCCCTGTTTTGGCGGTCAAAATCTTCTTTAGCTCTTCTGTTGTGGTGGAATCTATCAAGTTAAGTGCTTTTACACCGCACAAGTCCTTTACCATTTTAACTCCTGCCAAAGTATTGGAGGCTACTCCGGTAACAATATCCGGAACCAATTCAAAGGCCTTCATCAAACCATGAACCGCATAGGGGTCCGAAGCACTTAAAATAGTACATTTAATATGTTCCCGTAATGCGTTAATGGCAACATCACCATTATAAGGTTCCAAAGGGGATGCCCCGATTTCAACAATAGCAACATCTGCATTTTCGCGAGCCATTCTACTGAGCATCTGCTCCAGTTTTTCTTTATAGACCTCGGTTGGGCAAATAGAGGAAGGAAGTCCCACATCCACAAAATCCAATATCTCGTCCGCCCCCACATCCTTAAAGGCCAAAATATCCTTAAAACGACCAGCGCCAGTAAGTTTTGCCCCCATAACTTTATAACCGGCTTGCTTAAAAATGTTTGTTACTATTCGGGCCGATGTTGTTTTCCCAGCTGACATAGAGGTTCCTACAAATAGGATTATCGGTGTATTAAAAGGAATCTTGGGGATTGTCTCGACAAAATCATCCATGGTCACCTTTTTCCCATCCCGGACTGCATGTCCTTTATAAATTGTCTGTATCATTTTTGGCATAAACATGGACCTCGATGTCAGTTTTCCCATAAGCCCAGCACCTGTGAGCACCGTCATTTTTAAATCGTCAGCTACCTTTCTCCAACTCCCTGTAGCTTCGAGAGTGGCATATCGTTCCCCTAACGCGCCTACAATAAACTCCCCAGCGATAACCCCTCGCATCCTACCATTGGGCAATTCTATTTTTAAGCTCTCCCCACCTTCGTTCAAAATTTCGCATATGACATAATCCCCTGTTTGCCATTGATCTTGTGGAAAAATCTTTACTTCGAACCCTTTTTCTGCCAAATCGGATATTCGGGTCAACGATGCATAAATATATTTGTGGTCCATAATAAAAGTTTAGTTGTTTCCTGCTTCAGCTAGCAAAAGAAGAGCCAGTAGTGCTGTCCTAACCGGAAACTCCTCCAATACAATGTGTTCGTGTTGGGCATGGGCCCCATCCCCCGTGGTACCCAATCCATCCAAGGTGGCAGTGTACAAACTTGTGGTATTGCCATCCGACCCTCCACCGGCAGTAGCTTCTTCCAAGTCCAAGCCTAAAAGGTTTCCTTTGGCCTTTGCCAATTTCCATAGCATACGATTACCTTCTGTATGCTCCATCGGAGGTCTTCCTATTCCTCCTTCTACATGTACTTCAACCTCTGGCAAGGTAGGTTTGAGGGAAAGTATTTGTTCCGTAATCCTATCTCCATCTTTTTTGTTCAACACACGGACATCCACTACTGCTTTGCTTTCGGGTGCAATCACATTGGGCGAGACACCACCTTCAATCATCCCCACATTGACCGTAATACCCTTATCAAAATCGTTCATGGCATATAACTGCTGTACCTGATGGGAAAGTTCCACAATAGCACTGGCTCCCTTTTGGGGGTCCAATCCCGCATGGGCAGCTTTACCTTTTATGGTAATCGTGAATCGTCCAAGGCCTTTTCTGGCCGTTTTCAGTTTACCTGTCAAACCCAAAGGAGGCTCCATAATATAGGCGCGTTCACAAACCTTGGCCAACCGCTCAATGGCACTTCTGGATTCCTTGCTTCCAATTTCCTCATCGGAATTAATCAGAATCACCGGAGTTAAGGGCAAGGTCAAATTCAATGTATCAATGGCCTTCAAGGCAAAGATAATTTGGGTAAGCCCCGCTTTCATATCATAAATTCCAGGGCCATGCATGGTTTGACCATCTTTTGTCAATGGCATTTTTTTAAGCGTATCCAATGCCCAAACAGTATCGCAATGGCCAATCATTAATTGTGAAGCTTTGCTTTTATCCCTGTTTAAAGGTCGCGCATACAAAAAACCACCTGTTTCTTTTCCTGGTACATACAGTGTGAAAAAGCCCAGTTTCTTCAACTCTTCTGCAATAAATTTTAAAATTTCAACTTGGGAATTAGGATTACGGGAAGGAGATTCAAACGAAACGAGCCTACCCAAAAAATCCAACATTTCCTTCTCCCTTGACTTAAGTTGATTCAAGATGCCGTCGGCAATATGTGTTTCCTTGGAAGTCATCTTTTAAAATCTTTTGGAAAAGGAAAATTGTAAGTTTCTTTGATTTTGGCAAAACGACCGTTTGAAATATATGCCAACAAGGGATTATTGTTTAATTGTTCTTGCTCGTCCTTTTCTGAAACCCTCAGATAGTCATTGTGCACATAGGCCTCTTTTATTTTTCCAGTTATGATGCTATTCTCACCAAAACCATCAATAATCTTGAACAATTCACATTCCAAGTATAAATAAGCATCCTTTATCAAAGGTGCATCCATGGAAGCTGCTTTGATCAATGGCAAGGATTCCACAATTTGCTGTGATTTGGCCATTGCTTCCGTTCTGGGCGAAGCACTCAATGCAGTGGCCGTTACTTGATCTGGTTTAGGAAAGCTAACCGTAAACTCCCCGGTCTTTTTTACATTTTGATATGTTCCATGCCTCGGGGTGCACACAAAGCCAAAATAGTTACCGAACCCAAGAGGGGTGGCCATATGTTTTGGAGCAAGGTCATAACCTTCCTGTTCTTTGGTTCCGACTACAATCAAAGGAGCAACTGTAAATATCCTGTCCCATATTGGGATTTCTGTATTCAAGGAAACATAGTTTTTAACCCGAATAGCATCCATAAGGCAATAACTTTTGCTTTTTTTAAAAATACGGTCACATATTAGGGTTTCCTATGACCTAAATCAGGAACATTCCTTTAAAAAAGCAAGTGGTTCTATAATGTTGTGACAAGATTTAGTGGTGTTGACCAAGGTAAAGTTGCATGACTTAAGCTATTTCCAAGGAAAGTAGTGTAAGCCAGATTTAATTTAATCCATTAGTGCGTTTGCATTTCAATTAAGTTAACTGTTGGTGTAAGGACAGCAGAGAATATCATTTTTAAAGAGTCTTCATCCGAGGCATTGGACAATCTTGAATAAACCAATATGAATCCAATATGCACGTGTACAGTAATAGATGGGAAGACACTTTGAGGTGGGTTGGGTGGAAAAACATCTGGGATTCAGAAAAAATGTAAACTGAACTTCAAATTTGTTCCGAGCTCAAAAAAATTCAATGAATTTTTAATGGGGTTGCCCTTATGGGTTATGTATATGGTCCAATGAAACAGGTAGTTCATAAATCTCCAATGAAAAATAAGGCAGGGCAGCGAGCAAATGATCAAAAATATCCGCCATGACATATTCGTAGTTTTCCCATCTTTTATCAGAACTAAAAGCATATACTTCTAAAGGTATCCCTTGCGAAGTGGGCTGTAATTGTCGAACCATCAAGGTCATGTCCTTATTGATCGCTGAATGGCTTTCCAGATAATTGGTCACATATTTTCGGAACACCCCAAAATTGGTCAAGTTTCTTCCGTTCACCAATAATTCCTTGTTGATGTTGTTCTCTTTGTTATAAGTTCTAATTTGCTCATTTCTAGTTCCGATATAAGCTTCCACCAACTGAATTTTTTTGAGTTTTTCGATTTCCTCTTCTGTTAAAAACCGAATACTTTTTTGCCTGATGATCAACGACCGTTTGATTCTTCTGCCCCCAGAGTCCTGCATACTGCGCCAATTTTTAAACGAATCGGAAATCAGTGCATAGGTGGGTATTGTGGTGGTGGTCTTATCAAAATTCTGGACTTTCACCGTAGCCAAACTTATTTCTACCACATCCCCATCAGCTCCATATTTTTCAAAAGAAATCCAATCCCCGATCCGTACCATATCGTTGATGGTGACCTGTATACTGGCCACAAAACCCAAAATAGAATCTTTGAATATCAACAGAACCACCGCCGATGCGGCTCCCAGGGCAGTAAAAAATTTCCAGACCGTGGTATCGGTAACAATGGCAAAAATGGTGAGTATACCAATGATCCATGCAAAAATCATGAATACCTGAACATAACTGTTAATTGGTTTATCCCTAAATTTTGCAAGTGTTTTCAGATATCCGTTGAGGCTTTGAAAAGACTTTCTAAAAATGATCAATGTCAAAAGGACAAATAGGATTTTCAGTGTTTTCATTGCTATACCCTCGGCATAGTCAAAATCTGCAAAAGCCACGGGCACGAACTCCAACAAAATAGTTAACGGTACTATATGAGCAACATATCGTGGAACGCGATGGGCCACCAAAAAATTATCAAAATTGTTCTTGGATTTACGGGCCAATCTAACCGAAAGCCATCTCAAGATTTTCCAAATAAGGATATCCAAAAACAGAACAAGTATCAAAACAACGATCAACAATACAAACAGGTTAATGTATGCTGCCAAGTCTTCGCCCATGCCTGTTTCCAACAAATAGTTGTAAAGTAAACGACCCAAGTTCTTGTCCATAGTTTCCATCGATAGAAATATGCACAAAATTACAGCTTCTATTCCACCTTCCAATAGATGTATATCATCATTTTATTTGATGAGCTATTGTTGTTCGGCTTGATGCAGATTTATCAGTAGGAATCAAAGACATAATATGAAGTATAAAAAGCAGTGAAAACCCTGTCCTTTTGTCCAAAAAAATTATATTTGCACACCTAAAAATTCCAAAGGCCCACGTGGTGGAATTGGTAGACACGCTACCTTGAGGGGGTAGTGTTCGAAAGGACGTGCTGGTTCGACTCCAGTCGTGGGCACAAAGGAAAAACCGCAAGAGATTGCGGTTTTTTTGTTTTAAACACCCCGTGAAGATTCCTCAATCCTTTTCCCAAAAAGCTGACATTATCAGGAAAGAATCCAAATTTTACCATAAAAAGCTAGGATGCCATTGATTTAATCGTAAATTTGTTTAACGTTTAAATTGAAAAGATGAACAACGTAAAAACTTCTTTTAGTATTCGAGATATGGAGAACCTTTCTGGTATAAAGGCCCATACCATTCGAATTTGGGAAAAAAGATATAATTTGTTCAGTCCTGAACGAACGGACACGAATATTCGTACGTACAATCTAGAAAGCCTGCAAAAACTATTGAACGTTACGCTGTTATATAATAATGGGTATAAAATTTCCAAGATCGCCAAATTAGGGGATGCAAAAATACCAGCATTGGTCAACGAGATAATCTCGGAGAAAAGCGAAAAGAGCCATGCACTCAATTCACTAAAACTGGCAATGCTCAACTTTGACCAATCCCTCTTTCTTAAGACCTATAATGAGCTTATGGAAGAGAAATCGTTCACCCAAATCTTCAACGAGGTGTTTTTACCCCTTTTGAGCGAGCTCGGGTTATTGTGGCAAACCAATACCATAAGCCCGGCCCACGAGCATTTTATTTCCAACTTGATCAAACAAAAAATATATATCCATACCGAAAAGCTTCAATTTGATGCACCTACAAAAAACGATAAGGTCTACGTGCTTTTCTTGCCGGAAAATGAAATTCACGAACTAGGTCTTTTATACGTCAATTACCAACTGGCATTGCACGGTTATAAAACCATTTATCTGGGACAAACAATGCCTGTGGAAAGCCTTGAAGACCTTCTAAAATATTATCATAACATTAGATTTGTCTCCTATTTTACGGTTGCTCCCACCAAAGATGACCTTGATGATTATTTTGTAAGGTTCAACGAGTTATTGAATAAATCACCTCAATCCGAGCTTTATGTTATGGGGCATCAAATACAAGAACTTGACGACGAGATTTCTCACGGTCCCATCAAACTATTTAAATCCATTAACCAACTGATAGATTCGCTTTAAATCCCAAATGAAAAAAGTTATTGTTATTGGTTCCGGTTTTTCATCGCTTTCCGCTTCCTGTTATTTGGCCAAGGCAGGCTTTGAGGTGGAAATGTTCGAAAAAAATGATACCGTTGGCGGTAGGGCAAGACAATTAAAAAAAGAAGGGTTTACTTTTGATATTGGCCCAAGCTGGTATTGGATGCCCGATATTTTTGACAAGTTTTTTGCCGATTTCGATAAAAAAACTTCCGACTATTACCTCTTGGACAAACTAAACCCCGCATATAAAATTTTTTTCGAGGACGATGTTATCACCATAGGTGATTGTATGGATAAAATTTGTCTGGAATTCGAACGAATCGAATCAGGCAGCAGCGAACACCTAAAGCAATTTATAAGCGAAGCCCAAGAGAATTACAATATTGCCATCAATAAAGTGGTATTGCGACCCGGGCTCTCCCCTTTGGAGCTTGTCACCAAGGAAACCGTACTCAAAGTGGACCAATTCTTCAAAACCATAAGTCAGCAAGTACGCAAACGTTTCAAGAATCCCAAGTTGGTATCCACATTGGAATTCCCCGTGCTTTTTTTGGGAGCCAAACCCAGCAATACACCATCTTTCTATAATTTTATGAATTTTGCCGACTTTGGCTTGGGGACATGGCATCCCAAAGGCGGTATGTACGAAATCATCAAAGCAATGAAAGGGGTGGCCGAAGAATTGGGTGTCACCATACACACCAATAGCCCAGCAACCCATATTTTGGTTTCGGACGGAGAAGTATTGGGCATAAGAAGCAAAGGAAAAAATCATCTCGGGGACTATGTGGTGAGCGGTGCGGATTACCATCACTCCGAAACATTGCTCGATAAAAAATATAGGCAATACTCCGAAGAATATTGGGATAAGAAAACCTATGCCCCATCTTCCTTGCTATTTTACATCGGTTTTGACAAGAAATTAAATAATATCGAACACCACAATTTGTTCTTTGATACGGATTTTGAAAAACACGCCGAAGAAATCTATGACAATCCGCAATGGCCCAGCAATCCGTTGTTCTACGCCAACTTTCCATCGGTAACCGATACTTCGATGGCCCCAGAAGGCAAAGAAACAGGTTTTTTCTTGGTGCCCATTGCCCCCGGATTGGAAGATACACAACAGCTCCGTGACCAATATTTTGATATTGTCATGGACCGATTTGAAAATTTAACTGGACAAACTGTAAAAAATTCAGTAATTTTTAAGGAAAGTTTCTGTGTAAACGATTTTGTGGAGCAGTACAATTCCTATAAAGGAAATGCCTATGGCTTGGCAAACACGTTGCGCCAGACCGCTTTTTTGCGACCTAACCTCAAAAGTAGCAAGGTAAAAAGCTTGTTCTTTACCGGTCAGCTGACCGTACCCGGCCCAGGGGTTCCACCTTCCCTGATTTCCGGTAAACTGGTGGCTGATTTAATTATTAAAGAAGTTAAAAGATGAAAACTATTTTTGACGATGTATCTTATACTTGCAGCAAGGTCGTAACTCAATCCTACAGCACCTCTTTTTCGCTGGCCACCAAGATGCTGGCGCCGTCCATCCGCTCCGATATATACAATATTTACGGTTTTGTCCGTTTTGCAGACGAAATTGTGGATACTTTTCACGATTACGACAAGAATCAACTGTTCGATGCTTTTGAGAAGGATATGGAACAGGCCATTGACGACAAAATCAGCCTAAACCCTATTTTGAATTCATTTCAACATACGTATCACAAATATGATATTCCACACCATTTGGTAGAGTCCTTTATGAAAAGTATGCGGATGGACCTTACCAAGAAAAATTATGAGACTTTTGATGAATACCGGGAGTACATCTATGGCTCCGCCGACGTTGTTGGACTGATGTGCCTATGTGTATTTGTTCAAGGAGACAAAGAAAAATATGAGGAGTTGAAAGAATCCGCAATGGCTTTGGGTTCCGCTTTTCAGAAAGTTAACTTTTTACGCGATTTAAAAGCAGATTACGAACATTTGAACAGAACCTATTTCCCCAATACAAATCTGATGGAACTTGACGAAGCGTCCAAAAAACGTATCGTTAAAGAAATAAAGGCAGATTTCGCTCTCGGGTATTCTGGTATTGTTAAGTTGCCGGAGCAAGCTAAGTTTGGAGTCTATACGGCCTATAAGTATTACAAAAAATTGCTTCAAAAACTTCAAGGAACACCTCCTTTGGAAATCAAAAATACTAGAATTCGTGTCCCCAATTATCAAAAATTCGGGCTTTTGGCACAATCATATGTAAATTATAAACTACAATTGGTACAATGAAAGTAGCACTTTGGATATTGATATTTTTAGCAACCTTTTGCTTTATGGAATTTATGGCGTGGTTTACCCATAAATATGTGATGCACGGTTTTCTGTGGAGTCTGCATAAAGATCACCACAAAAAAGATCATGATTCGTGGTTTGAGCGAAACGATGCTTTCTTTATTTTCTATGCTGTTGTGAGTATGGCGCTATTTTACCTGGGCAGCTATACTTCTTTTTGGTATGGGTGGCCGTTAGGATTTGGCATATTGGCTTATGGGATTGCTTATTTTACGGTACATGACATCTTTATTCACCAACGCTTCAAAATATTTAGGAATGCCAATAATTGGTACGCTCGAGGTGTTCGCAGGGCACATAAAATCCATCACAAACATTTGGGCAAGGAAGATGGAGAGTGTTTTGGGATGTTGGTGGTTCCCTTTAAATATTTTAAGAAGAAATAAGCTATTGGGAAATAAGCTCGTCCAACAGGCTACGGGTTTTGTCGGAATTCCAATTGGCAGCACCTGTTTTGTCCACTACAATGTTACCTTTCTTATCCAAAATGTAAGTTACCGGAATACTACGGCTCTCGAGTTCTTGGGGCATGCCCGAAGCTTGGAAGTAAACCGGTAGTTCATATCCTTTTTTCTTTAGAAATGCCCGTACTTTTTCTTTTTCATCATTGGCAACGAAGGCAAAGGTGACTTTATCCTTATAATCCGAGTACAATTCAATAAATCCGGGGAGCTCGGCAACACATGGCGGACACCAGGTAGCCCATACATTGATCAACACCACTTCACCTTTTTTGGATTGAAGATTGGTTTGTTTACCTTCTAGATCAACAAGGTTCCAGTTGTAATTTTTTAAAGTGGTTTGTTCGTCCTCATCAACGGTACTTGGACTAATTACTGTGGCCACAATCTTATTGACCCACACCCTAGGATAAAAACCCACGGGGGTAAACACTATTAGGATAATGGCCACTATCCATATAAGGTTACTGATTTGTTCCTTGGTTATCTTCATTCTGCTATTAACCGATCTAAAAGCTTATAAACTTTGTTGGTGCTCCAATCTGAAATGCCTTCTTCGTGAACGACAATGTTACCGGATTTATCAATCAAATAGGAAGAGGGCACCTTAGCTGTTTCTATGGGCATTTTTTCACCTATAATCAAATATGTAACCGGAAATGTAAACTCATGTTCTGCGATAAAGGCTTTAACAGGTTCCTGTTCCTCATTGGTTATGATATAGAAATCGACCTTGCCTTTATATTTGTCGTACAATTCCTGAATACTTGCAAGCTCTGCTTCCGAGGGCAAGCGCCAGGAAGCCCAAAGGTTGATAAAAATTACATTGCCCTTAGATTCTTCAAAATTGAAAAAGTTCCATTCTTCGTCTTTAAGTTTCCAATCATAATCCGTGATTTTTTGTTGCTCTCCTTTTTCGATGATTTCGGGAGAAAACGCAAAGGCCCTGTTCAACCAAATTTTACCGTAGTACCCTATCGGGGTCACAAAAAATGATAGTATAAAAAGAATCAATACTACATTGAGAATGGTCTTTTTACTAATCTTCATTGAAAATTATTTATCGAAAGATGAATGTCTATTATTTGCGATAATGCTGACAACGTCACCCTGAACTCGTTTCAGGGTCACATAAACATACTTAAATTTAGTAGGATGAGATGCTGAAACAAGTTCAGCATGACACCAAACACACAATTATTACTCATTTTATACAGACAATCAATATCAAAAATTAAAAACTCCTGACATCTTAAACAACATCAGGAGTTTTTTACTGATTATTTTAAATACAATTAAGCATTCTGTTTCTTGATCAAGTTCAAGGCCGAACCTTCATTGAACCACTTGATCTGTGCATCGTTGTAAGAATGGTTTGTAATGATGGTATCCTTACTTCCATCGGTATGCACCACTTCAAGGGTCAAAGGTTTGTCCGGAGCAAACTCTGCTGCATCCACAATGTTGAACGTATCGTCTTCCTGAATCAAATCGTAATCATCCTCATTTTCGAAAGTCAGCGCCAACATCCCTTGTTTTTTCAGGTTGGTCTCGTGAATCCTTGCAAAAGATTTTACTAGTACAACGGCAACACCCAAGTGTCTTGGCTGCATGGCCGCATGCTCTCTAGATGAACCTTCACCGTAATTGTGGTCTCCCACAACAACTGTCATAATACCTTCTTTCTTGTACTCACGTTGCGTATCAGGAACACCTCCGTATTCACCGGTCAACTGGTTTTTTACAAAGTTGGTCTTTTGGTTGAATGCATTTACAGCACCGATCAAGGTATTATTGGCAATATTGTCCAAATGTCCTCTAAAACGCAACCATGGCCCGGCCATGGAAATGTGGTCGGTCGTACACTTACCAAAGGCTTTGATCAACAATTTCATACCTTGAAGGTCACTTGCTTTGATAGGCACAAAAGGCTCCAATAATTGCAAACGCTCAGAGTCCGCAGCTACCTTCACCTCTACTCCGGTACCATCCTCAAGTGGGTCTTCGTATCCGTTCTCTTTAACTTCAAAGCCTTTTGGTGGCAGTTCCCATCCTGTTGGCTCGTCCAACATTACTTCCTCGCCATCTTCGTTGATCAATTTATCCGTCAAAGGGTTAAAGTCCAAACGGCCAGCAATTGCGATTGCAGCGGTCATTTCTGGCGAAGCTACGAACGCATGTGTGTTCGGATTACCATCGGCTCGCTTGGCGAAGTTTCGGTTAAAGGAATGAACAATACTATTTTTTGGAGCGTTCTTCGGGTCTTTATAACGTGCCCATTGACCTATACATGGTCCGCAGGCGTTGGTAAAGATCGTAGCGTCCAATTTTTCGAATATCTCCAAGATTCCATCACGTTCCGTGGTATATCTTACTTGCTCGGAACCTGGGTTGATACCAAATTCAGCTTTTGTCTTCAATTTTTTGTCCAAAGCTTGTTGTGCAATGGACGATGCTCTCGACAAATCTTCATAGGAAGAGTTGGTACAGGAACCTATCAATCCCCACTCCACAGCCAAAGGCCAATCGTTTTTCTCGGCTTTTTCTCTCATTGTCCCTACTTCCGTAGCCAAATCAGGGGTAAAAGGACCGTTCAACAAAGGCTTTAGTTCCGACAAGTTGATTTCGATCACTTGATCAAAATATTGCTCTGGGTTGGCGTACACTTCCGGGTCGGCGGTCAAATGCTCTCTTACTTTGTTGGCTTCATCAGCAACATCAGACCTATCTGTTGCCCTAAGGTATCTCTCCATAGATTCGTCATAACCAAAGGTTGACGTGGTCGCTCCTATTTCAGCCCCCATGTTACAGATGGTTCCTTTACCGGTACATGACATGGAAGTGGCTCCTGGGCCAAAATATTCAACAATGGCTCCGGTTCCTCCTTTTACGGTAAGAATTTCGGCCACTTTTAAAATAACATCTTTTGGGGCCGTCCAACCGGATAGTTTACCGGTCAACTTAACACCGATTAGCTTTGGGAATTTAAGTTCCCAAGCCATTCCCGCCATTACATCCACAGCATCTGCTCCACCAACACCAATGGCCACCATTCCCAATCCACCTGCGTTTACGGTGTGGGAATCCGTTCCTATCATCATTCCTCCAGGGAAGGCATAATTTTCCAAGACAACTTGGTGAATAATACCGGCACCCGGCTTCCAAAACCCAATCCCGTATTTATTTGATACGGAGCCCAAGAAGTCAAAAACCTCTTTACTGGTCTCATTGGCGTGCTTTAGATCGGATGCGGCACCGTCCTTGGCTTGAATCAAGTGATCACAGTGAACTGTTGTTGGCACGGCCACTTTATCTTTTCCGGCCTGCATAAACTGTAGCAAAGCCATCTGTGCCGTTGCATCTTGACAGGCTATCCTGTCCGGAGCAAAATCCACGTAATCCTTGCCTCTTACGTATGCTTTTTCTGTTTTACCGTCCCACAAGTGAGAGTATAAGATTTTTTCGGAAAGTGTTAGTGGCTTACCTACCAGTTCACGGGCTTTTTCCACGCGTTCCCCTATGGAAGCGTAGACACCCTTAATCATGTCTATATCAAATGCCATTATACAATTGAGTTTTTTAAGATTTTCGTAATTCGGTAAATTTACTAAATCGTAAAGTAATTTGGAATTAGAATCGCACTAAATAAGTGTTAGCTTTCTTATTTTCTACAATAATTCCGTGATAATTTTTTCTTCATTGATGCCTTCTGCCTCAGCTTTGTAGTTTTTTAATATCCTGTGGCGAAGTATTCCCAAGGAAACCGCTTTGACATCCTCTATGTCAGGAGAGAACTTTCCGTGTACCGCGGCGTGCGCCTTTGCGGCCAAAATCAAGTTTTGGGATGCCCTTGGTCCAGCCCCCCAATCAATATAGTTTTTTACGTAATCGGATGCTCCTTCTTGCCCTGGTCTTGTTTTGTTCACCAACCTAACCGCATAATCCACAACATTGTCCGGTACAGGTATTCTTCTGATTAAATGTTGCACTTCGATGATTTCATCGGCATTGAAGAGTGTGTTTATCTGCACCTCATCATCGGTTGTGGTGGATTTCACCACTTGGATTTCTTCTTCTATGGACGGGTATTTTAGTTCTATGGCAAACATAAAACGATCCAATTGTGCTTCCGGCAAAGGATAGGTTCCTTCTTGTTCAATCGGGTTTTGGGTGGCCAATACAAAATAAGGACGCTTTAATTTGTGTTGCTTTCCTGCAATGGTCACCGCTCTTTCCTGCATGGCTTCCAGCAAAGCGGCTTGTGTTTTTGGGGGTGTTCTGTTGATTTCATCCGCCAATATGATATTGCCGAAAACCGGCCCCATGATGAATTTAAAATTGCGGTTTTGATCCAGCACCTCGCTTCCCAAAATATCGCTGGGCATTAAATCGGGGGTAAACTGGATTCTTTTAAAATCCAATCCCAAAGTTTGCGCAATGGTATTGACCATTAAGGTTTTTGCCAAACCCGGCACACCGATCAATAGGGAATGCCCCCCTGTGTATATGGATAGTAGTATTTGATCGATCACCGTTTCTTGGCCTATAATGACCTTGGCAATCTCTTTTTTTAGTTCTTGGTGTTTTTTAACAAGGTTTTCTACAGCAACTACATCCGACATACAATTATTCCTTTACCCAGTTGTTTGCAAAATCGCAGCCTCTACTTTCTGAATCTACATGGATATAGGTGTCATCAATATGTTCCTCCATCCATTCTTTTATGGCTTTGAACTGCTTTTCTCTTAGCGCTAATTCTTGGATTTTCATATAGTCCTTGGCGAAATCAGCTTCATGCTCATCGTACCGATTGGAAATTTTCATGATTTTGAACTTGGGAGGTCCACCTCTTTGATCATCTTCTCGAATAGGTCGGGATATCTCACCATCCTTGAGATTCCTTACTTGATTATAAAGCGTAGGATCCATTTTGGTCAACTCAAAACGGGAATCGAAATTTATGGGGTTACGAAGCAATCCACCGTCAAATTTGGTCTCCTTTTCATCGGAGAAGTTCATTGCTGCTTCGGCGAAGGTATATTTTCCATCCAAAACGTGCTTACGGATGGTATCCAGTTCTTGGGTCGCTTTATCAATGGCACTTTGAGGAATTTCTGGAATCATTAGTATATGGCGTAAATCCAATTCCTGACCCCTGATTTTTTCAATATAAATGATATGATATCCAAAACTGGTTTCGAATGGCTCAGAAATCTCGCCCTCCCTGAGGCTAAAGGCCACATCCTTAAATTCCTTTACAAAGGGGGTTTCTTTGGTCATACTATAGAATCCGCCTTTGGATTTTGAACCTGGATCTTGCGAGTACAAAATGGCTTTAACATTAAAACTCGCATCGTTCTCCAATACATCTTGGCGAATTTCCTTTAACTGGTTGATTACCTTTTGCTTTTCCTCTTCCGGGGCTTCGGGCTGCTTTACAATCTGCGCGATTTCCAGTTCCGCACCAAAAACAGGTCTTTCATCCTCAGGGATTCTATAAAAGAACTGACGAACCTCTTCTGGGGTCACCTCAATTTCTTCCACGATCTTTCCCTGCATTTTTTCGGATAGCATGCGCAACTTGTTGATTTCAAAAAGCTCTTCACGGAAACTTTCCATATCGGGCTTTTTATAATAACTGAGCATCTTTTCCACACTACCGATTTGCTGCGTCAATTGCTGGATCTGTCTGTCACTTTGGGCGTTCACCATATCGTCGGAAACCAACAAACTATCCTGCACCGCTTGGTGTGCATACAATCTGTCCTCCATTAACTTGCCCAAAAGGCCGCAACGGGTTACATCCTCGGTAGATGCGCCTTGGTTTTGAAGATCGATCAACGTTTTGTCTATATCCGATTCCAAGATCACATAATCACCCACTACCGCGGCAATACCATCGAGCTTTACTTTTTTGGTGTTGCTGGTGGAGTCGTTAACACTCATTGCTTGATCTGCTTCCTGTGCCTGTACCGTTCCCAGCATCGCAAAAAATGCCATGAACAGCACTTTAATTTTCTTTATCATAAACCTCAAATTCGTTCTTCTTAATAGCTTCATCTATAATTTCGGTTTCCAGTCTTTTTACGTAGTTCAAACGTCGTCTGTTCAAAATCAATTGCCGAATATCCGGCTCCACATAATCAAAAGGTGCTGTTTCATTGACTTCCAACACATTGGTCACCCAGCCCAAATATACTTCTAACGAGTCTTGTAACTCAAAAAATTGTGATTTTTTTAAGTGGGTTTCTTCATTTGCCTGTGTTAAAGGGGGAATTTCCTCTATCACTCTCGATGCACTTACCCAAAGGGAATCTTTAAAATGTATTTTTTTGAACTGTACCGCTATGGAATCCAGGTATCTTCTGTCCGAATCGTCCCAGTTTTTGATTCTGGTCTCCACGCCATCCCTATCCAAAAACTGTTGGGACATGCCCACAAATCTCAGCTGCACCAATTTTTCGTTGAGTTTGAAGTTCTCTTTTTCACGCTCGTAAAATTCCTGGAGCTGGTTTTTGGTAACGGCAGTATCTTGGGATTGATTCACCAAAGCCTCGATGTAGGCCCTTGTATATAGGTCTGCACGGTAGTCCGACACCAAACGGTCAAACTCCTCCAACTTTTCTTCGGGCAGATTTATTTTTGATTTGGACAACAGCAATTGCTTCGATGCCCAATTGTTGATGTAATTGGCAACAAAAACGGTGCTGTCCTCCGCTGTCATATCATCCCTGATCAGGGAGGCAATGTCCTCTTTGTACAAAAAAGTATCGTCCACCCTTGCCAATGGTTCCTTTTCCTCAACCTTGTTGAACAATCCCTCGCACGAAACAAACAGGACCGAAGCCAAAATGCAAAGAGGGAAAAGCGTATTTTTTTGGTGCTTAAGCATTTCGCAAAAATAACAATTACAAAATGCCCTACAAGAAGGTTCTAATTTCATTAACAGATTTTTTAGTTGAAATTAGATGCGAAGAAATTGCTACATTAGTGCAAAACCAATCCAAACATGAAGTACACTACGGAAATTGTTGTTGATGTGCCTAGGGAGGAATTCATCAAAAAAATGGACAATGCCGAAAATATGAAGCATTGGCAAAAAGGTCTTATCGGGTATGAACAATTGTCCACCACCCCAGGAGAAGAAGGCTCGCGAATGAGCCTTAGCTATGAAATGGGAAAACGTAAAATGGATATGGTCGAGACCATCATCAAAAAAAACCTCCCCGAAGAACTGCACATGACCTACGATACCAAAGGTGTGCACAACATTCAAAAAAACTTTTTTAAAGCTGAAGGGGACAAAACCCGTTGGGTATCCGAATCGGAATTCCAATTTTCGGGATTTACCATGAAACTCATGGGCCTTTTAATGCCTGGCGCATTTAAAAAACAATCCTTGAAATACATGCAGGACTTCAAGGCATTTGCCGAAAAGGGTGAATCTGTACTTAACTCATAAATACCATGGAGAAACTTTTGGATAGAAAAATCAAGATTATTTGGGATTTTAGGGGACCAAACGCGGCACATACTGCCAAACACTACCTAAAACATTTAAAAGAATTTGTGGAAGTGGAGGAATTAAAATACGACCTTGGGGGCGTAGATCATTTTAGCCCTACACACAGCATTGCCTATCTGGTAGTTGCCGAATTTGAATTGAAAGAGGTGCGTGACATCCTAAAACCTCACAGGGGACAGGTGTACAACCAAGAAATTTAAGTTTGTACCGATGTGGCAAAGGTTTGCTCTTATCGGTCTATTGGTTTTAGCTGCATCTTGCTCGGAAAATACTCCTGCGGAACCTTTGGAAAAAGTTTTGTCTTCGCAAAACCCGAAGATTAAAAACGTGATGGAAAATCTTGAAGAACACGAGATTCAAATCCGATACACTCAAATTGATAGAAGGAACGATAGTATCATTTTCACGGATTACGATTTCCAAGTAGATGAAAACAACTATTTCTACCCTGCCAGTACCGTAAAATTTCCTGCTGCAGTAGCAGCTTTGGAAAAACTCAATGCCATTGATTCACTTTCCATAAACACACCCTTTTTTGTGGAAGGCGATTCCGTAAAAACAACCTTTGGCAAGGCCATTTCAGAAATCTTTGCCGTATCCGACAATGCGGCCAACAATCGTTTGATAGAGTTTTTGGGTCAGGATGACTTGAACAAAAGAATGCAAGAACGTGGTGTTTCACCCATACGTATCGCCCACAGATTATCCACCGACAATGCAGACGACGTTACCACAAAACCTCTTGTTTTCTACCTCAACGATTCCACGATTTCCTTAAGCCAGCCTATTATAAACTCTCCCATCAAACCACTTGATTTAAATGGAATACAGAAAGGCAAAGGATTTATTGCCGATGAAAACTACCAAGAAGGGCCTTTTAATTTCAGTTTAAAGAATTATTACCCCATCACCGCCCAAAACGCTTTATTGAAGCGTATTATTTTTCCAGAAGCCTTTCCCAAGGAACAACGTTTTAACATCAGTGATCATCAACGTGACTATTTGTTGACCGCCATGCATACGCTTCCATCGGATATTGGGTATGATGAGAACGAGTTCTACGACAGTTATGTGAAATTTTTTATGTTCGGAGACAACACGGAACCTATGCCGGAACACATCAAAATATACAATAAGGTAGGATATGCCTATGGAACCCTTACGGATTGCGCCTATATCCAGGACACCAAAAACAACGTGGAATTTATGCTTACTGCTACTATTTTGGTGAACGACAACCATATTTTCAATGACAACACCTATGAATACGAGGAAATCGGCATCCCCTTTTTAGCACAATTGGGAAGAGAGCTTTATGAAATTGAACTAAGGCGTTGAAAAGAATTGTACCCAAATTAAAAAAGCACCGCAAAGCGGTGCTTTTCAACATCAAAACGAACAACGCTCAATTAGTTGGGCATTACAACGTCCTCGATAATATGGATTACTCCATTGGAGGCAACGACATCTGTTTTGGAAATTTTACTCCAATTTCCCTTGGTATCTTTTAAATAAATACCGTCGTCCTTTTTCATAGCAGTTAATTTCCCACCGTTCAAGGTTGTAAGTTCTGCTTTTCCATTTCCTTGGGTCAATGCAGTTGCTACGTCGGTAGCCATTAATTTGCCCGACACCACGTGATAGGTTAAGATAGCCGCTAGTTTTTCCTTGTTTTCTGGTTGTAATAGTGCGTTCAAGGTTTCAGAATCAATTTTGGCAAACCCGGAATTTACAGGTGCAAATACCGTAAAAGGCCCATCCCCTTTCAAGGCGCCTACCAAATCTGCGGCTTTTAAAGCAGTGACCAAAGTTGAGAAGTCATCTACCGAAACGGCGATATCCACAATGTCCTGGGATTTTTGGGCACTGGTGTATTGGGTTGAAAATAATAAAGCACAAGTGGCTAAAGCAAAGATTAATTTTTTCATTTTTTCTGATTTAAATGTTTAATGATTATTGTTTTTAAAGCGCTTTCTATTATTATTTACACACGGTTTGGGCAAATGGATGAAGACCGAAGTTTTTTATCATATCTTTAACACTAGCAATGAAGAACAGTTTTGAAGACCATGAGGTAATTGGGCGTTTAAGAACGGGTGATGATACTGCCCTCTACCAGTTATACGATAAATATTCAGGGGCCCTGTTTGGGGTGATTCTCCGTATGTGCCGCGACAAAACCAAAGCAGAAGACCTCCTCCAGGAAACTTTTGTGAAAATTTGGAAGAATATCGAAGGTTACGATGCGTCCAAAGGGAGATTTTACACTTGGGCCTATCGCATAGCACGCAACACAACCTTAAATTCCCTGCGCACCAAGGACAAGCTCATCCAAACGGATGATTTAAGTGTATATGATACTAAAGAGGCTAATGAGGAGGCTCCTGATTATACAGAACTGAAAGGCTCCATAAAATCCTTGGAACCTCATCACCAAAAAGCTATTGCATTGGTATATTATAGTGGTTATACCCATAAAGAGGCGCACAAGGCTATGGGAGTTCCGCTGGGCACCTTTAAGTCCTACATTAGGCAAGCACTAAAACAATTACGCGAAACGTACACTGATAAGTTGCTTTATATTTGGGTCGTTTTAGAATTAATGGCATGATGGAAAAGAAAAAGATATTGGAAGAAGGACTTCTAGAGCTTTATCTGACCGGAGAGCTTTCGGAAGAATTGACCACCGCTGTGGAAGAAGCCCTTGAGCAAGATGAATCGCTCAAGGAGCATTTTGATGCGTTGGAGGCAGATTTTGAAAGATTGGGTATGGAACAGGCCATAACTCCGCCCATTGCCGTAAAAACACGTTTGAAGAATACCATGGGTAAAACGCAATCCACAAGAAACTGGGTTCCCCTATCAATCGCAGCAGGCTTTGCATTGATTTTTGGTCTGAGTACCTTTTGGTTATATGTGCAATGGCAAAATGCCGAAAGCAACCTGAACACACTTCAATTGCAAACCAGCCAATTGCAGCAACAGGTGGACGAACTAGAATCAGAGTTCAGACTCACCTCCAATCGTTTGGAGAACATCAATAATCCCGATGTGGTTCCTTTGGTACTCTATGGAAACCAAAAAGCACCCAACGGGAAGGCCGTAGCCTACATCAACCATAAAAGTCAGCTGGTATTTGTCAACCCTAAAGGGTTGCCCAAATTGCCCGAGGACAAAACATATCAAATGTGGAGCGATGTAAATGGGGAAATGATTAATATGGGCATTGTACCCACCGATAAAGCATTGATTTCTTTAAAATATATCAAAAATGCCGAATCGCTGAACCTGACCATAGAACCTGTCGGTGGGAGCGAGCACCCTACGGTCGAGGAACTTGTTTCCAATGTTATCATCTAAGCCAAAAGCAGAAATGGGACATCGCCTTGGAGAATCAAATTCTTTAACGGCAACATCCCACCTCACGGACTAGAATCCATAAAAATCAAGAAACCTCATCCAACCATTTCAGGTTGTACATTCCAATTTTCATTGGCCAAGAGCACTTGATCAAAATCAATACCTTCAATAGGCTTTAAGGTTTGACTGACTGCGTCCCACTCTATTTTTCTGCCCAATTTCCATGACAATCCGGCCATGTGGGCGGAGATGGCTTCATCGAAACCCTCTTTGATACCACAACTCACATTACCACCATTTTTGATAACGCTCAACCACTCCCGCATGTGCAAAAAGGTGGAATCTACACGGACACCATCAATATAGGTCCACATCAAACCTTTATCTGCAAAATATTGAGAAGTGGCCGAAGAAACTGCGTCAGTGGAACCTGCAGCTGGGTCATATTGATAGATGGGCACATTGGGCTTCATTCTCCCATCTTCCAACATATCGGTATATCGCGTAGAAGCTCCATCGGGCCAAACCGTCAATCTGTTGCCCAGCTCCATGGTAGCATCGTGACCCATTAAAATGGTAGGTCTGTTGAATCCGTTGCCCAAAGTGGCACTGTAGCAAAAGGTCATTCCCTTCTCTTTGCCTTGGGTTTGACTGCTTCCCGTACTGAAATCGGGAAATTCCATGTTCACTTGGATCACATCGGGAACGTTTCTGCCATCTTTATGGGTGTAAATTCCACCAGATGCACTTACCGAAGTAGGGATTCCCATATTGAGAACACAGTTCAAACGATCGTAGTCGTGTGTCAATAAATCCCCAGAAAGTCCGGAACCATAGGCCCACCATTTACGCCATCTGAAAAAATGGTTTTTATTGAACGGCACCTTGGGTGCAGAACCGAGGAATTGCTCCCAATCAATGGTTTCGGGACTGGCTTTCGCGTGGATATCGTAGTTCCAGGCACCGTTGTCATCGTTCCGATTGGTATTTGTTTGTATCAAAGATACATGACCCAAAGTTCCCTTTTCCACAATATCGCGGGCTGTGCCAAAACTCAAGGTTTGTCGATGCTGGTGACCTACGGCAAAGACCGCATCGGATTTCTCTGCAGCCTCGCGTAAGGCATAGGTCTCACCAACGGTATGCGTCATGGGTTTTTCCACATAGACATGTACATTATTGTTGAGAGCTTCAATGGACATGGGTGCATGCCAGTGGTCTGGCGTGGCAATTACCACGGCATCCACATCGCCGCTTTGAATCATGTCCTTGTAGGTCAAATATCTTTTTATTTGATTATCGTCCGTAGAAAATGAATTGATAAATTGTTCAGCCCGTACATCGAACACATCGCAAATACCCACTAGTTTTACATTAAGTGGTTCTTGTGCTTCAAAATCTTCCAATCGTTTATTATTTGGGTCTTCTTCGGCGGCCAAACGCATTTCTTCTTTCCATTCGTCGGTTGCAAAGCCCAAAGCTCTGGTCAATTGTTCACCACGAATACCAAAACCAATCACTCCGATTCTCACAGGATTTCCCCCGATACCTGGAACCGCAGATGGCAATGATGGTTTTATATTGAGCTGCTCCAATATTTCCGAGCGTTTGTTTCGTGACCCAACTGCAGTTGCGGCGCCAGCCCACCAAACCGCTCCGAGTATGGGCAGGCCTCCCAATCCTATTAAAAGGTCTCTTCTAGTCCATTTCATTGTTCCTGAGTTTTAAGTTTGTTCTTCCTAAGATAATCCAGTCCAAAATACGCGCCCGTAGGTAGTTGATAGATTACGATGCATGCCACCAGTTCAATCAAGTTTTTGTTGATCAACCAGTAATTTCCTTCCACGTTCATTTGGGTCAAGCCCGGAAAAGGTGGATGGGCCAGAAAATAGAGTGCCAACAGGCCAACACCCACAATGGACCCGATTCTTTCAAAAATTCCCAACGTAAAGGTTACTCCCACCACCATAAGGGCTATAATGTTCAAAGTATCCACCCAGCCAATGGTTGCATCACCGATCAGCATCGTAAAAAACCCTTCAAATGGTCCTTGCGCGGTGGCCAAATACCCGAACGATGTCCACTCGGGATTGTACATTTTCACCACTCCTTCAAATAAAAAGTGCCACCCTATAAAAATGCGAAGCAGGGTAACACTTGCTTTCAGTTTATTTTGATTTTGGTTCATAGTTGTTATAGTTAATTGTAAATATTCCTTGTCCTAGTATGCGATTCAAATCAAGATTTGGGAAAAGGCATATCAAAACCATTGATTTTGAATTACTAAAAGTACCTACAACCAACACCAAATACCATGACGAATGTCAGTTTTAATAGTTCAAAAGAAAGGAAATAGAGGTCTTGTTAGGATAGAAATAAAGTTGAGCTCATCTTTTAAAGCAAAGCAACATAATGTTAAGATGCACTTGTTTAGCGTGCGCTGAACAACGCAAGAGCATCGTAAAGATGCTAGATTGTATAAAAAAAGAAGTGCTTTCTGCTAAACTTTTAAGCCGGTTCCCCAAACAAATCGTAGTCCGAAGCATCCGTAATTTTGATGTTCACAAAATCCCCGATTTTCACGTAGTGTTTGGTGGCATCGATAAGCACTTCGTTGTCCACGTCGGGTGAATCGAATTCGGTACGGCCCACAAAATGGTTTCCTTCTTTTCTATCGATGATACAACGGAAGGTTTCCCCGATTTTTTCTTGGTTCAATTCCCAAGAAATTTGGGACTGGATTTCCATGATGCTATTGGCCCTTTCCTGTTTCACCTCTTCGGGAACATCATCTTCCAGATTATAGGCGTGCGTGTTCTCCTCGTGACTGTATGTAAAACAGCCCAAGCGTTCAAAGCGCATTTCCTGCACCCATTGTTTTAGGGTTTCAAAATCCTCTTCGGTTTCACCGGGATAACCCACAATCAATGTGGTTCTAATAGCCATTTTGGGTACGGCTTGCCTAAAGTCTTTAAGTAACTTGGTCGTCTTGGCCTGTGTGGTGCCACGGCGCATACTTTTTAGTATGGCATCCGCTATGTGCTGAAGCGGGATATCGATATAGTTACAGATTTTAGGCTCGTTGCGCATCACTTCCAAAACATCCATCGGGAAACCTGTAGGGAATGCATAGTGCAAACGAATCCATTCAATCCCTTCGACTTTGGCCAATGCCCGAAGCAATTCGGCCAAGTTTCTTTTCTTATAAAGGTCAAGACCGTAATAGGTAAGGTCTTGTGCAATCAAAATCAATTCTTTGACCCCGTTTGCGGCCAACTTTTCAGCTTCGGCCACCAAATCTTCAATGGGAGTACTCTTATGTTTTCCGCGCATCAATGGAATTGCACAGAACGAGCAAGGTCTATCACAACCTTCTGCAATTTTAAGATAGGCGTAGTTTTTAGGGGTTGTCGTCAAACGCTCGCCAATCAACTCGTGCTTATAATCGGCACCCAATGCTTTCAACAAATTGGGAAGGTCACTAGTACCAAAATACTTATCTACATTGGGAATCTCTTTCTCCAAATCCGGTTTGTAACGCTCGCTCAAACAACCCGTCACAAAAACCTTATCCACATCGCCAGCTTCTTTGCGCTGCACATAGTCCAAAATGGTATTGACACTTTCCTCTTTTGCATTGGCAATAAATCCGCAGGTATTGATTACCACAACGTTGCCTTCCTCTTCATGAGCCACCTCTTTATTGTTGGCACGTAATTGTCCCATCAACACTTCGGAATCGTAGACGTTTTTGCTACAACCCAAGGTCACCACATTGATTTTATTTTTTTTGAGCGATTTTGTGCGCATAGTTCCTTAAAATGGAGTGCAAAAATACAATAACACAAAGCATTACAATCACTTTAGTGTATAATTTTGGTAAAGGAACAGGTATCAAAATTAGATAAAAGCCATACCTAGATTCTTAATCCTGATACCCCTCCGGGATTTTTCGGGCTTTGGTCAAATCCTCAAAGGCTTTTCCTATGCGCAATAAATGGGCTTCGGAAAATGGTTTCCCGATAAAGGTCAAGCTTTCCGGCTCGCCATCGGTTTTGTATCCCATGGGAACGGTCAAGGCTGGATATTCTGCTACGGCAGCGTAGCCTGCGTGGTAGTTGTTGATGCTCAACACGGCATCCAACTCCTTTTCTTCCATTATGTTGAAGAAGGCCCTACCCGATTCTTTTAAATCCTTTTTTATTTTTTCAAATTGTTCTGCAGTGGTCGAATCAGCTAAAATACCATCAAAACGAGCTTGACCATAAGGTATTCTCACCAAGGAATCTTGTTTATTGAAGGCGACCACATCCTCTACCGACCCTACTCTAACAGCATCCCTATCTTTGACCTCGGCGTTCAAATAAGCAGGCAAATCCTCCTTCATATCCAGATTCAACAGGGTAGTGAAACCTTCCAAAGGAATATTTTCTGCTTCAAATTCAACAATTTGAGCACCTGCCTCTCTTAGTGCTTCCACATTGGCAGCGTACATAGAATCTCGTGCCATAAGGTTAATCATAACCCCAAGACGGATTTCTTGAAGAGGTTCAGGATTCATCCAAGCAGATAAAATCCCAGGTTCTGCACTTACCGATTTATAATCGACTTCATCTTTACCCAACATTGCATCCAAAAGAATGGCATTATCGGTTACATTTTTGGTCATCGGCCCAGGGGTATCCAACGTACTGGAAATAGGTACGATTCCCGTTCTGCTCAACATACCAATAGTCGGTTTTAATCCCACCACGGAACTTTGACTAGATGGTGAAAGAATGCTTCCTGAAGTTTCTGTTCCTACAGCACCTACGGCATAATTGGCTGCGGTAGAAGTTCCACTACCTGCGCTGGAACCCCCCGTGTCAAAAACTCTTCTTCCGTAGGGGTTTAAGGTTTGACCCCCCACGGCACTTTGGCCATTGGGACAACCGTTACATAGAAAATTGGCCCATTCACTTAGGTTTGCCTTGCCCAATATTAACGCGCCCTTTTGTTTTAAACGTTTCACGATAAACGCATCATCCGTCCGATTTTCTTTGAGAGCGATGGCGCCTGCCGTGGTTTTCATCTCTGCTGTGCCGATATTATCCTTCAATAAAATGGGCATACCGTAAATCAGATGATGTGTCTCTTTGCTTTCATCCAGCTGGCGCACTTCTTCCAGTACATTGGGATTCAGTGCAATTATGGTATTGAGGGTGGTATTGTTGGGCAGTTCGTATTTATAGATTCGGTGGAGATAGAACAGTACCAAATCTTCGTAGGTAAAAGTTCCCTCATCAATCTGGTTTTGAATGGATGGTATATCCTGCTCCAAAACCAAAGGTTTCATCTTTTCGTACTGCTCCTCGGTGAATTGCGACACTTCATCATATAAGGGCAAAAACACCTCGTTCTTATCCAACACTTTACTTTGGATGAACTTATAGCGCATTCTGCGATTTTCATTGTCGGCACTTGCGGCAACCTCAGCGGAATCGTTGTAGGGTGTCCAAAGGACAATTTCTTCTTTGGGTTCTGCATTTTTGTCTTTACAGGAAATGAATCCGATGACTAAAAAAGTACACAGGAGATATCTAAGCATAAATTATATTTTGAAGAATGAATCGACAAACTCGAATTTGTTGAACACCTGAAGATCTTCAATACCTTCACCTACGCCGATGTATTTTACGGGAATCTGAAATTGATCTGAAATTCCGATAACAACCCCACCTTTTGCGGTTCCATCCAATTTGGTGACGGCCAAACTGGTTACTTCGGTAGCCTTGGTAAATTGTTTGGCCTGTTCAAATGCGTTCTGTCCCGTAGATCCGTCCAGCACCAAAAGCACCTCGTGAGGCGCGTCGGGGACCACTTTTTGCATTACGCGCTTTACCTTGGAAAGCTCGTTCATTAAATTGACCTTGTTGTGCAAACGGCCTGCGGTATCCACCAAAACCACATCAGCATTTTCTGCCACGGCTGAGTTTAGGGTATCAAATGCCACGGAAGCAGGATCGCTCCCCATTTTTTGCTTTACGATAGGTACATCTACTCTTTGTGCCCACACTTCCAATTGGTCAATGGCGGCGGCACGAAAGGTATCGGCTGCACCCAAAACCACCTTAAGACCTTTTGCCTTAAACTTATGGGCCAATTTACCAATGGTAGTGGTCTTACCTACACCGTTTACGCCAACGACCATAATTACATACGGCTTTTTGTCTTGGGGCACGGTAATTTCGGTATCCTCACCTGAATTCGTTTCAGAAAGCAGACCTGCTATTTCTTCCCGCAAAATGGTGTTGAGTTCGTCCGTGCCCATATATTTGTCTCGGGAAACACGTTCTTCAATACGCTCAATAATCTTTAGAGTGGTGTTCACGCCAACATCGGAAGTAACCAAAATCTCTTCGAGACTGTCCAGCACTTCATCATCTACTTTGGATTTACCTGCTACGGCCTTGCCCAATTTACCGAAAAAGCTGGTTTTGGATTTCTCGAGCCCCTTGTCCAAGGTCTCTTTTTTATCCTTTGAAAATATATTTTTAAATAAGCTCATCCTGTGTTCTTTGCTAATGGTCAAAGATAGGAAAGTAAGGGGAGTTTTCTTTGGTCAAATTTTGGAATGGGTTCTCAAGGGTTCCTTGGTCTCGAGAAAAAAAGAATTGCACAAACCCTAAGCAAAAAGCTTTTTACCTTATAAACACCGGGCTTTACAACAAAAATTGCGGCCAAACCATCATATTAGGCTAATTTTGGTCTATCCTCAACAACAGCAATTAGATGATCATAAATCTAAACAAACTATTTTTCACCCTATTCCTAGTAATTTCCTTGCCCGCTGTGAGCCAAGATACCTTTACCGATAATTTTGGCTCCATTTCTTACTCCAATAACGACGGTAACCAAAATTGGTCCACGAACTGGTTGGAGTACAATGATAACAATAGTGCCTCCAATGGATACATAAGAGTATGGGGAAACCAACTTTTCTTCTATTACATCTGGAGTGAAAATATCAGGAGAACAGCAGATTTAAGTGGTTATAGTTCTGCAAATCTCTCATTTGATTGGGAAACATCCAGTCTTGAAGCGGGCGAAACCTTAGTAATACAAATTTCTTCAGACGGTTCATCATTTACTACTTTGGATACTTTTTCTGGTACTCAAAGTGGAACCTTTGACCAAGATATTTCTGCTTACATGTCCAACAATACCACCATTCGTTTCAGAAAAGGAAGTAACGATTGGTCCGGAAGCAATGACCGTGTTTATATAGACAATGTATTGATTACCGCAACTTCTGTTCCACAAACAGATTCTGATGGAGACGGAATAATTGATGTAGTTGACTTGGACGACGACAACGATGGTATAACCGATGAGGAAGAATACTGCTCCACCATTAGCGCGCCTTTCCTTACCTCATCAGATGTAGGAGAAAGATCTGTTGTTATCAACCATACGGACACAGGATATTTAAGACTTGATTTTTCATCCATGGACAATTCGTTTCAATTGGACATTAATGGTTCCACAATTCATCCTTCTGTTCTTGAGTTTGAAAATGGAGCATTGGATGTTGGTGACGAATACTTTGTGTTCCAATCCGATGGAAGTTTCATCAGCCAACCTTGGGTCGCCAATTCCAATGGAATTCCCAGATTGCGGTTAGTGGTCAATGAGTATGGTGAAATCAGCCTCTATGGAAGTAGAAACACTTCATCCACTTCCTTGGAACTGATGGAAGCGCAAGGGGGCACGCCATTCAATACAATTGCCTGGATACCGGGAAACAATAATACATTTACACTGACCAACCAACAGGGACCTGGACCCGAAGGTTTTACCGGGGAACTATTCGCCAGTGGGATTTGTGATACCGATGGGGATGGCATCAGCAACCATTTGGACCTTGACTCGGACAATGATGGAATATTGGATATTATAGAATCCGGGGTTTTGAATGAGAGCGGGGTTACAGACGCCAATAATGATGGTAGAATTGATGGAGCCACCACAAATTCCGGTTCAAACGGACTTTTTAATGCTATAGAAGATGTTGATACGGAATATGCCATTCATTCCTATTCTATTTTCGATTCTGATTCCGATGGAAGTTACGATGCTTATGTTCTAGATGCTGATGGTGACGGATGTAACGATGTCCGCGAAGCAGGGTTTACCGACAACGACGACGATGGGTATTTGGGCCCCAATCCCATTACCATCAATAGTGAAGGAATTGTCACCAGTGGTTCCGATGGTTACACAACCCCTGCCGACAACGATTCCAATGCGACCTACGATTTCAGGGAGGCAGGGGCTGCACCCACAATTACATCACAACCTATGGACGTTACTACCTGTCCGGGGTGCACAACAAGCATCTCCGCAACGGTGATTGCCGACCAATTTCAATGGCAATATTACAACGGAAGCTCTTGGATCAATCTTTCAGATACCGGTATTTATTCCGGAACCACAACCAACATATTGATCATTGCTAACCCGACCCAAAGCGAAAACAACACTCCCTACCGACTTATGGTAAGCAATGATTCTTTTGTATGCGGTTCCACTACAAGCTATACAGCCACACTCATTCTTCAGGTAAGTACGGTGATCACCAACCGAAAAGTAACCTACCGCGTCAATAAAAATTAGACATTAAAGAACATAAAAAAAGCCGCTAAAAAGCGGCTTTAATATTATTGTGCAAGGAAGTTTTTCCTTATTTGCTATTCAACCAGTCATTTACCATTTCTGGAGGCATTACAGACTCTACAAAAGTGTATGCCCCAGTTTTTGGAGATTTAACCATTTTGATGGCCTTTGTCAATCTTTTGGAGGATGACTGAAGTGTTGCTACTGTTTTCTTTGCCATGGCTTATATTTTTCTGCCTTTTACTTTGTAAAAAGCTATTACTTAATTTCTTTATGAACGGTCATACGCTTAAGAATAGGATTGTATTTTTTGATTTCCATCCTATCTGGCGTGTTCTTTTTGTTCTTTGTGGTAATGTATCTAGAAGTACCTGGCATACCAGATTCTTTGTGCTCTGTACACTCTAAAATTACCTGAACCCTATTTCCTTTCTTTGCCATTGTATTGTATTGTACTTATAATGCTTTTACAACTTACTTTTTGGAATTGATTTCCTTCAAGACAGCAGAGATTCCTTTTTTGTTGATGATTTTCAACCCACGGGCAGAAACGTTCAAGGTTACCCAACGATCTTCCTCTGGAATATAAAATCTCTTCTTGGAGATATTCGCATTGAACCTCCTTTTGGTCTTATTGATAGAAAAGGAAACGTTGTTTCCAAACATCACCTTTTTTCCTGTTACTTCACAAACTTTAGACATCTCCCTAACTATTTGAGTGATTTTATTGAGGCTGCAAATTTATACCATTTTAATGGGACGTACAAAATTCTTTTTCAGAAATTTAAAATTTCTTTGTACAACAGCTCAAAAGCTTTGTTTACAGACTTTTTCACCACTCTTTCCCGGTGTTTGCCCATCACAAATTTTTGGGCAAAAGTTCCTTTTGGCGTACTTATGGCAATATATACTGTTCCCACATCGGCATCGGAATCACCTTTGGTAGGCCCGGCATTGCCTGTAGTGGCTATGGAAAAATCAGCTTTCAACTTTTTCTTCACGTTGTTGGCCATGGCTATGGCGACTTCTTCACTTACTACGGTATGTTCATCAATCAATTCATGTGGCACCCCCAACAAACTCACTTTAGCCTCGGTGGCATAGCACACCATACTGCCCTTAAAATAATTGGAGGCCCCGGGCACGGCTGTAATTCTCTCGGCAATACTTCCACCCGTAAAGCTTTCCGCTGTGGCCAGTGTCATTTTTTTATCGGTCAACAATGTTCCGATCTGCTTCTCTATCCGTCCATCTTCCTCTTCCTCGCCATAAATGATGTCACCTATCAAAGGGTTCAGCTTTTTCACCTGTTCTTCAATAACTGCCATCAAGGCATCTTTATCGTGTCCTTTGGCAGAAAGTCGCAACCGTACACTTCCAAGACTAGGCAAGTAGGCAAACTTGATTAAGGATGGCAAGTTATTCTCCCAATCTTCCAGTTTTTCCGCAATGGCACTCTCTCCCAATCCGTAGGTCATAATGGTTTTATGAACGATATGAGGGCGTTCATATTCTTCAACTATTTTGGGCAATACGGCTTTGGTGATGAGGTTTCTCATCTCGTAAGGAACGCCTGGAAGTGAAACATAGGCAGTTCCTCCCTTTTTTATCCATAACCCGGGGGCGGTACCAAATTCGTTGTGCAACACCGTGGCCTTGGATGGCACCATGGCCTGTTCCCTGTTCAAATCAGAAATGGGGGTGGAAATATATTTTTTGAAAAGTTCTTCGATATGACATAAAACGGCATCGTTCCGAACCAATTCATCTTCAAAAAACTCACAAAGGGCGTGCTTGGTCACATCATCTTTTGTGGGGCCCAATCCTCCCGTGACAATGACCACCGAAGAACGTTTATCGGCTTCTTTCATGGACGTTAAAATATGTTCCCTATCGTCCTGAACAGAGGTGATTTGATAGACGGAAACACCAATTTTGTTCAGCTCTTTGGAGATAAACGCTGAATTGGAATCCACAATCTGGCCTATGAGAATCTCATCCCCAATGGTGATGATTTCGGCTTGCATTTATAAATCGAAGTCGTTTTTAAGTTCGGTGACCACTTGAAGCACATCCTTTTTTAGGATGGGAAATTTTTCTTCAATTTCCTCTATGCTACCTGTACTTTTGCCCAAAGTCTCTATTTCGAGTGCCTTGGCCCTTGTGTGCTCCATGCCCAAAATATCCACATTGGGTTTAATTTTGTGCGCGAGCTTATATATGTTTTCGTAGTCCTTACTATTGATGGCTTTTTCAAGCTTTTCCAAATCCTCTGGGACTTCTTCCAAAAACACGGAAATTACAGAGATAATGAAATCCTCATCACCTTCGGCCATTTCATTAATCTTATCGAGGTTGTATATCATTATTTCACATTAATATCAAAAAGTTGTTCTCCTTCCAATGTACCGACAAGGTAGTCATTTGGGCTTACTTTACCAACACCGGCAGGCGTGCCCGTAAAAATTATATCCCCCTTTTTCAACATAAAATAGGTGGACACGTGTGCTATGATCTCATCTATCTTCCACAACATCAATGAAGTGTTGCCGTCCTGAACCGTTTCACCATTTTTTGAGAGTGAAAAATTCAAATTGTCCATGTTCTCAAATTTATGTTTGGGCAACCACTTTCCAACAACGGCCGCTCCATCAAATCCCTTGGCCTTTTCCCAAGGTAATCCTTTGGATTTTAATTTGGATTGAAGGTCTCTGGCCGTAAAATCAATGCCCAAGCCTACTTCATCATAATACTTGTGTGCAAATTCTTTGGATATATGTTTTCCCACTTTTTTAATTTTCACCAAGACCTCCACTTCATAGTGTACATCTTCAGAAAATTCGGGAATATAAAAATCCTGCTCTTTGGGTAAAATGGCGGAGTCGGGCTTTATAAAAACCACCGGTTCATCCGGACGCTCGTTGCTCAGTTCATTAATGTGATCCACATAATTACGTCCTATACAAATCAGCTTCATAATTTGTTTATGGGGTTAACGCTTGCTTATCTTAAAACTTATTGTTGAGCTTGCTCAACTTGATCTGGGTAAGTACTTTTTTGGTGTACAACGGAAAATCGGCATTCAGAATCCAGCCAAAATAGCCCGGTTCCTTTTCCATCACTTCATCCACGGTTTTACCTTTGTGCTTTCCGAAAGAAAAAACTGGGTTATTGTCTTCGTCCAATCCAATAAAACCGGCAAAATCAAGATTTTGTCTTCTCGTGGTGAACTCAGCGAGTTTTTTTACGTCGTTTTCCAGTTCGGGATAGCGTTCCAACTGTGCCAACAACACTTCATATGTTGCCAAAGTATCGGCTTCGGCGCTGTGGGCGTCATCCAAATTCTTGTCACAATAGAATTTATAGGCCGCCTCCAAGGTTCGCTTTTCCATTTTATGGAAAATGGTCTGCACATCCACCGAGACCATGCTTTTCATATCAAAATCAATATCGGCACGCAGCATTTCCTCGGCCAATAACGGAATATCGAACCTATCGGAATTAAAACCTGCCAGATCACTATCGCGAATCATGGCATAAATGTCTTTGGACAACTGCTTAAAGGTGGGCTCGTTGGCCACTTTTTCATCAGAAATACCATGAATGGCCTCAGATTCTGCCGGAATTGGCATTTCTGGGTTCACCAACCATGTTCTGCTCTCTTTATTGCCGTTTGGAAAAACCTTTAGGATGGATATTTCAACTATTCTGTCTTTTGCAACGTTGGTTCCCGTGGTCTCCAAATCGAAAAAGCAGATAGGTTTGGTCAATTGTAATTGCATGTGGGACTTTTTAAATAAAATTCACTCGGTCTAAATTAATAATAGTGACAGGAATATTTACGGTTTTCCGTTATATTTCCCTGTTTGTGTCCCAAGCTTCCAAATAATCGGCCACGGCTTTCACGAACATTCCGCCCAATGCTCCGTTTACTACACGGTGATCGTAACTGTGCGATAGGTACATTTTACTGCGGATGCCAATATATTCGCCTTGATCGGTTTCGATAACTGACGGCATTTTACGGATGGCTCCCAAGGCAAGAATTCCAACCTGTGGCTGATTGATAATGGGCGTTCCGAAAACACTTCCGAAGGAACCGACATTGGTCACGGTGTACGTTCCATCTTTTATCTCATCGGGCTTCAACTGGTTGTTTCTGGCTCTACTCGCAAGATCGTTCACAGTTTTGGCCATACCTACCAAATTCAATTGGTCAGCATTTTTGATAACAGGAACAATCAAATTGCCATCGGGCAAGGCGGCTGCCATTCCCAAGTTGATGTTTTTCTTTTTGATGACCTTGTCCCCATCCAATGAAATGTTGATCATTGGATATTTTTTAAGGGCCATGGCCACGGCTTCCATAAATATGGGCGTGAAGGTCAATTTTTCTCCTTCACGTTCTTGGAAAGCATTTTTTACCTTGTTTCTCCAGTTCACCACATTGGTCACATCCACTTCCACAAAACTTTGTACGTGTGCGGAGGTAGAAACGCTCTCGATCATGTGATGGGCTATCAGTTTGCCCATACGGGTCAATGGTATTACCTCATCCCCTGCTCCCACTTGAACTTTGGATTCCTTTGGTTTCTCTGGTGCTTGTTTTGGAGGTTCGGGTGCAGCAACCTTTTCTTTCCCCGCTTCTGGTTGTGGTTTGGATTCCACTTGTTCTTGGCTTCCATTGGAGCGGCTTTCCAGATAGGCCATGATATCATTTTTGGTGACCCTGCCCTCTTTACCGGTACCGGCAATGGCCTCCAGCTCGTCCATGGATACATTTTCTTCCTTGGCAATATTTTTCACCAAAGGTGAATAAAATCTTTCTGAACTTGAAAAGTCTGGGACGGGTGCGGAAACGGATTCCTTCACACTGGCCATTTGGGTCTCCAATTCTTTGGCCGGCATTTCGGCAGGTTCTTCTTCCACAACTTCTTCTTCGGCAGTGTCATCCATTACATTGTCAACGTCACCTTCTATTTGGATTACAGCTACAACTTCGCCTACTTTTATGACTTCATCTACATCGAACCGCTTTTCCAACAATACTCCGTCAACTTCACTGGGAACTTCGGAATCCACTTTATCGGTGGCAATTTCAAAGACGGCTTCGTCCATCTCAATGGTATCGCCCACTTCCTTCAACCAATTGGTCAAGGTAGCTTCTGCGACACTTTCTCCCATTTGCGGTAATTTCAATTCAAATTTTGACATATTCGTATTTATCAAAGTGATTTTGATTCGTATTTTACAAAAATACTAAAGAAATCGACTTATTTTTGATTTATGATCATTAATTCGTTTTCATAGAGCTCTCAAAAGGTACTCTATTAATTATACTTCTCCCCAACGTTACTTCATCGGCATATTCCAGCTCATCTCCTACTGAAATCCCCCTTGCAATGGTGGAGGTTGTGACCTCAAGTCCATCCAATTGTTTGTAAATATAAAAATTAGTGGTGTCGCCTTCCATGGTTGAACTTAGGGCCAAGATCAATTCCTTGATGGTTCCATCCTTAACTTTTCGCACCAATGGCCCAATGGTAAGGTCTTGTGGGCCCACGCCCTCCATAGGGGATATTTTACCGCCCAGTACATGGTACAATCCATTGTATTGTGATGTATTCTCAATGGCCATTACATCCCGGATATCTTCCACTACACAAACAATGGTTTCATCTCGCTTGGGGTTGGCGCATATTTCGCACAGTTCGGTATCGGAAATGTTGTGGCAGTTTTTGCAAAATTTGACCTCGCTCTTCAATTTCAACAATGCATGGGCCAACAGTTCGGTTCTTTCTTCGGGCTGTTTGAGCAGGTGCAACACCAAGCGTAATGCCGTTCGCTTACCAATTCCAGGCAATTGCGACATTTCGTAAACTGCGTTTTCCAATAGCTTCGATGAAAATTCCATAGCATCAATTCTCCTACAAAATTACAATTTTAGTGTTACCAATTTACTTTCGTACTTTGCAAATCAAATTGCAAATATGTCAGCCACACAAATTCTGTTGCTTATAGGTGCCTATTTCTTGGTACTTATCCTTATTTCTTACTTTACTGGCAAAAACGATTCCAACGCCGACTTTTTTAAAGCAGGCAAACAATCCCCATGGTATGTTGTTGCTTTTGGAATGGTGGGGGCTTCATTATCCGGTGTAACCTTTATATCGGTTCCCGGATGGGTCGGAGATAGTCAACTGACCTATATGCAAGTGGTATTGGGCTATCTGTTTGGCTACTTTGTAGTGGCATTTGTGCTCTTACCTTTATATTACAAGCTCAACCTTACCTCCATTTATGAATATTTGCACGACCGTTTTGGAAAAGTGAGCCACCGTACCGGGGCCTTTTTCTTTTTTGTATCCAGAGTACTGGGCGCAGCATTCAGATTGTATTTAGTGGCCATTGTGCTACAGCAATTTGTTTTTGATGACCTTGGCGTGCGGTTTGAATTCACCGTAGTGATTTCAATTTTATTGATTTGGCTGTATACCAACAAGGGTGGAATCAAAACCATTGTTTGGACGGATACCTTGCAAACACTTTTTATGATATTGGCCGTTATCCTTTCCATAGTGATGATCAACAAGGAACTGGGATGGAGCTTCGGGGAATTCTTGGCTTCCGAAGAGTTGAAGAACTACAATGACTTTTTGGTAACCGATAGTTTCTTGAACAAAAGCTATTTCATCAAATCTTTTATTGGGGGAATGTTCGTGACCATTTGTATGACGGGTCTGGATCAAGATATGATGCAAAAAAACCTTACTTGCAAATCACTGAAAGATGCGCAAAAAAACATGGTCTCCTTTAGTTTTGTATTGGTAGGGACCACATTCTTGTTCATGCTGCTGGGAGCTTTGCTTTTCATCTATGCAAAAAGGGAGGGTATTGGAATCCCATTGATGGACGGTACGCCAAAAACGGACTTACTGTTTCCTGAAATTGCGCTGAACGGCGGCTTGGGTCTAGCCTTGGCCATCACCTTCATGCTCGGGTTAATCGCAGCTGCCTATAGTAGTGCGGATAGTGCACTCACTTCCTTGACCACATCGTTTTGTGTGGACTTTTTAAATGTTGAAGAAAAAGAGGATAAAGAGCAAAAGCGTATCCGAAAACGCACCCATATTGGCATGAGCATAGTGTTGGTGATTGTTATTATCGCCTTTAAGTACATTCTTAGCAGCAATGTTATTGATAGTCTGCTCACTGTAGCCGGTTACACCTACGGCCCTTTATTGGGGCTTTTTGCCTTTGGCATCTTCACTAAGCATAAGATCAAGGATAGTTATGTTTGGATAGTTGCACTAACCTCGGTGGTCGCCATAGTTTTGGTTGCCAGTGTACCCGCAGATTATTTGGGCGGTTATCAAGTGGGCTATGAATTATTACCACTCAACGGTTTGTTGACTTTTATTGGCCTATGGTTTATTCGGACCAAAAAACAGGTTCCGGAGACTAGTACTGCCCCGTAGCCAGCAGCACCAAAGTACACGCCACTTCCACCTCAATCCCTGCATTTTCAAGGATTTCATAGAACTCCGGATTTTCCGTGCCAGGGTTAAAAATTACCCTTCGGGGTTTTAAATCCACGATTTGTTGATAATATTCCTTTTGATTTTTTGGATTTAAATATAAAGTTACAGTATCAATATTTTGAAAATCATCCAAGTTGTGTTTAATTTGCACTTCAGATACAGTTCCCCCACGTATCCCAAATGCGGTTGTTTCAATATTATTGTCAACCAGCCTATGAATTGCTGTGTTGCTGTATCTTCTTGGGTTTGTAGAAGCCCCTATTACAAGTGTTTTTTGCATTTGTTAATTTTTGTGTTAAACTTTCATATAGACTGTAACTTATCGTAAAGAAAGTCGTCTATTTTTCATAACTTATTGTCATTGGTAAGACTGTATTTTTATAGTTAATGGTTAGTGTTTAGTATAGCTTATCAATGTTTAACCCCGGTATTTTTACCGGGGTTTCTTCTTTTATAAAGTTATTTAAATGGTCTCTCCAAGCCAAAAGACCTTACAAAGGTGAAGAATCCCCAGTGTTTTTCTGTTAAAGAATGTTAAAACAAAATCCTTCTGTAACATTCTGATCTGCCGGACGTCTTAAAAGTATCATCAATCAATCATCAATCAAAAAACGAACTACTCATGAAAAAAGTGAGCTTTTTAGTTGCACTAGTACTGTGCACCCTATCCCCTTTTACATCTATTGCCAACGACCCGGAAGACGCTTTGGGCTCTATTAACGGGCATGTGGTCGACAATCTCACCAAACAACCTGTGGCTTATGCCGCTGTAGTCATCAAATCCGAAGATGGTTCAAAGACCATAACCGGAGGCATTACCACAGAAGATGGAAACTTTGAAGTCAAAAAACTTCCCGATGGCACCTTTATTTTTGAGGTTCAGTTTATTGGATACAAAACACATTCCCAAAAACTGGTCATAGCCAAAGGAAAACGTAACCTGAATCTAGGGACCGTAACCTTGGAAGAAGAAACCAAAGAGCTTGAAGGTGTAGAACTGGTAGCCGAACGCACAACCATAGAACAGCGTGTGGACCGAAAGGTAATCAATGTAGGGAAAGACCTTACCACCGCTGGTGCTTCGGCATCGGACATTATGAACAACATCCCATCTGTAAATGTGGATGCACAAACCGGTGAAATTTCGTTACGTGGCAACTCCAATGTACGGGTAATGGTGGACGGAAAACTGTCCAACGTTCCCGTGGCCCAATTGCTCAAACAAATACCATCTACCTCAATTAAGTCCATAGAACTCATTACCAATCCATCTGCAAAGTACAATCCAGAAGGAATGAGCGGAATCATCAACATCGTATTGCACAAAAATGCCAATATTGGTTTTAACGGAAACGTGAATTTGGGTCTTACCAAAGGAATCGAGGCCAAGTTCAATAGCTCCATCGATTTAAACTACCGTAA
Source organism: Allomuricauda sp. NFXS6 (assembly GCF_040148835.1). NCBI lineage: Bacteria > Pseudomonadati > Bacteroidota > Flavobacteriia > Flavobacteriales > Flavobacteriaceae > Allomuricauda > Allomuricauda sp. NFXS6. The sequence continues at coordinate 27,040 of NZ_JAGEMG010000014.1, read as the reverse complement.
CGGCAAATTCAATTTTTATGGAAACTATGGTAACAATATCGGTAAATATGTGAACGATGGAAGTATACTTCGCATCGACGAAAACTCGCGCCAAAAATTTGACTTTTTCAACAACAATAAATCCCACCTCTACAAATTAGGAGTAGATTTTTACCTGAACGACAAAAACACCATATCCTTTTTTACCAATCAAAACATTTTTGATGGAAAAGGGGATGGTAAAACTCAGGTTACTTACTTCAACGATATGTCCAGAAATGTAACACAGTTGTTCTTTGATGACTCCAACAACAGCAGCGAGCAATACAATTTTGATTACAAATTGGACTTTAACAAGGAAGGGCACAACATAGAACTGGAAGTGGACCACAACCAGTTTAAAAGTGAACAAGATGCCACTTTCAGTTCAACCGGTGCAACAACCTATCCAAATTATATGGATTTTGTGGATACCGATCGTACCCAAACAACAGCCAATTTAGATTATGTTAACCCACTGGACAGTATTTCCAAATTGGAAATTGGACTACAGTCCAGGAATTTTGAAACCAATGTGGATTATTCCTCCACTGGACAAACTTTCAATTCTCAGGGAAACTTGGTGCCAACGCCATCCACAGACTTTGTGTATGCCATGGATATTTATTCAGCCTACGCTACTTTTGGACAGTCGTATGAGAAATGGTCTTATCAAATGGGCGTACGTATCGAAGATGTGCAGGTTAAAGCAGATACCAATACCGTACGTGCCTTTACCGATAAATACACCGAAATATACCCATCTGGATTCCTTACTTACAAGCCCAACGAAAAAGACCAGTTGCAAGTGAGCTATAGCAGACGTGTGGATAGACCCGGGCTACAACAAGTAAACCCGATCAGGGAATTTGCAACACCTTTGATATCTTCCTTTGGAAATCCAAACTTGGTTCCACAATTTACCAGTTCCTATGAGGTAAATTACACCAAAAGAATAAAAAATGGAAGTATTACAGGTGGTGTATTCTACAGAAGCATTACGGACGAAATCAACAGAGCTGTTTATGTGGACCGTTTGGATTTGAACAAGACCATCCTGACCTTCGATAATTTTGATGAAACATCTGCCTATGGTTTTGAACTATCAACCAATTATAAACCCATAAAATGGTGGAGTATCAACGGTAGTTTTGACCTCTTCTCACAAACACAACGAGGACTCACGGAAACATTCGACACCACAGTCCCTAACCCGACTGAAGACGATATTGTAGAAGAAAAGGTAGAAGTGGACAATACCGCTTGGAACCTTAGAATGAACAACAGCTTTACGTTATCCAAAAAAATAACACTACAAGCCTTTGGTTTCTATCGCGGTCAAAACAGAAGCATTCAATTTGATGCCAAACCCATGTACTTTGTAAACCTGGGTGCACGTTACAGTTTTGCAGAAGGGAAAGGCACTTTAAGTGTAAATTACAATGATATTTTCAACACGATGCGGTTCGCTTTTGAAGGAGATTTTCCCTACGAACAAGAAGGCGCTTTTAATTGGGAGAGCAACAATGTCTATGTAGGGCTATCCTACCGATTTGGAAGCGGAAAAAACCGTGCTAAGCAACGAAAAAGAAGAGATAGCAACACCAAGGAAGGTGGCGGTGGAATCTTATAAGATGTGTTGATGCCCCCATATTCGAGTGTTGGTTGGTTATCTTGAGAGGGCATCAATCAAAAACCCCGATCCTTAAGGATCGGGGTTTTAATTTGTATATGTTTTTTCTGATGTAAAATTACCACCTGATAATCACACTGCCCCAAGTAAAACCACTGCCAAAAGCAGCAAGTACCACCAAATCACCTTCTTTTATTTTTCCTTCTTCCCAAGCCTCTGTCAACGCAATGGGAATGGATGCGGCCGTAGTGTTTCCATATTTCATGATATTGTTGAATACTTGATCATCCTTCAAGCCAAACTTCTTTTGAATAAATTGTGAGATTCTGAGGTTAGCTTGATGTGGTATCAACATGTCAATGTCCGTTGGCGCCAAATTATTCTTGCTCAAACCTTCCATGATTACCTCACTAAAGCGAACCACTGCATTTTTAAACACAAACTGTCCGTTCATATAAGGATAATACGAAGTGTCCTCAGGGTCATTATCTGCGATAATATCGTTTACCCAGCGTTTGCCCATTCCGGGTGCGATCAGAGAAAGTTCTTCTGCGTGCTGACCTTCGGAATGTAAATGTGTGGACAAAATTCCTTTGGAATTATCTTCTTCACGAGTTAGTACTGCAGCACCCGCACCATCTCCAAAAATTACGGATACGCCCCTCCCCCGTGTTGTCATATCCAAACCATGGGAATGTAGTTCGGAACCGATGACAAGGACATTTTTGTACATGCCACTTTTTATATATTGGTCAGCAACTGAAATTCCGTACACAAAACCGGAACATTGGTTTCTAACATCAAGCGCTCCAATGGTTTTTAAGCCTAAATCTCGTTGTACCAAAACACCAGGGCCCGGGAAGTAATAATCTGGACTTAAGGTGGCAAAAACGATAAAGTCAATGTCATTTTTATCGATGCCCGCACGCTCAATTGCCTTTTTGGCCGCCTTTACGCCCATCGTCGTAGTGGTATCGGTACCCTTTACTACATGGCGTCTTTCCTTTATCCCGGTGCGTTCTTGAATCCACTCATCATTCGTATCCATCACTTTGGACAAATCGTCGTTAGTAACCACATTTTCTGGGACATAAAATCCTAATCCAGTAATCTTGGAATTATACATTTATTATATTTTTTAAAGAAAAAAGATAGTTAGAATTTGAAAATTAGCAAATATTCCTGCCAAACCTTCATTAATTCACCAAAATAATACTTTTTAAAAGTTGTATTTTTAAAAAATGAAAAAACTTAACTCTTTAACATCACAAAACAGGATTATGAAAAACTATTTTTGGGCTTTAGGGGCAATGTTATCCATTTGCTTTGCGCAGGCACAAGAAAAATTAACTTACCAACAGCCTTCGGAAGAAATACTGGAACTGGTAAATGCTCCACTCGCTCCGAGTGTGCTTATTTCCGACGATGGCGAATATATGGTAATGCTTTACCGGGATTACTACAAGACCATTGCCGAATTATCGGAAACAGAACTTCGATTGGCAGGGTTAAGAATCAATCCAAAAACCAACATTGGAAGCCGTACCAACTATTACAATAATATAATAGTCAAAGAAATTGGGGATAAAGATGGTACACAAGTGGAAGGTTTGACCGAAAATCCCCGTTTGGCCAATTTTAGTTGGTCCCCCGACCAGTCAAAAATAGCTTTTACCAATACCACTTCGGAAGGTGTGGAAGTAATGGTTTTAGACCTTGAGACTGCAAAAGCAACAACAATTACCGAAGCCAATGTAAATGCCAATATGAGGGATATTATCAATTGGTTCAAAGATGGAGAATCCATTTTGGTGAAAATGTTGCCCGGTGACAGAAAACCATTGATCAATGTGGATGAGGCCGTTCCGGAAGGCCCGACCATTTCAACCAATGATGGCAAAAAGGCACAAAACAGAACCTATCAGGATTTGTTGAAAAACCCGAATGATGAATTCAATTTTGAACAATTGGCTCGCTCCGAGCTCTATCAAGTAAAATTGGACGGCAGCAAAACAAAATGGAAAGATGCCGACCTATATACCAGTATCAGCTTTTCACCAGATGGGGAGTATGTAATGACAGTTACTTTGGACAGGCCTTTCTCCTACTTGGTACCTTATTATAGATTTCCAAATACCACGAATGTTTATAAAAAAGACGGCAGTATGGTAAAAACGCTTTTGGAGGTTCCCCTTATCGAGGATTTGCCCAAGGGCTTTATGGCAACCAGAACCGGAATGCGCAATATCAACTGGAGAAACGATAAACCAGCAACTTTGACCTATGTGGAAGCCTTGGATGGCGGGGATCCACAAAATGAGGTTGAATATCGTGATGAGGTGTTTGAAATTACCGCACCTTTTAATGGAGAGCCAAGATCTATTTTAAAGACAAAAAATAGGTTTAGGTACATTCAATGGGGCAATGAAAACATAGCCATTGCCCACGACCGCTGGTGGAACAACAGAAACACAAAAACATATCTTTTTGATCCATCCAATCCAGAAGCAGGGGCCAAAATCATTGAAGACAGAAACTACCAAGATGTATACAGTGATCCCGGGGATTTTGTGACCAAAAGAAATGAAAACGGAAGTTTGGTCCTTTCCTTGGACAAAAACAACAATGCCTATTTGATCGGGGACGGGTACACCGAGGAAGGACAGTTCCCCTTTGTGGAAAAGTTTGATTTAAACAATCTTAAAAAAACAAGATTGTACACTTCAAAATTGGAGAACAAGCTGGAAAACTTAATCGAATACAACCCCGAAAAAGATCAGCTGTTGGTGCGAATCGAATCTGCCAACGAGTACCCAAACTATTACTACAAAAGCTTGGTCAAAAGAAAAGGCCCCGTTCAATTGACCGATTTTGAAAATCCTTACAAAAGCATTCAAAATGTGCATAAAGAAGTTATCACCTATAAAAGGGATGACGGATTGGAACTTTCTGGAACCTTATATCTTCCTGTGGGATATGATATGGAGAAAAAAGAAAAAATGCCCATGATTTTGTGGGCATATCCAAGGGAGTACAAAGACAAGAACAGTGCTTCTCAGAATACATCAAACCCGAATGAATTTACATACCCCTATTGGGGATCCCCCATTTACTGGGTTGCCAAAGGATATGTTGTGTTGGACGGAGCGGCATTCCCCATTATTGGTGAAGGTGACGAACAACCCAACGATACTTTTAGAAGTCAACTGGTGGCAAATGCCAAAGCAGCCATTGACGCTGTGGACGAATTAGGGTATATTGACCGTGACCGTATTGCCGTAGGTGGTCATAGTTATGGGGCATTTATGGTGGCCAACCTGCTATCCCATTCGGATTTGTTCGCTGCCGGTATCGCCAGAAGCGGTGCCTACAATAGAACGTTAACCCCTTTTGGTTTCCAAAGTGAGGAAAGAAATTATTGGGAAGCACCCGAGGTGTACTACACCATGTCACCCTTTATGCACGCCGAAAAAATGACGACACCTTTATTGTTGATTCATGGCAAGGCAGATAACAACTCCGGCACCTACCCGATGCAAAGCGAACGTTATTTCAACGCCCTAAAAGGATTGGGGGCTACCGTTCGTTTGGTAATGCTACCCAAGGAAAGCCATGGATATCGAGGTAAAGAGAGTATTCTCCACATGCTATGGGAACAAGACCAATGGTTGGAGAAATATGTGAAGCAAAAAAAGTAGCGCCTAAAATACCTATCCAAATCAAAAAACCTGTTCGCTGATGCCAGTGAACAGGTTTTTTCATTGTAGTAATTTCAACCGAAGGTCAATTTAAATATTGCTGATATGTGTTCACCGTGACTTTGGCCTTTAGGTCGTGTAATAAGTTATAAAGTCCGAAAAAGGTACGGTTGATGTATAAAAAGTGTTTTGAACCCCTATTGCCGTTCATTTTTCTAATCTGTTCGTCCTTGGAATACCTTTCGCTCAGGTTCGCAATCTTTGACCAGAACCCTTCATCGCCAAAATCAAATGTTTCTTTGTGGAAAGGAGAGGTGAAAATAGTGAGCATTTCTTTGAACAGTGCTTTAAAAAACTGAAGTTCTTCCTCAGAATCCGTCGGCGTCAATATCTCCAACTCATACAGTTTTTCCATAAACACCTTGTCATTGTTTATGTTTTCCTCCTTGGCCAATTCAAAATAGGGCACGTAAAAATCATCAGGGATTTGCTTGATGCAACCAAAGTCGATTGCAATCAATTTACCATTAGAACTCACCAAAAAGTTTCCTGGGTGTGGGTCGGCATGTACCCTTCTTAATTTATGAATCTGGAACATATAAAAGTCCCAAAGCGCCTGTCCCAATGTATTTCCAAGCTTTGGATCAAAATCGGTTCGTGTAAGTTCCCCCAAATGGGTTCCTTCCATCCAATCCATGGTCAAAATACGTTCACTGGAAAGTTCTCGGTAGTATTTGGGAAATCGCATGTTCGGAATTACGGAACAAGCGGTTGTAATTTCATCGCTTTGCTCCAGCTCCAAAATATAATTGGTCTCTTCAACCAGTTTATGCTCTACCTCCTTAAAATATTTTTCGGAATCTTTCCCTTTTAGATTGAACATTTTAATGGCCACAGGCTTTACCAATGCCAAATCACTGCTGATGCTTTCGGCTACCCCGGGGTATTGAATCTTGACCGCCAGTTTTTTTCCATCCTTTTCAGCACGGTGCACTTGTCCAATACTGGCTGCGTTAACAGAATCCTTTTCAAATTCATCAAAGACATCTTCGGGGTACTTACCCAAATATTTCTTAAATGTTTTACGAACCAAGGGCGCGGACAATGGCGGCACCGAAAATTGTGAAAGGGAGAATTTCTCCACATAGGCACGGGGAAGAATATTCTTCTCCATACTTAGCATTTGAGCCACTTTCAAGGCACTGCCCTTCAAACTCTTTAGACCGTCGTAAATATCCTCGGCATTGTCTTGGTTCAGGGTATCTCTATTGGTTTGTGGATCAACCAATTTTTTACCGTAATACTTCATGTAATTACCGCCGATTTTTACGCCTGTCTTAACCAGCGTACCTGCTCGTTCAATTTTCCCTGTGGGAATGGTATCCAAACTTTTCATTAGGCCTATGCGAATTTCTCCTTGTACAGGAATTTTCCAAAGTCCACGATTTTTTCCAAAGGTGTACTTTCAAATATTTGAAAAATGGTAGTTACCGACTTTTCTATGGCGATATCTGTTTTTTCCAATCCGGGCGATCCGTCTTCCGTCCAAAATTTTAAAATGAACAGGAATTGCAACCATGCACCTTCAGAAAATAGCGGTGCGTTATATTTAAATATTTTGAGGTTTTTCTCCTCGTTCCTTTCTTCTATAAGCGTGGAAGCGAAATCTTTAAATTTTCTTCTCAGACCTTTTAGTTGCCCCAATCCTTCCATAGAGTTCTTGTGTTCTTTCATAATAAACAACACATAGCTCCTATTTAGGGTTAGGTTCTCAAAAAAGGTGAAGAAGAATGTAAGCATCTTCTCTTCATTGGTCATGGAGGGATATTCACTGTTCTTTTGCATTACATTGAAACTATTATCAAAAAACTTGTCCCAAATAGTTTTTTGAAGCGTTTCAAAAGAACCGAAAAAACCGTAAAACTCTTCTTCCTTTATCTTATGTTCCTTACAAAACTTAAATACCGAGCTCGGAACCTTTTCATTCTCCAATACAGACTCCATGAACAAGCTTATAATTTTATCCTCGGTGATTTTGGATTTGGTGGTATTTGCCATTTTGGTGTTTTTTCAAGGGTTAAAAATGTGGCAGGGCTGCAAAATTGATGTTTTAAAGAAAATGCACTTTCGAGCGAAAGTGCATTTTCACAACCTAACCAATAAATAAACAAACTTGTTATAGTAGTACTATTTCATAGCAATTCTTATCCTATAACACTGTAAATATACGTCTTTGTTTAACTTTTTTAATATTTAAATAAACAAAATTTTGTTAAAATTGAATTCATGCCGTCAAACCATTATCTGAATGCCAGTTTGTCATATTTATGGATATGGTATTTTTTTTGACAAAGGACGTATAGAAAGAATTAAAAACTAAACGATGGCAACAGGTAAAATCAATGTATCAGTAGAGAACATTTTTCCCTTGATCAAAAAATTTCTGTACAGTGATCACGAAATTTTCCTAAGGGAACTTATTTCCAACGCTACGGATGCGACCTTAAAACTAAAGCACCTAACCTCAATTGGCGAAGCAACAGTTGAATATGGCAACCCAATGATTGAGGTTAAGGTAGATAAGGACAACAAACGTATCCATATTTTGGACCAAGGTATCGGTATGACGGAGGAGGAAGTGAAAAAGTACATTAACGAAGTGGCTTTTTCCGGTGCAGAGGAATTCTTGGACAAGTACAAGGATGCTGGCAAAGATTCCGGTATCATAGGACACTTTGGTCTTGGTTTCTACTCTGCCTTTATGGTGGCGGAAAAGGTGGAGATCATCACAAAAAGCCACAAGGACGAACCAGCTGTGCATTGGAGCTGCGACGGTTCCCCGGAATTCTCCATTGAAACTAGCGACAAAACCGAAAGAGGTACGGAAATCATCCTTCATATTGGAGAAGATTCCACCGAGTTTTTAGAAGACGCCAGAATCCGTGAACTTTTGGTCAAATACAACAAGTTCATGCCCATTCCGATCAAATTCGGAACCAAAACAGAAACCCTTCCCAAGCCAGAAGATGCCAAAGAAGACGACCCGGCACCTACCAAGGAAGTGGATGATATCATCAACAATCCAAACCCAGCGTGGACCAAGCAGCCAACGGATTTAACCGAAGAGGAATACAAAAGCTTCTATCGTGAGCTTTATCCAATGCAGTTTGAGGAACCCTTGTTCCACATCCACTTGAATGTGGATTATCCGTTCAACTTAACGGGTATTCTGTATTTCCCAAAGTTGACAAACGACCTCAACATACAAAAGGATAAGATTCAACTTTACCAGAACCAAGTGTTCGTAACGGACAATGTGGAAGGCATTGTCCCGGAATTTTTGACGATGTTAAAAGGTGTTATCGATTCTCCGGACATCCCGCTGAACGTATCACGCTCTTATCTTCAGGCCGATGGTGCTGTGAAGAAAATCTCTTCATACATCACTAGAAAAGTAGCCGATAAATTGAGTTCACTTTTCAAAAATAACCGTGAGGATTTTGAACAGAAGTGGAACGACATCAAAGTCGTAATCGAATACGGAATGCTTTCCGAAGATAAATTCTTTGACAAAGCCGACAAGTTTGCACTTTATCCATCGGTTGATGGTGATTTCTACACCTTTGAAGAATTGGAAGCCAAAATCAAGGATAATCAGACAGACAAGGATGATAAATTGGTGGTTCTTTATGCTTCTGACAAAGAGGCTCAGCACAGCTACATTGAAGCTGCCAAGAAAAAAGGGTATGAAGTACTCTTATTGGATTCCCCGATTGTATCTCACTTGATGCAAAAATTGGAAACCTCCAAAGAGAACCTATCTTTTGTAAGAGTGGATGCAGACCATGTGGACAACCTTATCAAAAAAGAGGACACGGCCATTTCCAAATTGTCCGAAGAAGAAAAAGACAGCCTAAAGGCTGATTTGGAAAAAGTAATTTCCGATAAGGGATATACTATTCAGATGGAGGCCATGGAAAGCAGTGCTTCGCCATTCATTATCACCGAGCCTGAGTTTATGCGCAGAATGAAGGAAATGCAGCAAACCGGCGGCGGTGGTATGTTCGGCATGGGCAATATGCCAGATATGTACAACCTTATCGTAAACACCAATCACGAATTGGTCAGCGATATTTTGAATACTAAGACTGCCAAAAAACGTGAAAGGTTGATCAACCAATCCTTGGATTTGGCACGTTTGTCCAAAGGATTGCTGAAAGGCGAAGAGCTTACGAACTTTATAGCCCGAAGCTACGATATGATCAAATAATTAGATTTTTCTATAATCAAGAACGCAAAACCGCTCATTTAGAGCGGTTTTTGCATTTTATGTTTATCTTGGTTGGACCAAACCAATCAAACCGTGGGCAACAACGATTATAACAGTCCAACCTTTAAAAAGCTATTGGATTCCCTTCAGCAGCAAAGCTGGGAGTTGGAGCTAATTATCTCAGGTTTTGCCATTTTTGGGCTCTTTACGGCATATGAACCTCTTCGGGTAGAAATGTTGAATGCCGAAAATGAAGACCAAATTTATCGCTTCGTTGTATACTTTATCTTGAACATTGCCTGCTCCATTCTTTTGTTCAACCTATTACTACATGTAATTCTTCGAGGACTTTGGATTGGTTCTTTGGGACTACGATATGTTTCCGGTGATATTGAATTTGAAAAACTCAGGTATTCAGAGCGGTTTACCAAATATTTACAAAAACGTATCGTTTCTTTTGACAGATATATTGCCAATCTGGAAAACTATTGCAGTGTACTTTTCGCTATTTCATTTCTCCTGATATTTTACGTTTTGGCCATGACCATGATCATACTTTCGATTGTGTTTGTAGCCAGTTATGTCATAGAAGGTGATTTGTTCCCGAAAGCGTTTGGCAGTGTATTTGGGGCCTTTCTTATCATTTTTATCGTGATCGGAATGTTCCTCACCTTTATCGATTTCATTACCCAAGGGTGGTTAAAAAAGAAGAAATGGATCTCGCGACTTTACTTTCCCATTTATTGGATTTTCAGTTTTATAACCCTTTCGTTCCTGTATCGACCTTTGGTCTACAATTTTCTGGATAACCGTTTCGGAAAACGACTGATTTTGCTCTTGGCACCGATTTACATCATAATCCTGATGATAACGAGTTTGGAGTACAGGCAGTCCAATTATCTTGATAAGGAACAAAGATCGTCCACTATATTTGCAAAAAAGGAAAACTATTTGGACATGTTGACCGAAGAAGGCGACTTCCCAGGGCAGGTGGTCATTCCTTCCAAAGTTATTACCAAACCCTACTTAAATGTTTTCGTTCCTTTTTCCGAAAATTTGGAGGATCGTATTTTTGCCTACAATGATTCTTTGACACCTGAAAACGACCGTAGAGGCCTTTCTTCCAGCATTCAAATCAATACCAATTGGAGCGACCAAATTACCAGTGCCCGTCAAAAGGACAGTATTCGAAAAGTGTATCTAAAAACATTCAATGAAATATATTCGTTCAAAATAGATACCCTAGAGATGGATGAAGATTTTATAGTTACTACAGGAATAAACAATATCCTCGGTTTTGAGACCTTTCTTAAAATATCCAATCTTGATGAAGGCAAACATATTCTAAGGCTCCGGCGTAAAAGAAAGGAAAAAGATACGGTGGAAACTCGGACAGATGTTATCTTACCGTTTTGGTATTTTAAAAACTAGAGACTTATGGCACCTTGGCACCTATACGCAATGGCAGGAATGTATGTTTTGGCAGGCATCATGCACTTTATAAAACCTAAGATGTATATGCGCATTATGCCGTTGTACCTTCCCAATCATAAACTTTTGGTTTATCTAAGTGGTATTGCCGAAATTTTATTGGGTATTGGGGTATGCTTCGAGGCTACCCGAAAACTGAGCACTTTTGGTATTATTTTAATGTTAGGTGTGTTCTTATCCGTACATTTTTATATGCTTTCAGGAGAAAAAGCTTCTGCCGGTATTCCCAAATGGATCCTGATTCTTCGGATTCCGTTACAATTCTTCCTTATGTATTGGGCGTATTACTATGCCTATCTTTAAAAAGCAGTTTTATCCAGCTGCTTTTTTAACCAAGGTACTTGAGCAAAAAACATAAGCCCCAAAAAGAGAAAAGCATATATCGTTACTTTGGAAGAGCCGTATCCTTCCATCCACTTCCAATCAGCATGAAACCAAGAAGCCATGTTCAGGTTTTTGAACCAGCCTTGACCGCTATCAAGTCCCACTTGAGACCCCATCAAAATAAGTAACGCAATAAAAGCTAGAAATACAATGGTCAAAACCTTGCCTGACACAATTGGTTTATATTGAAAAATCGTATTGGGCGCTTCCGCCTCAATTTTTTGCATCACATTTTGGGTAAAATCAACAGAAGGCGTCTCCAATGGAGCATCTTCCATCATTTTATCTACCAAAGCTTCTAGTCTTTTATCTTCTAGTTTATCCATTGCTCTGCAATATTTCTTTGTTCAAATTCTTTTCCATTACACTGGCCAACCTTTTTCTAGCCCTAAACAACCTTACCTTCAATGTGTTTACAGGAAGATTGGTCGTTTCCTCCATTTCTTGCAGGTTTTTTTCCTCAAGATAAAACAAAGTCAAAACTCCCGCATCTTCTGTGGATAATTGGGACAGACATCGGTCTATCATTTCGCTGCGTTCAGCCTGTACCATTTTATCAAACGCCGTATCTAAATCCGCATAAGCAATTTGATCAATATGATTCAAATCTGTATGCATTCGTTTCTTTTTTATTTTTTTAATCCTGTCCAAACAACTGTTATAGGCAATCCGATAAATCCAGGTGGATAGCTTGGAATCTCCCTTAAAGTTTGCCAAGGACTTGTATACCTTAATAAATACATCCTGCGACACCTCCTCGGCCTCCTCTCTATTTCCCAACATCCGAATGGCCAGCGTAAAGACCAAATCTTTATAGTCATCCACAAAATCGGAGAACGCACGGGTATTGCCCGCGTGTATTTCCGAAATCAGTTTCTTTTCCTTGTTGGTCAGCATTGTTCATTGGACGCCAAAAGCGCTATTTAGGTTACACAAAAAATAAATTTTATTAAACATGTAACCTCTTTGTAAAAAGTGTCGTCATAGCTTATGAACAAATAAATTACGAATAATCATTAAAACGAACAGTTATGGGATCAGAAGTAATCATTATACCTATTATTTTCGGAGTCATTTTAGCCATTGCCTACCTCTATTTTTCAACCAGAAACAAAGAACGATTAGCCTTAATAGAAAAAGGGGCAGATGCCAGTATTTTTGTGCGGGGTAAACGAGAAGGTGCGGCACCTTTCTGGAAAATCATCATTCTAAACCTTTCTTTATTGTTGATGGGTATTGGAGTAGCCATTTTTGTAGCCTCTATTCTAAGTTACAATTTAGGGGTTGATGAAGAAGTGGCGTACCCAGGAACCATCTTCTTATTGGCAGGTGTTGGTCTCATGGTAGGTTTTAACATGACCAAAAAATTGGAGAAGGAGGATTAATCACTTTCTACATCAGTTAATTTTAAATGAAGGACCACCGCAACAAGCGGTGGTTTTTTATAACTTGCCAGTATGAAAGTTATCTCTACAAACCTCGGCAAGCCAACAAAAATTGTTTGGAACGGTAAAGAAACCATGACGGGCATCTACAAATATCCCGTTGATCAACCACTTTTTTTGTGTACTGAAGATGTGCAAGGCGACGCCGTTGTGGATAGAAAATATCATGGTGGCACCTATAAAGCCTGTTATTTATTTGCTGCTGACCACTATGCCCATTGGAAAGAGAAATACCCACTTTTGGATTGGAACTGGGGCATGTTCGGGGAAAACCTCACTATTGAAGGCCTGGACGAATCACAGTTAAGGATTGGCAACACCTATAAAATAGGCACTTCACTAGTCCAAATTACACAACCCAGAGAACCTTGTTATAAACTGGGTATTCGGTTTGGCGACCAAAACATACTGAAACAATTTATCGACCATGGATTTCCTGGCACCTATATCCGTGTTTTGAAACCTGGAAAAGTTAACGTGGGCGATACGATGGAACTTGTTGAGGAATCCAAGGCTCCATTGACCGTTCACCAATTCTACAACTTGCTATTTGCCAAAATAAAAGACAAAGATGTTTTGGAGTTGGCTTTAAATAATGAAGCCATCCCACCAAAGAAAAGGGAAAAACTTAAAAAATGGGCATAAAAAAAGGGGGCCTCCCGACCCCCAATGCACATAAAAATTAACTAAACAAACTATCTTACCTCCATAGTTTTCTTGTAGGTTCCAAATTTGTCCACTACAACTATGGTATATTCATCTTTAAAGGCTTTTTCAAAGTTGAATGCTTTTTCAACAACGATATCCCCGTTGATAACTTGGTCAAAAACAAGCCTATCCTCGCTATCGTATACTTTTAAAAGCACTGTACCCTGAGAAACGTTTAAAAGGTTCATCATAATTTTTCGACCCTTTTTAACGAATACCGGATCAAGGTTCACTTTCATCAAGTTCTTTTCAACTTCATATTTGGCTACTGTTTTTTTGCCAAAGTCAGTTGTTGTTCCATTGGCCATCCCAATTGCACTTATCAAAAGGGCCGCTGCTACTGTTAAATTCTTTACTACTTTCATAACACTTCGTTTTTTTAAGATTACAGTACAAATGTATGTCACAATAGCGCACAGAAATACCACCATCTTTTCCACTTTATGTGCTATATTAACATGGTAACTGATTTAACATAGCATTAATGATAAAATAGCATAACTTTGTGTTAACATTGTAGAGATTGGCCTTTGTATCACATTTGTAACTTTGCAATGGAAAACAAAAAATTGCACTAAATGATTCAAAAACCAGCATTTGAAGCAATAGCCCCAAGTTTTGGTCACTCGTTCACGTTTCAGAAGTTCAATGCAAACAACGAAAACAAAAACAATGGCTGGCATTACCACCCAGAACTGGAGTTGGTCTATGTGAACGGAGGGTCCGGTAAAAGACAAATAGGCAGCCATGTTTCCTATTACAGGAACGGTGACCTTATATTAATAGGTTCCAACCTGCCCCATTGCGGATTCACCGATAAGCTAACAGGCAACAAAAGTGAGACTTTGGTGCAGATGAAAGCAGATTTTTTGGGAAGTGATTTCTTCAACATACCCGAAATGAAGAACATCCAAAAGTTGTTCGAAGTCGCCAAAGGAGGTATCGCCTTTTCTGGCAAGACCAAAATGAAGGTTGGGGAAAAAATGGAGATTCTGGAATATCAAACAGATTTTCAACGATTGCTCTCCATACTTAATATATTGAACATTCTCGCCACTTCCACAGAAATAAATGTATTGAACGCCGAAGGCTTCTCCATGGAGACCGAGGTAAAGGACAACGACCGTATCAATATCGTCTTCAATTATGTGAAAACAAACTTTAAAGAAGACATCAGCTTGGAACAAATTGCAGATATGGTAAGTATGACGGTACCTTCTTTTTGCAGGTACTTTAAAAAAATCACCAACAAAACATTTACGCAGTTTGTGAACGAATATAGATTGGTGCACGCCTCCAAACTATTGGCAGAACAACCTATGAGCATAACTCAAGTATGTTATGACAGTGGTTTCAACAACTTCTCCCACTTTAATAAATCCTTTAAGGCCTTTACTGGGCAGAATCCTTCCGAATACAGAAACCAGTTAAAGACCGTTCTGCATTCCTAGGTGCCTTACCCAAATACGTCGTTCAAGACTTTTGCTAAGCGCAGTCCTCCTTTTTGGAGTTGCTTGAACAGTAATTCGTTGTAATCGTAGGAATAGCGGTATCCCAGTTTTTCACCTATCTCTACAGAATCATAGAGTTTTGCACATATCTTGTGCGATTCATCCACCCAATCGTAAATGGTACCCTCCTGAATCGCTTTCCGCTCTTTTCGGTCTACATCGATCAGTTCAGCGGCAAGCTCGGAGTAGGTCATTCCGTAGGATTCGATCAAGTTTTTGTCCCACACCCGGTGTAGATTACTTCCTTCGCCAAACCATTGCACCTGTATATCGTTGCCTCCTTTGTCCTCCGCCCTACTGGCATGCATTGGTTGATGAAGGTCACCGACAAAATGAATGAGCATTTTTAAATGAAAGACCCTGTCTTCCTTGGTATTATTATCATCTTTTACCTTATTGATACATTCCTCAATCGCCATAACAATATCGCCATATTCACTTTTTTCTGAATCTTTATAGCTCATCCCCAACGGATAGTTTACATAATGCCATGCCGAATATTTAGAATAGGTCCGGTCTGCTTTTATGTCATCCGCAAATGTGGAAACAAAGGCAAGACTATGACCGTCCAATAGATTATCCAAAGCTCTTTTGGCCTTTCCCGTCAAATATTCTTCGGCAATTTGTCCGGTAACGCGGTGTCCGGTTTTCCCCCAAATAGCATTTCCAAAAGCCACAAAAGGAAATAAAAGCAGTAGCAATAAGGTTTTTTTCATTTTTTAACGTCTCTTAATAAAGGAGTAGTCTAAGGCAATTCTTACTGCTAATTTTTGCAATGTTTTATCAAAGGGCAATCTAATTCAGAATTTTGGGATTTTTTTAACTACCTATCCTGTAATTTTGTTAAACCAACTAAACTCAACAATGTTAAGAAAACTTTTTGTGCTCGTTGCAATAGTAATCCCTTTGGCTCTTTTTTCGCAGACCAATACTAAAACTTTCACCGTAAAATATACTGACGATATCATTAAGGTAGATGGTATCTTGGATGAAAGTGCGTGGGAAACTTCAGAAAGTGCCCGTGATTTTCATCAATATTTTCCATCGGATACCACACTTGCAGGGCAGCAGACCGATATTAAGATGATGTACGATAACACCACACTCTACGTCGGCATTAGAATGGAGACCGAAGGCGATGATTATATTATCCCTTCTTTGCAAAGGGATTACAGAGCCGGTGGCAATGACAACATCAGTTTAATGTTCGATACTTTTAATGATGGCACCAATGCTTTCCTTTTTGGCATGAACCCCTATGGGGTACGCAGGGAAGCTTTAATATCCAATGGAGGCTCCGACAACAGCGGTTTTACCACATCCTGGGACGTCAAATGGCAAGGAGAAGCTAAAATTTATGATGGTTATTATGTTTGCGAGATAGCCATACCGCTCACCTCTTTTAAATTCAAACAAGGGGAGACCAAATGGCGCTTTAACAGCTACCGCTTTGATATGCAGACGAACGAAACGAGTACCTGGATGAAAATACCTCAAAACCAAGGGATTTTTAATCTGGCATTTATGGGCGATATGGTTTTTGAAAAACCTTTGGGAAAATCTAGAACCCCAATGGCACTTATCCCCTACGTAAACGGTATTCTTGCCAAGGATTACGAAAAAAATGAAGATTTGAGCACAATTGGATTTGGAGGGGATGCCAAAATTTCAATTGGAAACGGAATGAACCTCGACGTTACCTTGAATCCGGATTTCTCCAATGTGGAAGTAGACAATTTTGTGACCAACCTTACCCGCTTTGAAGTTTCTCTGCCCGAAAGACGTCAATTTTTTATTGACAACAATGATTTATTCGGTTCTTTTGGAAATGGCAGAGATGCAAATCCTTTTTTCTCAAGAAGAATAGGTATTGCTGAAGACAAGGATGGAGAAACCATAGAAAATGGGATTATTGGAGGAATAAGGCTTAGTGGTAAGCTAAATAAGAATTGGCGACTTGGTCTACTGAACATACAAACTGAAGAAGATGAGATAAATGAAATTCCGAGTAATAACAATACCGTACTGGCTTTGCAGAAAAAAATGTTCTCGCGATCTAACCTAAGCTTCATTTTTGTAAATCGACAAACCTTTGGAGAATACGATTTCGTGGAGGAGATAGATAGGTACAACCGTGTTGTAGGATTGGATTACAATCTGGCATCACCAAACAATACTTGGACAGGAAAATTTTTCTATCACAAAGCATTTGCACATGACATTGGCGATAAGGACGATTCAGGCGGAATGGACCTCCGTTACAATTCGAGATTTTTCAATTTTGGGGTTCGCGGAAATTTTGTGGGCGAGGATTTTCGATCCGACCTCGGTTTCATTCGAAGGGAAGATATTGTAGCTGCAAGACCCTTTGCAGAGTTAAACTTTTGGCCAAAGAAAGGAAAATTGAACACCCATGGTTTCAGATTTAATCCAAACTTTATATGGAGACCCACATTGGATTATCAGAACACCGATTACAGTATTTTTTCCCAATGGGAAGGCCAGTTTAAAACACAGGAGAGAATAGCCGTACGTATGTTCAACAGGTACACTTACCTAACTGAAACGTTTGACCCAACAGGCACCGATGATGGAGTTGAGCTACCTGCAAATGCAGGGTACCATTACACCAGTTATGAGACATCCTTTCAAAGTGATAGGAGAAAAGTCTTTTCCTTTTCCTTACAACCTGGGTATGGTGATTTTTACAATGGGAAAAGATATGTTTTTGAAGGGGATATGAGCCTTAGGCTGCAACCTACTGTATTCATCTCCATGGGGGTTATTTACAATAGTATTAAATTGCCCGAACCGTATGAAAGCGAAGATATATTATTGTTGAGTCCACGAATCAATATTACCTTTAACAAGTCTATATTTTGGTCAACATTGATTCAGTACGGTAACCAATTGGATAATTTAGGGTTCAACTCACGATTACAATGGCGATTTGCCCCTCTCTCCGACCTCTTTTTAGTATACAACGACAATTACTTTGTAAACAATTTTATGCCAAGGAGCCGATCCATCAATTTAAAGTTGACGTATTGGTTGAATATTTAGGGTGGTCTAAACAAAGTTATACCTGGATCACCTCAACGATTTTCCTATATTTGGGCTACTAGCTCAAAAAACATATGGATCAACTACCTTTTACCCAGGACACCGTCATCTTTGGACTTCTTTGCCTTTGTTTAGGCTTTGTTTTTTACACCTCTTCCATTAAATCCGGTTTCTGGGCAAAGTTTTATCGCGTGGTCCCCACCGTACTTATGTGCTACCTATTGCCAGCAATTTTGGCCAGCGTAGGCATCATCGACGAATCATCATCCAACACCTATTACGTAGCCAGCCGTTATCTTTTGCCAGCCGCCTTAATTTTAATGACCTTAAGCATTGACCTAAAGGCCATCATAAATTTGGGATCCAAGGCCTTGGTCATGTTCCTCACGGGAACGGTGGGCATTGTAATAGGAGGGCCCATCGCCATTTTGATTGTTTCCATATTTTCTCCTGAAACCGTGGGCGGTGTTGGACCAGATGCCGTTTGGAGGGGATTGGCCACCATTGCGGGCAGTTGGATTGGTGGTGGAGCCAATCAAGCTGCTATGCTGGAAGTTTTTAAATATAATCAAGAGAGTTATGGCGGTATGGTTTTAATTGATATTGTAGTCGCCAACCTTTGGTTGGCCATTATTCTGTTGGGCGTGGGCAAGACCAAAAAAATAGACCGTTGGCTCAAGGCGGATACCTCTTCCATTGAAGAACTCAAAATAAAGGTATCCAACCATACCAAAAAAATAGCACGCGTAACTACCCTTAAGGATTTTATCATGTTGTTGTTCTTTGCCTTTGTTGGAGTAGGTATTGCTCATTTGGTGGGGCATCATTTTGCCCATTTTTTACAAAATAATTTTGAGGTCATTCGCAACCCGCAAAAAATATTGTCTTCCTTAGGATCCGAATTCCTTTGGATGGTCGTTTTTGCAACGGCAATAGGAATTGGACTTTCCTTTACCAAAGCCAAAAATTATGAAGGTGCCGGCGCCAGTAAAATTGGCGGCATGTTCATTTATATTTTGGTGGCAACCATTGGAATGAAAATGGATTTGGGCAAAGTGTTGGACAATCCAGGGCTCATCGCCATCGGTTTGATTTGGATTACCATACACGCCGGGCTGCTTATTTTAATGGCCAAATTGATAAAAGCCCCTTTCTTTTTCTTGGCGGTGGGCAGTCAGGCAAACGTGGGCGGAGCAGCCTCTGCACCTGTCGTGGCGGCTGAATTCCATCCTTCGTTGACCTCCGTAGGCATACTTTTGGCCGTTTTTGGCTATGTTGTAGGTACTGCTGGAGCATATTTATGCGCTTTGTTGATGGAAGTCGCCTCGAATGTTTAAATATTTTCAGAAGATTATGCATCTTTGCCCAGCTAAAATTTTATGATGAAGCGGATATTGTTTGTATTACTGGTTGGAATTACTGTACTGTCCTGTGAAAAGAGTACGGAAGATACTATGAACGTTAGTGGAAACATTAAAGGACTCAAAAAAGGAACGCTCTATTTGCAACAATTCAAAGACTCTACGCTTACAGTTTTGGATTCCTTGGAGATAAAAGGGGACGGTGCGTTCAGCTTTTCAACCGAAGTGGACGAGCCAGAAATATTTTACCTCTACTTAAAGAAGGAAGATAATAACGACATCAACGATAGAATTACCTTTTTTGGTGAATCTGGAAATATTGTCATCAATACGGCTTGGAACACTTTTGATACCGACGTGGATATATCGGGTTCCAAATCCCACGAGAAACTTTTAGAGTTTCATAAAATGGCCTCCCAGTTCAACATTAAAGAATTAGGATTGGTTCAAGAAGCATCAAAACCCGAGTTTCAAGAAGATTCGCTAGCCTTGGACTCCCTAGGACGCTTGATCAATCAAAACACGATCAATCGATACCGTTATGCCCTTAATTTTGGACTCAACAATGGGGATTCTTACGTAACTCCATATATTATGATGACAGAGGCCAGTGAGGCAAATCCAAAATATTTGGATTCCATCTATAAAGGATTGACCCCCGAGGTGGCCTCATCTAAATACGGAAAGCAATTTAAAGCGTTTTTGGACAAAAACAACTAGGCCTCTAGACTGTTGAGTTGTTCTACCAGCTTGGTGGCCTTTTTCTCCAGCTCGGTCCTTATGGTCCTAAAGTGGTTTTTACTGTCCGTTACTTTTTTCTGATTGATTTTATCCATGAGATTGTCATATACCTCAATGGCTTCGTCTATAATTACCGTTCCCTCTTCAGATTCCTTGTTTCCGGAACCGGCTTCCCAGATATAGACAGCCTCAATAATATCTCCGAGGACAAAATTGACATCCTTTTTTAAATCACGAATACTTGGCATAACGCGGTGGTTTTGATTAAAGATACCATTAAATCGTGACTTCTAGAAGTTTGGCGCCTGCAGTATCAATTTCAACATAACTGCTTGATGCAGAAACAAGAACAGTTTCTCCTTTTTTAATGGGGGCACTGCCCCAATCATTGTTGATAATGGCTGCTCCACCCACGCACATATAAATGGTGAAGGAATCCCGGTCGGTCAGATTTTGCTTCATCGATTTGGACAACTCCAAAAAGTTTGTTTTAAAATAAGGGCAATCCACCATGCCATTGACCTTGTCATGTTGCTTGGGGTAATTCACCTTAAAATCGTCTTTCTTTTCGTAGTCGATGGCATCAACCGCTAAACATGTGTGCAGTTCTCTTAAATTTCCGTCCTTGTCCCTTCGATTAAAATCAAATACCCTATACGTAATATCAGATGTCTGCTGAATCTCTGCCAAAAGCACTCCCGCCCCAATGGCATGTATTTTCCCTGTATTGATAAAAAAGGTATCGCCCTCTCCAACTTCTTCATAATTCATCAAATCGGTTAAGGTACCCTCCTCTATGCTTTTTACATACTCCTCCTTTTCTACATCTTTATTGAACCCAACAATTAACTTGGCTCCAGGGTCTGCATCCATAATATACCACATCTCGGTTTTTCCGAAAGAATTGTGACGCTCTTTGGCCAATGCATCATTGGGGTGCAACTGTATGGAGAGGTCTTGTTTGGCATCAATAAATTTGATGAGAATCGGAAAATCGTTTCCAAAACGTTCCACAACACTTTTGCCCAAAAGTGCTTCCCCCTGATCATCCATCAAATTTTGAAGCGAAGTGCCCGCGAAATCTCCGTTGGACACTTCTGAAATATCACCCGGTACTCCAGAGAGCTCCCAGCTCTCACCGGTAATATCACTGTCTATGGGCTTGTTTAGAACATCTTTTAACTTGGTTCCTCCCCAAAGCCGCTCTTTGAGGATTGGTTTGAATTTTAAAGGGTAAAGGCTCATGGTACTATCCGGAGTAGGTTACAAAATTTCGAGGGGTTTCATAGAGTACCACTTCCAACTCTTTTGCTTGTTCTATATGGGGTCTTAATTTATTCCATATGACTACCACTATATTCTCAGCAGTGGGGTTCAAATTTTCAAATTCAGGAACATCGAGGTTAAGGTTTTTATGGTCCAGCGCTTCTTCTACATGTTCCTTGATCAAATCCTTGAGTACTTTTAAATCCATAACAAAGCCTGTTTCCGGATCAATTTCCCCTGTTACACTCACTATAAGATCATAATTGTGTCCGTGAAACTTTGGATTGTTACATTTTCCAAAAACGGCGTTGTTCTTCTCCTCGTCCCAGTCCGGTCTATACAGTCTATGAGCCGCATTGAAACTGGCCTTTCTACTTGCTTTTACCTTCATTGCGCTGGAGTGTTTTCCATGAGATGGTCGTAGAAACGTTCAAAAATAATTTTGAACCATTCCGTGTACTCATTGGGGTTTTCTGCGATATCTTTTTTGACATCCTCGGGTTGCATCCATTTCCAATCGGCAACTTCATCTGGGTTTATGTTGGGCTCTTCCTCAAAATAACCCACCATCACGTGGTCGAATTCGTGTTCGGTAAGGCCATTGTCAAAAGGGGCCTTATACACGAAGTTGAAAAGTTCCTTGAGGTCTGTGGTAAAACCCATTTCTTCCATAAGCCTTCGTTTACCAGCATCTATATTGCTTTCCCCTTCTCGTTGATGACTGCAACAGGTGTTGGTCCATAATAATGGGGAATGGTATTTATCCTTTGCTCTTTGCTGCAACATGGTCTCTCCTTTGGCATTCATCACAAAAACGGAGAAAGCCCTGTGCAACAAGGCTTTTTCATGGGCTTCCATTTTTGGCATTAAACCAATAGGTTCGTCCTTTTCGTTAACAAGTATCACTTTTTCCTCTTTCATACTGTAAAAATATGACCTTTGAGGTAAAATAAAGGGTGTTGATAGGTAAATTCTTGCTAAAAGAAGCGTGGGGATTTCAGGTTTCCAATATTTCTGATGAAGTCATATCTCAGAATTATTTCAAAGGAACCGTCGTTGAAAGTGGCCGCCCCTAGTTCTGTAATCTCGCGGTCGTATGCCATACCAATCATAAACTGATCGGAAATCATAAAGCCAAGAAGTCCGCTAAAGGCAGCGTCCCAACGGTAAGCTACCCCTGCAACAAACTTTTCGTTGAACATAAAGTTCACAGAAAGGTCCACCTGCAATGGCGCACCTTGCACTGCTTTGGTCAAAAGTGTGGGCTTAAACTTTAAAACCGGGTTAAGGTCCCAAACATAGCCTGTAATGAAATATAGGTTCATTTCCTCGTTTGCGGTGGACACGGAAGACGAATCGAAATGGGTGGTCTCCAAAATTCGTGGGGCGGACAGGCCTGCATAAAATCTTTCGTTATGGAAGTACACGCCTGCACCAATATTGGGAGAGAACTTGTTTTGTATGTCTTGTTGTGATTGTAATTGCGGGTCCACTTCATATTCATCGAGCTCGGAGTAGCGGATATCCAACATATGTGCACTTGCCTTAAGTCCAAAACTCAATCTACCCTCCCACCCAGTTTGGATGGTATAGGAAAAGTCTACATCAAAATAGGTTTCGGAGGTGGGGCCAATTTTATCGTTTACTATGGATAATCCCATACCAACACCGCGGTAGCCAACGGGGGTATGAACATTTAAAGTCTGTGTTTCCGGTGCTCCATCGAGTCCCAACCATTGGTTTCGGTACAAAGCGGCAATACTCAAATGTCCCCTTGAACCTGCATAGGCCGGGTTAACACTTACCGTATTGTACATATATTGCGTGTACTGTGCATCTTGCTGTGCATGCATGTTTCCCAATACCAAAAGTAGTAGGGCTAGCAGCCATTGCATTTTTCCTTTTAAAAGTTTATTCACCACAGTAACCATTGTTTATCTGTTAATGTATATGTAACCTGTAAGCTGTTTCGTATCCCCTCCATTATCCTGATAGTCTATCACGTAGAAATATGTACCTACCGGCAGTTTATTGTCTTGATCTACGGTCACCCTACCTTGGGATGTACCATCAAACACATTTCCTGTAGTATTGTAGGCTCTGGTTTGATACACCATTACACCCCACCTATTGTAAATTCTTACGGTGTTGCTAGGATAGTTTTCAAGTCCTCGGATTTCCAGAACATCATGTACTCCATCACCGTTTGGCGTAATCACATTGATTACGTCAACTACCTCTTCATCTATGGAGGATTCACCTAGGTCTGGGTCAAGGTAATTGGGTATACCATTTTCATTGGAATCATCATTGGCATAGTTTCCATCGCCATTCATATCTTCATCCATGGTTTCGATACCATCGTCGTCGTCGTCGGAATCCCTGAAGTCCGGAATACCGTCGCCATCGTTGTCGGGCAATGCAGTACTCGGGTCGTTCATTTCGTCATTGACATCAATATCTATAACTGTTGTTCCCTCGTAGCCATCATCCAGACCATCGTTGTCCTTATCGGAACCTATCAGTGTTACTTCTGGAACACCGTCATGGTCATGATCATGCCCTTCGATGGCATCTGGGACATTGTCGTTGTCGCTATCCTCGTCCACATAATCCGGAATTCCATCATTATCGGAATCAACGGGAATCAATCCCACGTTTCCATCAGCTTCATAGGCATCATCCAATCCGTTGTTATTTTCATCCATCAAACTTGGTGGAATATAGCCTAAAGCCAGTTGTGCCTCCACATTATCCGGAATACCGTCATTATCGCTATCAATATCCAAGTAATCCGGGATTCCATCACCGTCAGTATCCGTAGAGTTGGTCGATGGGTCATTATCGTTATCGGTATTCAGGTCTTCAAAACTGTCCACAATACCGTCATTATCAGTGTCCAAATCAATTCCTGATGGACTAACAATCACCGTAATGGTTGCTGTACTGCAATTTCCATTTGAATCACACACCGTGTAGTCAAAAGAGTCCGTACCCGTATATCCTGAGTTTGGCATGTAGGTGATATCATCATCGGAAGGGTCGTTAACTGTACCATTGTCATTCAACACAACAGTTCCGTTGGATGGATCCGTAGTCGTAATTGATCCCGTAGTAGGAATATCATTGTCGTTTGCTCTCCAGGAGATAATAGCTTCCACTCCAATATCCGTTGATACTGAATCATCAAAAGCATCCACAATTGGAAGTACTTCCACGGTAACCGTAGCTGTACTACAATCTCCAAATGAGTTACAGATGGTGTATTCAAAACTATCGTTACCGTTAAAATCCGGGTTTGGTGAATAATTTACCACATCATCCGATGGGTCATTGGCCGTTCCGTTGTCATCTATACTAACTGTTCCGTTTGTTGGATTTGTAGTGGTCAAAACACCTGTTGTCGGCAAATCGGAATCATTATCCAATATGGGTACGATAACCGAGGAATCCTCGTTGACCACAATCATATCATCAACCAAGTTGGCAGACTGACTCATACAAACCACCGTAAAACGTGGCAATTCAGTACTGTTTCCTACTTTTGTAATAGTAGCCACGTAACGCATCACAGTTTGTGTGCTTGTAACAGTTGGTCGGGTCTGGTCTCCAGTTAAGGCAGGACTCCAGCTTACCGTTGCTCCTGAGGGAACACTCGCCGAAATATCCAAAACAACCTCATTATTCGGCGCTTCGCAATCGGTTAGAATAAAATATCCGGTTGCATTGGACCCGCAGAGTGTACCATCGTAAGTCGCAAAATATACCCCTGGTTGGGTGGCTTCATAAAATGAATTGGTTCCCAAAACGGTTCCTGTATCCGATGCCTCATACCATTGATAATTGTTCTCATCACCGGTATCGGGTGCTTGCAACAAAAATTGTGCATTTGCAAAATTCGTCCCCATAAAGAGAACAAACAGTCCAATGAGTAAAGACTTATATGAGGTGTTTGATTTCAAAATCTATCCGTCTTTAGTCATTATTATTTTACTACGAATACTACGTTGATCAATGCATTGTAATCAGCTGGTTGACCGATAATATCATAGGTCAGAACACCATTAGCATCAATACTCATATTATCAAATACGGTTGGGTCTGCGTAGGTTACGTAGTAATATAGTTCTGTTGCTCCATATGTTGGAACAGCCGCTGGAGCTCCTGCACTTGCTACTGATGGAGTTCCGTATTGAGCCACGTATTGGGCGTACAAATCCACTGTTCTTCCTGTTCCGTTGGATGATGCATCGATGGCAATGGAAGGAGGGTAAAATATTCTAGCTGCTTTGGATGTAATTGGAGCTATATCTTGAATCACATCCTCCACGGTAGTTTCCGTATTTCCGTCACCGTCC
Source organism: Allomuricauda sp. NFXS6 (assembly GCF_040148835.1). Classification (NCBI taxonomy): domain Bacteria; kingdom Pseudomonadati; phylum Bacteroidota; class Flavobacteriia; order Flavobacteriales; family Flavobacteriaceae; genus Allomuricauda; species Allomuricauda sp. NFXS6. The sequence continues at coordinate 1,093 of NZ_JAGEMG010000014.1, read as the reverse complement.
ACATCAATTGGCGAATCTGAATTCACCTCTGATGCTACTTGATCGTCTGTATTGATATTTGTCAATGGCACTTGCAAAGTACCATTGCTATCTTCAATCTCGAGATTTGTGCCATTTACCTCAAAACGTGTATTGATTTCATTCGTTGAAGAAAGGTCACCATCCGCGGCAATATGGTTCGAAATGTCCGTGGCATTGGCCGAGATGTTGCCTGTATTCGTGGAAATGGCAGCCGTGTTGGCGGCTATATCGGTCGTGTTCGTGGCAATATCCGAAGTGTTACCAGCAATATCGGTCGTGTTCGTGGCAATATTCGTTGCATTGGTGGAAATATTACCTGTATTGCTTGTGATGTCAGCAGTATTATCGGCTATGTCAGAGGCATTGGCCGCAACACCTGCACTATCGTCAAGATCGCTCAGGTCAACGGTCACGTCCGTGGTCCCCTCGCTGATGGTCAAAACGTTGCTCGGTGCATCGAGTGAGGCCCCAGTAATGTCGTCATCCGAAACACTGTCCACATAGGCCTTTGTTGCGGCATCGCTTGCGGCAGTCGGCGCACCCAGACCCGTCAATACCAATCCATTGGCATCGTTGCCATCGGTAAGCACTTCCTCGATGTTCTGAATCTCGTTCGTGGAGGATAGGTCCCCGTCCGCGGCGATATGGTTCGCAATGTCCGTGGCATTGGCCGAGATGTTGGTCACATTAGTTGCAATATCCGTTGTGTTCGTGGCGATATCGGAAGCATTCGTTGTGATGTTCGTTGTGTTCGTTGCTATGTCCGAGGCGTTCGTTGTGATGTCAGCTGTGTTCGATGCGATATTGGTAGCATTTATGGAAATGTTACCTGCATTCGTTGTGATATCGGAAGCGTTTGTTCCTATGTCAGTTGTGTTCGTGGCAATGTTGGTTGCATTGGTGGAAATATCACCTGTATTGCTTGTGATGTCGGCGGTATTATCGGCTATGTCAGAGGCATTGGCCGCAACACCTGCGCTGTCGTCAAGATCGCTCAAGTCGACGGTCACGTCCGTGGTGCCCTCGCTGATGGTGAGCACGTTGCTCGGTGCATCAAGGGAAGCTCCCGTGA
>NZ_JAGEMG010000013.1:0-93365 GCF_040148835.1 Allomuricauda sp. NFXS6 | reverse complement strand
ATAGGCCTCACTTGAGTCTTCAGATGAAAACACCTAACTTTATTCATGAAAAAACCTGTGAAGAAAACTCCACAGGTCTATTAAATAATTATACTTAAAAACTGTCAACCTATTTTAGGACGACACATTTGGATTTGGAAAGAATTTATTTTTTAAAGATGTAACGGGTAATAAAAATACCTTGCCCATCTCCCTTCCCAGCCTCACTTTCAACACCGCTTACCACAAAGGCCAATTCCCATCCGTTGGAAACCATGTCGTTGATCATGGAAGTGATTACGGCATCGTTGGCCGCAATGTTCTGAAAACGGATACCACCTATGTTGTAGAAGTTTAATAGCTTGGTTTCCTCAAAATTCTTGACACGAATCTCACTTCTGCTGGATTTGTTTCGGGTGTTGTCATCCTCTGTTTGTACGCTTGTAAAATCTTTATAATCCTTGTCCTCCAAGGCATTAATAATTCTAGACCTTCCCAATCCGTTGGGCACAATGGATTCAACGCTGGTAACAACATGGTACTGTTGCGCATTCATGGTAAAAGATGCTGCGAACATTACCACGGTAGCTAAAATAATTTTTTTCATAATAGATTAAGTTGTTGACTGTTAGAACTGTTGACAAAGATATAGGACGATAAAGGAAGATTGTTGTTACTTTGTAATCAAAATATGAACAAATAGTGGACGGAACTGTTTATAAATCAACGGGAAGTTGGTATACCGTAAAATCCTCGGAAGGAGTGTTTTACGAATGCCGTATCAAGGGGAAGTTCCGGGCGCAAGGCATTAAAAGCACCAATCCAGTAGCAGTTGGGGACCATGTGGAGTTTGAACTGGAAACAATTGGGGATGAAACGCTTGGTATAATTCATGGAATTGGAGAACGTAAAAATTATATCGTTCGCAAGTCTGTAAAACTTTCCAAACAGACCCATATAATTGCTTCCAACCTTGATCAGGTGTTTTTGTTGGTCACGTTGAACAACCCACCAACATTCACAAGTTTTATCGATAGGTTTTTGGTAACGGCAGAAGCCTATGAAATTCCTGCAGTACTTCTTTTCAACAAGATGGATATTTATGGCGATGAAGAAAAATATGAGGTTAATAATCTAATTGATATTTATACAAAAATTGGTTACAGTTGTATTCAAATCGAAGCCAAAGAGAGTAAGAATATTGATAAGGTTAAGAAATTGATGCTCGGCAAAACCAGTATGTTCGCAGGTCATTCCGGGGTGGGCAAGTCAACCTTGGTCAATGCTTTGGAGCCCGGTCTAAAGTTAAAAACCGCTGAAATTTCCGAACAGCATATGCAAGGGCAGCATACCACCACCTTTGCCGAGATGTACGACCTTTCCTTTGATGCCAGAATTATTGACACCCCAGGTATAAAGGGTTTTGGTATTGTGGACATGGAGAAGCATGAAATTGGAAATTATTTCCCAGAATTTTTTGCTTTGAAATCTGAATGTAAGTTTCATAACTGCCTTCATTTGGATGAACCCAAGTGCGCGGTAAAAGATGCTTTGGAAAAAGATGAGATAGCGGCAAGCAGATACCGGAGTTATCTTCAGATGTTGACTGGGGAAGAAGATAGTCCATATAGATAAAAATAGATGAGAACAGTATTACAGCGAGTTTCAAAAGCAAGTGTCACGGTAGATGGAAAAGTCATTTCCTCCATTGAAAATGGTCTTTTGGTGCTATTGGGCGTGGAAGATGCCGATACTCAAGAGGATATTGATTGGCTGACCAATAAAATCGTGAACCTTCGCATTTTCAATGATGACAACGATGTGATGAACTGTTCGGTTCAAGACGTTAATGGAGATATTATTGTGGTCAGTCAATTTACGCTGCATGCACAGACAAAAAAAGGCAATCGCCCATCTTATATAAAGGCAGCAAAACCGGACTTTGCAGTACCTATGTACGAGAAATTTGTTCAGGTTTTGGAACGGAAATTGAGCAGAAAAGTGGGTACGGGAGTTTTTGGTGCCGATATGAAAGTGGAACTCCTAAATGATGGTCCAGTTACCATATCCATAGACACAAAAAACAAAGAATAATTGTTTTTTATCGAAAAAATTATCTTTATTGTAGGAAATTAAAGACTTTTCCGGTCCCAAACTAACCATTTCCTTTATACGAATGCGATTCTATTTCTTTTTCCTACTTAACTTCCTCTTTCATTTTTCATTTTCTCAAAACTATAATGTAAACACCATTCCGAAGGAAGTTCGACAGAATGCAGATGCCGTTGTGCGTTTGGATAAAATGGATGTTATCATAGAATCCAGGGACCAAATGGAAGTGAACAGCAAAAGAGTTGTCACTGTGTTCAACGAAGATGGGAATGAGCATGTGCTAGCCTATACTTATTATGACAAAAATGATAAAGTATCCGATCTTGAAGCTATTATTTATAATGCGCAGGGAGAAGAAATCAAAAAAATAAAGAAAAGGGATTTCATAGATCAAAGTGCCATTAGTGGAGGCACACTTTATTCAGATTCACGTGTTTTGGTCTTGAGATATACCCCTACACAATATCCATATACGGTGGAATTCACAAAGGAATATTCCACTCCAAACACGGCATTTGCCCCTAATTGGATGTTTTTGGATGATTATAGGGTCGGTACAGAAAAAAGCGAGTTCTCTTTTACCGTAGAATGTGGTATACCTTTTAGGCACAAGGAACAGAATTTTGGACCTTATGAAATAGAAATTACGGAAACTGTAAACGGTATCATCTATAAAGCCAAAAATTTAAAAGCTTTGGAGCGTGAACCGCTATCTCCTGCGTTTCGAGATTTTGCGCCCCAAGTAAAAATTGCACTGGACGAGTTCCATCTCGAAGGAGTTGATGGCAAAGCCACATCGTGGGAAGAACTTGGTAAATGGATGAACGATGAACTTCTTGAAGGAAGGGATGAGTTGGATGATGGCACCGTTCAATACGTTAAAAATTTAGTGAAAGGAGTATCCGATCCCTTGGAGAAAACAAGGATAATCTACCAGTATGTTCAAGAAAATACCCGATACATAAGTGTACAATTGGGTATTGGTGGATGGATGCCCATAAGCGCATTGGATGTTGACCGTGTAAAATATGGCGATTGTAAAGGACTTACCAATTATACAAAGGCACTGTTGAGTGCCGTTGGGGTCGAATCTTACTACACCGTTGTGCATGCAGGTGGTCAAATGAAAAGTTTTGATGAAGACTTTCCGTCCATGCAAGGCAACCATGTTTTTTTAAATGTGCCGCTGGAGGAAGAGGAGGTTTGGTTGGAATGTACCAGTCAAAAAACACCCGTCAATCACTTGGGTACGTTTACCGACAACAGAAATGTTTTGAAAGTTACCCCTCAAGGTGGGGAATTGGTGAGGACAAAGGCCTATTCCGATGATGATAATTATCAATTCACCCAAGCAGAATTCAAAATTTCAGAAGACAAGAGCGTCAAGGGGAAAGTGAAAATTCTTTCCAAAGGATCACAATACGATCAAAAATATTGGAGGACCAGTGACACAAAGTCGGAACGGGAAAAGTTCTATAAATCGTATTGGAATTATGTGCAAAATCTATCCTTGGACCAAGTCAAGTATCAAAATGACATCAATAACATCGAATTTTTAGAAGAGGTTGAGCTAAGTGTGAAAAATTATTTGACCAGCGCAGGGGATAAACTATTGCTGGCTCCCAACATATCCAATCGCAATTTGGGCGTGCCGGACAGGTGCCGAAACAGAAAAAGACCCTTGGTAATCAAGCGCGGTTATTTAGATGAAGATGAGTTTGTTATTCATCTTCCCGAAGGATACACTCAGGAAACTTTAATGATGCCGGTTAAGGAAGAGACTAAATTTGGTTCCTACATAGTTTCGATAGAGCCAAAGGAACCTGGAGTGATCTTGTACAAAAGAAAACTGCTGATCAAGTCTGGGGAATACTCCAAAGAAGATTACAAACTCTATCGTGACTTTAGAAAAAAAGTTGCCCGATATGACAATACCAAAATCGTTTTAAATAAAAAAGAATCATGAGATTAAGACTGTTTTTTCTGCTCTTGCTGGTTCAGCAAGCAACAAGCGCCAATGAGATTAAATTTGGAAAGGTATCCAAGGAAGAGGTAGCTGCCAAACAGCACACCACTTATCCAGAGGCCGAGGCGGCAATTCTTCATAAAAAAGAATGGGTTAGATATAATTATCAATCCGAAACCGGTTGGTCACAAATACGGGAAGTACACTTTCGCATCAAAATATATAACAAAGAGGGCTTTGATTGGGCAACCCTACAAGTACCACTATATGTTTCCAGTAGCGATAGAGAAGACATTGGTTCGGTAAAAGGATACACATTTAACCTGGAAAATGGGAAGGTGGTCAGTCAAAAACTTAAAAAGGACGGTGTTTTTATCGAGGAAGTAAATAAATACAGGAACAAAGCATCCATTACAATGCCAGAGGTGCGGGAGGGCAGTGTTTTGGATATTGAGTACAAGATAACTTCACCCATGTTCTGGCATATTGATGAGTTTAGGCTCCAATATGATATACCAGTGGACCAGGCAGAGGCACAGTTGAACATCCCTGAGTACTTTATCTTTAAACAATATAGTAGAGGCACCCAACCCATATCAGTTAAACAGTCCAAAGAAAATAGATCTTTGCATGTTACCTATAGAAGTTCGGATGGATCGGGATGGTCTGCCAAGAGCACGCATAAAACGGGTTCCTTGGATTTTTTTGAAAACGTATACAATATTGGCGTGTCTAACATTCCAGCTTTGCTAGATGAAAAGTACACCAGTAATATCGATAATTTTAGGGCATCTATGAAGTTCGAATTGGCATCAACACGTTTTCCGAACAGCCCTTATAAAAATTATAGCTTGACTTGGGAGGATGTGGCAAAGTCCATATACGATTATGATGATTTTGGAAATGAATTGAACAGGGAAAACTATTTTGAAGATGAGGTAGATCAGCTGATATCAGGATTGTCAACAGATACGGAAAAGGCAATCGCTATTTTTCAACATGTTAAATCTAAAATGAACTGGGATGGTTATACTGGCGTAGGATGCAGTCAAGGTGTTAGAAAAGCTTATAAAGAAGGAGTTGGGAATGTTGCCGAAATCAATCTAATGCTTACAGCGATGTTCCGGTATGCAGGTCTTGAAGCAAATCCCGTATTGGTAAGTACCCGATCACATGGAATACCAATTTTCCCAACGAGGAATGGATTTAACTATGTGGTCGCAGGGCTTCAAACTCAAAATGATTTTATGTTGTTTGATGCCACGGATAAAAACGCTCTACCGGATGTTTTGCCAATGCGCGCTTTAAATTGGTTTGGTAGGTTGATTCGTGACGATGGTAGTTCCAGTCAGGTAAACCTAATGCCGAAAACCAAATCTTTGGATGCAATTATGATGGTTGTTGATTTAAATGAAGATGGGTCTATCAAGGGTAAGTATAGGCAGCAATATACAGCCAACAACGCCTTTGTTTTTAGAAACAACTATACCAGTGGGTCCGAAGATTCCTATTTGGATGAATTGGAAAAAAAGTATGTTGATTTAGAAATTTCAAACTTTGACCTTAAGAATGCCAAAGACCTCTATAAGCCAGTTGTTCAATCTTATGAATTTGAAAAAGAGGTGGGTTATGAAAATATTGGTGGTAAAATCTACCTATCTCCTTTATTTCACCTGACCACAAGGGAAAATCCCTTTAAAATGGAGAAAAGGGAATACCCAATCGATTATGGCTATCCATGGCAGGACAAGTATATCATATCCATCAATATTCCAGAAGGGTATGCGGTTGAATCCATTCCTGAGCCTATTGCCGTCGCATTGCCAGAGAATCTAGGCCAGTTTAGGTTTAATATTTCGGCCACTCATAATGTAATAAGTGCAAGCGTGGAAACGGCACTGAACAGTCCTATAATTCCGGCACATTATTATGCCGACCTCAAAGAGTTTTACCGTCACATCATTGAGAAGGAATCAGAAAAAATAATTCTGGCGAAATCATAGGGGGTCGGATATGAAAAAAATAGTAACGATATTGGTATTGCTCCAATGTGTTCTGGTCTTCGGACAAAAAGTGCACTTTGGACAACTTTCCCTTTTTGAGTCGGAATTTAAAACGTATGAAAAGGACACCACCGCCCATGCCGTTTACCTATATGAAAAGGGCGAAAACTACTTTGAGGTGCGCCGAGGATATGTTAGGCTGATCACAAAGTATCATGCCAGGATAAAAGTATTGGACAAGGAGGGATTTTCGGAAGCAGATATCACCATTCCATATTATCATTCCGAGAGCCAAACGGAAATAGTAAATGACGTTGAAGGCATAACACATACAAACGGTCTTAAGTACAATATCATCCAGAACACCATTTATGATGTAGAGGTCAACGAACGCTGGTCAGAAAAAAGATTTACGTTTCCCAATGTGCAGGAAGGGTCGATTTTGGAATATGCCTATGAAATACAATCACCGTTCTTTTACAATCTAAACGGATGGGAATTTCAAGAACATATACCTAAAATATACACGGAGTACAATGCTGAGATTCCAGGAAATTACCAGTACAATAGAACCTTGTTGGGGGAGTTTCCTTTGGATGTGAACGAAGCTTCCCTAAAGCCGGATTGCTTTAGTGTTCCCGGAATATCAAAGCAAGCGGATTGTGAAGTCCTGAAATATGTCATGAAGGATGTGCCTGCCTTTAAAGCTGATGAAGAATATATGTTGGCACCCTCCAATTATAGGTCACGATTGGAATTTGAACTTTCTGAATATCAGGGGTTCGATGGACTTACACAAAAGTTTACCAAGTCCTGGAAGGATGTGGACAAAGAGTTTAGGACCGATAGGGATATTGGGGGACAATTACGAAAGAAAAATTACTTTGAACGGAATGTTCCTTTGGAAATCATTTCTGGAAAGGAGGACGAGCTTACCAAGGCAAAAAACCTCTATAACTTTGTTAAATCCCATTACAGGTGGAACGGTAAGTTTGGAATATTTAGGAATAATAAGGTGAAAAAGGCATTTGACGAAGGCGTAGGCAATGTTGCCGAAATAAACATCACATTGATCAATTTGCTGAATGCTTCCGGAATTGATACAGATTTGATGGTTTTGTCGACCCGTAAGCACGGACTGCCCAAAAAGACACACCCGGTAATGTCAGACTTTAATTATGTAGTGGCCAAATTGGAGATTGATGGAACCACATATCTACTGGATGCCACCGACAAGCAATTGCCTTTTGGTATGCTCCCTTATCGATGCTTAAATTATTACGGTCGAGTAATGGATTTGGATGGCGATAGCTATTGGTACGATATTATACCGGAGAAATTAAATAGCAGGGCCATAAGGCTGCAGGTGAAGTTGGACCCGGAAAATGGTTTGGCCACAGGAACAGTCGATGAGGTTTCCAAAGGGTACGATGCATATTTTAAAAGAAGCCAATTGGCATCAGTGTCCGAAGAAGAGTATTTGGAAGAGATGGAAAAAAATAATACGGGTGGCTTTTACATTGAAGATTATGAAATTGTGAAAGGTCAATCGAACGAAAAAAGTTTGGTGGAACATTTTTCATTTGAAATGGAGGACTTGGAACCGTCAGAAACAATCTACTTCAATCCATTTTTGATACGTTATTTCAAAGACAATCCATTTAAAGCGGAAACAAGAAACTATCCCGTTGATTTTGGTTACCTCAGAAAGTTCAATTATATGGCCAAAATTGAAGTACCCGAAGGATACAAAATCAAAGAATTGCCCGAGCCCATAAATTTAGGACTGCCCGATGGAAGCGGGGTAATGCGTTTCAATACCAGCGAAATGCAAGGCGATGTTATGGTGGTTTTTTCATTCCAACTTAAGTTTCCACAGTACTCTAGCGAGGGTTATCATTTTGTGAAAGAGTTTTTTGGAAATGCCGTAGCCACCCAAAACCAAACTTATCTGGTTCTGGAAAAGGAATAGGCAAGTTGTCCTTACATTTGTATCTAAATTTTAATACTTGCAAGGTGAACATAGAAAACGCACAACAAGCCGTTGACGAATGGATTAAAAATCACGGGGTCCGCTACTTTAACGAACTTACTAATATGGCCCAGCTTACCGAAGAGGTAGGTGAGGTGGCCCGCATTATTGCAAGGCGCTACGGGGAACAGAGTGAAAAGGAGTCCGACAAGACCAAGGATTTGGGCGAAGAACTAGCCGATGTTGTTTTTGTGGTACTCTGTTTGGCCAACCAAACGGGGATAGATTTACAGGAAGCTTTTGATAAAAAATTGGATATTAAGACCAAACGAGATCACGACCGTCATCAAAATAACAAAAAGCTCAAATAAAGTTGCCTGCTTAAAGGGACATTAGGGCTGTTTTTTCTAGTTTTGACAATTCATTCAAACAGTACGGCATTGAGACTCCAGCTTACTTCACCCAGCGATAGTAAAATTCGAAAAAGTATTGCAATAACAGGTTCCAAGAGCGAGACCAATCGTTCACTTTTATTGCAGGCCCTTTTCCCGAACATTAAAATAGAGAACCTTTCCAATTCCGATGATGGCGAAGTAATGCAAAAGGGATTGACCAAATCTACTGGAGTGGTGGACATTCATCACGCAGGCACGGCCATGCGATTTTTAACGGCCTATTTTGCTTCGCAAGAAGGAAAAAGAGTGGTGTTGACTGGCTCACAGCGCATGCAGGAACGTCCGATTAAGGTGTTGGTAAAAGCACTTCAATCGCTAGGTGCCGATATTCAATATGAAAAAACAGCAGGATACCCACCGCTTAGAATCACTGGGAAAAAGTTGGAAAAAAGTCAAGTCTCGCTTCCAGCCAATATCAGCAGTCAATATATTTCGGCTCTGCTATTGATTGCTCCCAGTTTGGAAAATGGTTTGGAGCTGGAACTTATCGGTAAAATAACCTCCATCCCCTACATAAAAATGACCTTGGCGCTCTTGGAGCAAATCGGAGTGCAAACAAGCTTTGAAGGCAACAAAATTAGCATAGCACCAAAACAAGCTGTGGCCGATACCACTTTGGTCGTGGAATCCGATTGGAGTTCGGCCAGTTATTTTTATAGTATTGTGGCCATGTGCGAGGTGGGAACGGAGATTCAATTGTCATCGTACAAACAAAGTTCTTTGCAGGGCGATAGCATTTTGGCCAAAATCTATAACGATTTTGGAGTGGAAACTACGTTTTCCAACAATACCATTATTCTTAAAAAAACAACTGAAGTCAAATCGGAATATTTGAAGTACGACCTTTCCAATGCTCCAGATATTGCGCAGACCATTGCAGTTACATGTCTAGGTTTGGGCGTTGGATGTCATCTTACCGGCTTGCATACCTTGCCGATAAAGGAAACCGATCGTTTGGCCGCATTGCAGACCGAGTTGGGCAAATTTGGAGCTACGGTGGATATTGATTCCGAAAGTTTAACCTTGCAACCGCATTCAAACCTTAAAGGCGAAGTCGCAGTCGATACCTACAACGACCACCGAATGGCAATGGCCTTTGGCCCTTTGGCTCTAAAAGTAGACTTTGTGGTCAATGACGCAGAGGTGGTTTCCAAATCCTACCCCGATTTTTGGAACGACCTGAAAACCTTCGGTTTCGGAATCGTGGAACTGTAAATCACATTTAATCATCAAATTACTTGACATCCGCTATCCCGAGGTTGTATATTTGCCATTCTTTAAAAATATCGAAAAAAATCCACATGAAATTATCGAACTTCAATTTTGAATTGCCAAAAGAACTATTGGCAGAATATCCTGCGGAACACAGGGACGAATCCAAATTAATGGTGGTTCATAGGGATACAGGAAAAATTGAACATAAAATGTTCAAAGACCTAGTTGATTATTTTGAGGAAGACGATGTGATGGTCTTGAACAATACCAAGGTATTTCCTGCCAGACTTTTTGGTAATAAGGAAAAAACAGGGGCTAGAATCGAAGTTTTTTTGTTGCGTGAGCTTAACCAAGAGCAGCGTCTTTGGGACGTATTGGTAGATCCAGCAAGAAAAATACGTATCGGAAACAAACTTTACTTTGGTGAGGACGAGAGTTTGGTGGCCGAAGTGATCGACAATACCACATCAAGGGGAAGAACATTGCGTTTCCTTTATGATGGTTCTTACACTGATTTTAGAAGAAAACTAAGAGAACTAGGGGAGACCCCGCTTCCAAAATACATTAAAAGGGAAGTTACTCCTGATGATGAGGAACGTTACCAAACCATTTATGCAAAGCATGAAGGTGCCGTGGCTGCCCCAACAGCAGGTTTGCATTTTTCCAAGCACTTATTGAAGCGTTTGGAGATCAAGGGAATCGAATTTGCCGAAGTAACCTTGCACGTTGGTTTGGGAACCTTTAACCCTGTGGAGGTTGAGGATCTGTCCAAACATAAAATGGACAGTGAGGAATTGGTGATTGATGAAAAAGCAACAGAAATCGTAAACAACGCTAAAGCGAACAAAAGAAAAGTTTGCGCGGTGGGAACAACGGTAATGAGAGGATTGGAAAGCGCAGTATCTTCCGAGCATACCTTGAATACCCACGAGGGTTGGACCAACAAGTTCATCTTCCCTCCATACGAGTTCAGTATTGCGAACTGTATGATCACAAACTTCCATTTGCCAAAATCAACTTTGTTGATGATGGTCTCTGCATTCGCGGGTCACGATTTGATTAAAAAAGCGTACAAGCAAGCCATTTTGGAAGGTTACCGCTTTTATTCCTACGGGGACGCAATGTTGATTCTGTAAATTGATTAGCTAGATTTATCATAAACAAAACTTTCGTCAACCTGAACTCGTTTCAGGTTCTCATATGGTAGGTTCGGATTAATCTTTATGGGATTCCGAAATAAATTCTGAATGACTCGGAAAGGGATTATAAGTACAACAGGTATCTAATTCATAAATAAATCCCGTTCGCCTTATGGCCAACGGGATTTTTTCTTGCTTATCTTTAAGTGATGGAAATCAGAAAAAAGGACATACGCGCATTAACCAAAGAGCAGCTTCGACAATTTTTTGTGGAGCAGGGCGATAAGGCGTTTCGCGGCAATCAAGTGTACGAATGGTTGTGGCAGAAATCTGCCCACGATTTTGATGCGATGACCAATATCTCCAAGGAAACCCGAAAAATGTTGGAGGACCATTTTGTTATCAACCATATTCGGGTGGACCAAATACAGCGCAGTGCAGATGGCACCATTAAAAATGCGGTGCGTCTGCATGATGGTTTGATTGTCGAATCCGTTTTGATTCCAACCGACACCCGCACCACCGCCTGTGTATCCAGTCAAGTGGGATGTAGTTTGGATTGTAGGTTTTGTGCAACGGCCCGTTTGAAGCGTATGCGAAACTTGAATCCGGATGAGATTTATGATCAGGTTGTGGCGATTGACAATGAAAGTCGGTTGTATTTTGATCGCCCATTGAGCAATATCGTTTTTATGGGCATGGGCGAGCCTTTGATGAACTACAACAATGTATTGAAGGCCATCGAAAAGATTACTTCACCGGAAGGATTGGGAATGTCACCCAAAAGGATTATAGTTTCCACTTCGGGAGTGCCCAAAATCATTAAAAAAATGGCGGATGAAGAAGTGAAGTTCGGTTTGGCCGTTTCTTTACACTCTGCCATTGATGAGGTGCGTACGTCCATAATGCCCTTTAATTCCACCTTTCCTTTGAAAGACTTGAGGGAAGCTTTGGAATATTGGTACAACAAAACCAAAAACAGAATTACCTACGAATATGTGGTTTGGAAAGGAATTAACGACACTCAAGAAGCTGTTGATGCCTTGGTCAAGTTTTGCAAGTTTGCGCCGTCAAAAGTGAATATCATCGAGTACAATCCCATTGATGACGGTGAGTTTCAGCAAGCATCGAACAAAGCAGTGGAAATGTATCAGAATACCTTGGAACGCAATGGCATAACCGTAACCGTTCGCAGGTCCCGTGGTAAGGACATTGATGCCGCTTGTGGACAGCTGGCGAACAAAGGCTAGATTTTGCAATAAGCAATAAGCAATGTTCTAGCCTTATTTTATTCTTTACCCCTCCTTATATTTGCTTTAGTCCTTCGCTCCCATCACCTTTTGCCAATCATCACCCATTTCCCTACAAATCACCGATACTTTTAGGACTGTATCTTAAAACTTCGATTTCATTCCATCAACTCTTGCATTTTCGCTACTTTTAGGGATTCAAACCAAACACCACACCGTTACGTTGAAAATCGTTTCGCAGATAAGAGAACCTATTGAAACCGAGATGCAGCTTTTTGAGGAAAAATTTCTCAAATCCATGTCCTCAAAAGTCGCATTGTTCAATAGGATTACCTACTACATTGTTAACAGAAAGGGCAAGCAAATGCGCCCAATGTTCGTTTTTTTGACTGCCAAATTGCTGAACGGTGAGGTCAATGAGCGCACTTACACGGGAGCCTCCATCATCGAGTTGATCCATACCGCTAGCTTGGTTCATGATGATGTCGTGGACGATAGCAACAAGCGCAGGGGTTTTTTTTCAATCAATGCTTTGTGGAAGAACAAAATTGCCGTTTTGGTCGGTGATTTCCTTTTCTCGAAGGGATTATTGGTTTCCTTGGAAGATAAGAATTACGATTTGCTCCATATCATATCCAATGCTGTTCGGGACATGAGCGAGGGGGAACTGCTTCAAATTGAAAAAGCACGATTGTTGGATATTACGGAAGAGGTTTATTACGACATCATCCGCCAGAAGACGGCAACCTTAATTGCAGCCTGTTGCAGTATGGGAGCCTGTTCCGTTCGACCTGATTCCGAGGAAGTGGAAATTTTTAGAAAGTTCGGTGAGCTTTGTGGAATGGCCTTTCAAATTAAAGATGACCTTTTTGACTACGGTGCCGAGAAAATTGGAAAACCAACGGGAATCGATATTAAAGAACAAAAAATGACCCTTCCCCTAATTTATGCGTTGAACCATAGCGACAAGGAAAAGAAGAAGTGGCTCATCAACTCCATCAAAAAGCACAACAAGAACAAAAAGCGGGTAAAGGAAGTCATTGCCTACGTGAAGGAAAAAGGCGGCCTAGATTATGCCGTAGTAAAAATGTTGGAGTTCAAGGACGAAGCCTTGGCCATTTTGGACAATTATCCCGATTCTGAATACAAAAGTGCCCTCACACTAATGGTCAACTACGTTGTAGATCGTAAAAAATAATATTTTAAAATATTGAATATCAATTAAATACTGAAAATTTTTATTTTCAGGCAACTATTCGTGTTTGTATCCCGTCTATTACAATAGAAGCACTTTTATAAACCAAACTTTTGAAGATCATCACGCTACATAGCAACGAAAAACAATTGATCAAAAAATCGATCAAGGGCGACCAACAAGCTCAAAAGCTGTTGTACGATAAGTTTTCGCCCAAAATGTTGGGAGTTTGCAGACAATATGTGAAAGACCTTCATTTTGCGGAAGATGTGATGATCAATGGTTTTGTAAAGGTCTTTAACCATTTGAGCTCTTTTCAACATAAAGGAAGCTTTGAAGGTTGGATAAGAACCATTATGGTGCGCGAAAGCATTTCGTATCTGCGCAAAAGGCAATTTGTGGTCTACGACGACGATGCAGTTGAAATGAACGGTGAAATTGCACCCACCAATGATAGTCCTTTGGATGTGGAATATGTGCAACATCTTATTGATGAACTTCCGGAAGGCTATAAAGCAGTGTTTTTGCTTAATGCGATTGAAGGATATGGTCACAAAGAAATTGCTGCGATGCTGGAAATATCCGAAGGAACATCAAAATCGCAATTGTTCAAGGCCAGAAAGATGCTTCAAGATAATTTAAGTTTAAAGGGAATGTCGCCCAAATCAAATTCGGCAAACAAAAAATAGAGGGTATGGATAAACTCGAAAAACATATCAAGGAGAGGTTGGAGGATCGGACTATTGCGCCGTCAAAAGGGGCTTGGGATAAAATCGCCTCACAGGTAAAGGAGCCAGCACCAAGAAAGAGGAATACTTGGTTCCCCTACGCCATAGCTGCCAGTGTTGTGGGAATTGCATTAGTGTCGGTATTCTTTTTTACAAAGGGTGATGCTGAAGTGGAACAAATCCAAGTAGTGGATACCGAGACTAAAACGGAAACACAAACTCAGTTTGAAGATAGAAAGGTCAAAGAACTAGTGAAGGACGAGCAGACCGAGGTTACCAAAACAAAGTCAGAACCTGTTGCGCCAGAAAAAACAGAGGAATTTGCTTCAAAAACACCGGTTTCCAATACTGCAATTGCCGAGGAAGAAGTAAAAGAGCCTTTACGGGACGAAATCAAAATAAATTCAGATAGACTGATTGCACAAAAGGTAGAGGAAGTAGTGGCCCAGGTTGAGCTTATGGAAACTGCACAGCAAGATGTATCTGATGCCGAAGTAGATTCACTTTTGCGAGCGGCACAACGACAGATTTTGACCGATAAGTTATTCACCGAGGGGGGGTCCGTGGATGCGATGTCACTATTGGCCGAAGTGGAGGATGAACTGGACGAATCGTTCCGAGACCAAATCTTTGATGCCTTAAAATCAGGTTACCTAAAACTACGTACAGCGGTGGCAGACCGAAATCAATAAATTTTATTCATCAATCAAAACAAACCTTCTACAACTTCCTGTCCCAACGGGCAGGAAGGAAGGGAGGTTTATAATCAAAAATCAATCATGAAAAAAATTACATTTTATTCAGCAGTGCTGTGTTTGTTCCTAATTTTCCAAGTATCATTTGGACAGGAGGAAGACTATCAAAAGAAAATTGAAGCGTTGAAAGTTGAAAAGCAACGTGTGATAGATCAGGAGAAGGATGCCCTAAAGTCCGAAGTTAAGGATATCAATAAACGATTGGATGATGGTGACATCTCGGAAAACGAAGCTAAAACCCTAAAAGAGGAGGCTGCCAAACGGCGGGCATTGAACATAGAGAACCGTGTCGCAATTGTTGAAAATAAAATAGCTTGGTTGCAACGCAATGAGGGTGAGGTGCTCATGCTTACCAAATCGGATACCCTTGATATTGATGATATGCGAATTGGTATACTCATCGATGGTAAGCCTGCAATCACTTTTAATTCCAGGGGATGGAAAAGAGATATAAAGTATGATCGACGTACCTACTCTGATTTTGTGATTGCTGTTGGGCTCAATAATGCTATAATTGAAGGACAGTCGTTGAGCGATACACCATATAAAATAGGAGGAAGTCGTTTTTTTGAAATAGGCTGGCAATGGCGAACCAGAGTTTTCAACAACTCTAATTGGTTGCGCTTGCACTATGGATTTTCATTTCAGTTCAATGGTTTGAAACAAGATGATAACGTAATATTTGTCCAGGATGGAGACCAGACCGTATTGGAGGAGTTTGAATACAATTTGGATAAATCAAAATACAGAATGGATAATTTAGTTTTTCCGGTACATTTTGAGGTTGGTCCTTCTCGTTTCAAGAAAAGAAAGAATTCTGTTCGTTATTCTTTAAGAGATCAATTTAGGCTTGGTTTTGGCGGATACGGAGGGTTTAGTTTGGGTACTCGTCAAAAACTGAAATATAAAAGAGATGGTGAACGTGTTAAAGATAAACTTATAGGCGGATATAATAGTAGTGACCTTATTTATGGGGTAAGCGGATATATGGGATTTGATGGAGTGCTACTTTATTTGAAGTATGACCTGAATCCAATTTTCAAGGATGCCGATGTAAAACAAAATAATATATCACTGGGCCTTCGGTTTGATATTTAACCATTATTTGATTTAGTAAAGGACGGTCATTATTTTCATGACCGTTTTTTATGTAGATAATGCCCGCTCCATTTCCTCTGTAAAATCCTCTTTGTAGTACACTTTTTTGCAATGCGAACATTCGGCGTAACGGATAGTATTAATAGTAAAAAGAGGAATCCAGAACAAATGGGCATAGTTGGGTTTGGCCACCGCTGTTAAAGTTCCGGCTTGGTGACAATAAGGACAGGTAACGTTCGGAAGCACTTTAGTTTCCTTTTTACCTGGTCTTGTTCCGAAAAAAAGTATCATTTGTATCTTGTGTTTGGCATTCTCAAAGTTATAGCTTTCCTGTATGAATGAAGAAAAATGATTTTCGTTTTTAAATATTTTCTACATTCGCCCACATTTATGAAGCATTGAACGGCTATCACAGTTTGGAGGATTGGTTGTCCTGGATGGACGACATCTCCGATAAGGATTATGTAGTTATTGACCATTTTTTACGGGACGAACTATATACAGAAATCAAGTCTTTTTTTCTCAGCAAGTTGCCCAATTTTAAGGAAGCGGGCATTGGCTCCCATTCCGATAATCAAGTTGATGCCAATATTCGTGGCGACTTTACCTATTGGTTGGACCGCAAGCGCGATGCACAATTGGAAACGTATTGGAATTTATTGGAAGAGACCCTAAAAATCTTTAACAGGTATTGTTACCTCAGTTTATCCGGATACGAATTTCACTTGGCCCATTATCCTTCTGGAGGGCATTACGACAAACATTTGGATCAGTTCGAAAACCGCAACAACCGGATGATTTCCATGATTATTTATTTCAATGATCATTGGCAACCTGGTGATGGCGGTGAACTGGAGATTTTTGAAAAGGATGGCGCAAGTTTCTTGGTTGAGCCGCTAGCAGCACGTTGTGTGCTGTTCAAAAGTGCCGAGGTACCCCATGCGGTATTGGAAGCCCATAAAAATAGATTCAGCTTAACGGGATGGTTGTTATATCAACCCTCATCCGTGGGTAAGCTATTGGTGTGATCCATCTTTTTTGTACGGAATCTGCTTAATAAGGTCTTCGTTTTGCCCGTGCGAAGCACTATAGGACATCACCATGGTGCCTTTGGTACCGTCGTTGGCCTCAATACTAAATACAGTGGATTGGTCGCCTGGGTTGGTCATACCTTCAAAACGATAGGAGTTAATGATTTTTAAATCACTGGGTTTATATTCCTTTTTGGAGTACAGTGCCTTGATACAGGTTTCAAATGCCTCAAAATCTTCTTTGTACCCTTCTTCCTGTGTTAGGGTATTCACGGCTTCGGATAATGTGCTAAAACTATGTTTGTCCATTTGTATTTGATTATGATTTTAAACTAGTAATAAATTGTAAGACCTGTTCTTTTACCTTTGCCCAATCAGTGTATTCATGATCTTTATTGGTGTCTATGGAACCCCCTTCTTTTTTTGCAATGGAACGCATGATCAGTTTTTTAAAATAATTGTACCGAGTGTATTTTAATGCGCCCGCAATATGCCAAATGGTATTTGTGTTCCATTTAGTTTCTTTTAAAAAGTCAGTCGCTATTTGCACTACCTCATCATGTTCTTCTTTAATGGAAGATGCTACCGCCATACTCACCGAAAAGAATGCCGTAGGTTTACTATTTAAAATCTTGATGTGGTCTTCGATATAACTTTTGATCAAGGTATTGTACTTGCTCATATGAATCGAACTTCCAATCAAGACTGCATCAAAATCCATGGGAGCAGGAGGATTTTCAACAGCGTTTGAAATAACTACTTGATGACTTTTTTCTCGGAGGATGTCCGCCATAAACCTCGCTATTTTACGGGTCTGCCCTTCCACTGTGCCATAAACTATTAAAATTTTCATGTTGTTAGGGTATTTATTATGATTCCCTAAATACACATAATATTTCCGATAAGTTACATGATTTTAGTCAGTTTACCTGAGCAAGAATCATAATTTACCGCCCACTATGGGCAGTATAAGTTCTGTTTCATCCAAGTCCACGGTCAGCTTGGTTCCGGGTTCTGGCCAAAGTGTGAATTCCTTGTCGCTTGAAAAAATCATCAGTCCAATTTGTTGGCCTTTGGGAATGATTTGATCATCGGGCATAAGCTCAAATTCCATTTCGTAAAACTTATTGGGGATCAAAGGCTTGCTTTCTGTGAGTGAGCTATGGTTTTGAGGGTCTGCCCAACCTCGGGTAATAATATTATCCGTAATCTTGGTGTTCAGGGCATCGCTCCATGGAAGCGATACCAACCAAACGGATAAGTTTGCCGCGGGCTTATTGCTAGCCAATTTTATTTTGATCTTGGGCACTCCAGAAATATGTACATCATCCTCAAGAGGTGACGTTACGTAAAGCAACCGATGCTCGGTAGTCTCTGCCTTGGCCAAACTCGTACCCGAAAAAGAATAATTGTCCACCAAGGTTTCCGTTCCCTGCTTTTTGGCTTTTAAGGTGGTCAGTTCTCCTTTAGAGGGTGCTCCTTTGGTCAAAAATAATGTTATATACTCTGCTTCGGGATTTGGGTAGTCTGCGTAGGGAGTTGGGTCATCTTTTTTATCGTTTTCACGTACAATCCATGCTTTTGGTTCGTCTTCGATGCCATTTTCAATACCATAAAGGTAGCGGGTGAACCATCGGTTCATCATAGACAAGGGAGGTGGTCCGCCATGTCCATTTTGATGATAGTAAATCCTCACGGGGAGTCCCATTTCCTTGGCCTTTTTATAAATACGGTAGCTGTGCTCGGGCATTACGTTCCAATCATTGAAGCCATGGGACATTAAAAGGGCGGCCTTCATGGGTTTCATATCATTCAGATAATCTCTTTTGGCCCAAAAATCATTGTAATCGCCTGTAATCCGGTCCAGACCATTCTTCATTTCGGTATCGCGGACCACTTTGTTGTTTCTAGCTCTTTTAGATTCATCGCCACTATGGATAAAATCATAAAGTACATCAATATCCTCACCTAAATAGCCGCCAGGGGAACGCACAAGGCCGTTGGAACGATAATAATGGTAATACGAAGTGTTCGGTGCAATGGGAATTATGGCTTCTAAACCTTCGACTCCGGTCGTGGCCGCTGCAAGTGGAATGGTTCCGTTGTATGAGGTGCCTGTCATCCCCACTTTTCCTGTGGACCAATAGGCCTTTACTTCTTTATTGCCATCACGTTCCGTGTAGCCTTTGGCTCTTCCATTGAGCCAATCTATCACTGCTTTTGGGGCGAGGGATTCGTTATCGCCACCAACGGTTGGGGCTCCATCGGAAAGGCCTGTGCCAGGAGAAGAGGAATGGACCACGATAAAGCCTCGAGGCACCCAAGTCCTAATCTGGGAATTCGAGATTATGGGACGCTCACCTACACGAGTGACCTCAGGGTGTTTTCTGGGTTTGCCCGCCTCGCCTATTTCGTGCTGCACATCCCAAAAAATACCTTTATCCATACCGGCTGTTCCTGCATAGTAAGGGCTGGATTCGTAAATAACGGGAAGCTTTAGGTTTTCCGTGTCCGTTTGTTCTGGGCGGGTAACATCCACGTGCATACGATCTAGTTCACCATCGCCGTCCGAATCAAAAGTGGTTTCTACCCAAAGATCGTGGCGAATCCATTTGCTGGGGTCGGAAAAGGCTTCGACCACCTGTGCTTCACCATTTTCTATTACGGGGCTAGCTTTTTCTGCCATTTGGCCGTGGGTAACCCATTGAAAGGCCAATAAAAATGTCGCAACTACCCAATAATTCCTTATTACAATCTTCATCATTAAAATCAATTTTTATCATATTCCCTTGCAAGAAAGGAAAGTGCCTCTAAGATACTAAATCTTAAATAGGGATTTGGATTTTCGATTCTCCAGAACATTGTTTTTATTTACCTTTAACAGCTATTTTAACGCAACGCCTTGATTTCAAAAACCACCATAGACCAAGTATATGAAACCGCCCGTTTGGAGGAGGTGATCGGTGATTTTGTACAATTGAAGAAATCTGGTTCCAATTTTAAGGGCTTGAGTCCTTTTACGGATGAACGCACACCCAGCTTTATGGTTTCTCCCGTAAAGCAGATTTGGAAGGATTTTAGTAGTGGAAAAGGGGGCAATGTCGTGGCTTTTTTAATGGAGCACGAACATTTTACCTATCCCGAGGCCATAAAATATCTGGCTAAAAAATATAATATTGAGGTAGAAGAGACCGAGCAGACGGATGAACAGAAGGAGCAGGCCAATGAGCGGGAGAGTATGTATTTGGTCTCCGAATACGCCCAAAAGTATTTCACCGAAACCCTTTGGGAGTCCGAACCTGGCAAAGCTATTGGACTCAGCTATTTTAAAGAGCGCGGATTTACGGATGAGACCATTAAAAAATTTGGACTAGGGTATAGCTTGGACGAGTGGGAAGCCTTTACCAAAACTGCTTTGGATAAAGGGTACAAATTGGAGTTCCTTGAAAAAACAGGTCTCACCATTGTAAAAGAGCAGGGTGGTGGCGAAAAACGACAGTTTGATAGGTTCAAAGGACGTGTAATGTTTCCCATTCACTCTATGAGTGGAAGGGTGTTGGGGTTCGGTGGACGAATATTGACCAATGACAAAAAAGCGGCCAAATATCTGAACTCACCCGAAAGTGACATTTACCATAAGAGTAAGGTGCTGTACGGAATCTACCACGCCAAGCAGGCCATTGCCAAAGAGGACAATTGTTTTTTGGTGGAAGGCTATACCGATGTCATCCAGATGTTTCAAAGCGGTGTGGAGAATGTGGTTTCTTCCAGCGGAACGGCTTTGACCCCTGAGCAGATTCGCCTCATCAATCGACTTACAAAAAACATTACCGTGTTGTTTGATGGGGATGCGGCGGGATTACGGGCATCTTTGCGCGGTATCGATCTTATTTTGGAGCAGGGAATGAATGTGAAGGTCTGTACATTTCCCGAAGGTGAGGACCCGGATAGTTTTTCCAAAAACAATACTTACGAAGATTTGGTGGAATACTTGGCAGAGAATGCCATGGATTTTATCCAGTTCAAAACTTCTTTATTGGCCAAAGAAGCTGCCAATGATCCTATAAAACGAGCCGATACGGTCAGGGATATTGTAAATAGCATCAGTAAGGTACCAGATCGTATCCAACAGGAAATCTATGTGCAGGAATGTGCAAAGATTATGCAGATTTCTGAAGATGTGCTATACAATACGCTGGCACAAATTGATAAAAAACATCAAACCGATACGGCTAAAAAAAATCGACAAGAGCAAAAGGCCTTTGAAGTGGTCAAGAACGATGCTGTTGTTGAAAAGGTTGATGTACAGTACGAGTTGGAGCGTAAAATCATTGAGGTACTATTGCTTTATGGCGACCAAAAACAAGAATTCGAGGATTTGGTGCTCAAAGAAAACGATGAAGGCGAATTGGTACTGGAACCCGAAATCATTGAGGCCAAGGTATATGAGAAGGTATATTTAGACCTTCAGGATGATGAAATTGAATTGACCAATGAGCAGTTCAAGACCATTTATTACAAATTGATTGAAAGGCTCAACGAGGACAGTAATTTTTCAATCGGCGCATTTTTATCAGAATTGGATCAAGAAATTGTTTCGGAAGTGTCTTCCATTTTAATGGAAGAGGAACAATATGTTTTGCACGATTGGGAGCGCAGGGACATCTATCCGAAAGAAAAAAAAACTGGAGTGGCCCAATTGGTAGGGGAAACCATACTTACGTTGCGCTGTAACCTGATCAAAAACCGAATTGATAAGTTACAGGAAAGAACCAAAGATAGCCAAGATAATTCGGAGGTTTTGGAAGAAATTGTAAACTATCTTCAACTCAATAAACTGTTGAACGCCAAATTGAACCGTGTACTTTCTTAACATATAAAACCCCTTCCAATAGTAATTGAAAGGGGTTTCCACAATAGTTGGTTTGGTTGGGTATTTCTAATAGAGTTCCAGGGCTTTTGCCTGTTGTAGCAAGTCCACTAAATTATCCACGTTCAATTTCTTCATCAAACGGGCTTTATATGTACTTACTGTTTTTTCGTTCAAGTTTAATCCTTCCGCAACTTCTTTGTTTCTTTTTCCACTGGCCAAAAGTTTAAGTACTTCGACCTCTCTGGAAGAAAGTTTTCTGAAAAATCTTCTTGGTTTTTGTGTTCCCTCGTCAAAGGCTAAGCGCTGGGCAAGTTCGTTGGTGATGAACATATTGCCTTCACTTACTTTTTTCACTGCGGAAATAATGTATTCCAAATCTGCAGTTTTGGATAGGTAGCCGAATGCTCCCGCACGGATGGTGCTCAACGCGTAAACGTCTTCGGATTGCCCACTGTACATTAAAGTCTTAATGTCCGGGAATTCCAATTTTAATTTTCTGAGCGTGGCAATTCCATTGATTTCCGGAATATCCATCTCTAGCATTACTACGTCTGGAGTTACAGTTTTGAGTGTGTTAAAAAGCTCTTTTGTGGTAGAAACATCTGCGATGACTTCAATATCTGAGCTTGATTCAAGTACCTGTCTAATACCAAGCCTTACAATGGGATGGTTGTCAGCGATCAATACTTTTATCATTATAAATGGTTTATTTTAGTGAATGGTTAGCTGCTAAATACTAAAAGTATATAGCCAGCAAGATAACAATTTAATCATGTAAATCTGTAACTTTTTTCTTAAAACCATAGTTTGACTAGGGTTTTTTTCGTCTTAAACTGGGGTTTTTCGGTTAAAACGTTACTTTAACGCTGCTGGAATCTCACAAATGGGTATGGGAACCATCTTATGTTTGTTCGCTGTATTATAGGTTTTATATATAGTGAATATCTCCTTTTTCCTATCAGAAAAATCCTCCGCAGTTTTGCCTTTATCGTCCATTTCCATCGCCCATTCCAGTTCTGGGTAAGAAGCGCCAATTTGGTCTTCATCCGTTCTGCTGTCCCCCCACAGGCCATCGGTTGGTGCCGCATCCAAAATATCTTGGTTCACACCGAGTGCCCTACCTATTTCATAAACCTCTGTTTTTAACAAGTCTGCTATTGGGCTTAGGTCAACACCACCATCACCATATTTGGTGTAGAAGCCAATACCAAAATCCTCTACCTTGTTTCCTGTGCCTGCTACCAAGTATCCCTTCAGGGCGGCAAAATAATATAGGGTGGTCATCCGCAGCCTGGCCCGCGTGTTGGCGAGTGACATAAAGCGTTCTTCTTCTTTGTCAACTTTAGGGAAGGCATCGACCAAACTATCAAAGACAGGGGTGAGGTTAACCGGCTGCCTGGAAACATTCGGAAAATTTTCCATCAACCAATCAAGATGTCTGTCGGCACGGGTCACTTGGTTTTTACCTTGATGAATGGGCATCTCCAAACATAAAAGGTCCAATCCAGTTTTGGCACAGAGGGTGGATGTCACGGCAGAATCAATTCCCCCCGAGACACCTATTACAAAACCTTTGCATTTTGCATTTTCGGCATATGCTTTTAGCCAATTAACAATATGGTCGATTACCTTTTCTATTTGCATATCTTACGAATTAGATTCAATAAATTACCTTTGTGCCCTGTAAATTTAAACCCTGTGCCCTTAAAAATGAAGTGGTTGTTGAAATACTTTAGGATTTCCATATATAGAAGTTTTGTTTTAGTGGTGATTTTGTTGCTTTCATCCTGTGGTGAAACGGATAGGATAGCAGAAGAAATCGATAAGGTTTCCGTTGATTTACAGATTTCAAGGTTTGACCGGGAGTTTGCCAATGCAAGTGCAGAAGACATCCCCGGATTGAAGGCCAAGTACCCCTATTTGTTTCCAGAGCAGTTTCCGGACAGTATTTGGGTCGACAAATTAACGGATACAATCCAAGTGGAGCTTTCGGATGAGGTGGCCAAGGCTTTTGGGGACTTTGAGCAGGAAGCAATAGGCCTGGAGTCCCTTTTTAAGCATATTAAATACTATTTTCCTGAGACCACAACGCCCCATGTGGTAACCCTCACTTCGGATGTTAGATATGAGGACCGCATTATTTTGGCCGATTCCCTTTTATTGATAGGTCTGGACAACTATTTGGGACAAGACCATCATTTTTATGAAGGTTTGCAACGCTATATCGCATCTTTTTTGGACAAAAAGTTTTTGACTTCGGATGTGGCAAGCGCTTTTGCCAAAAAAGTATTGCCTTATCCACGAAATCGCACCCTTCTTTCTCGAATGGTATATTACGGAAAAGAACTTTATCTAAAAGATAAATTGATTCCTTCGGCATCGGATGCCCAAAAAATCGGCTATTCCGCAGAAGAGATGGAGTGGGCAAAAGCCAATGAGGAACAGATATGGACGTATTTTGTGGAGCGTGAATTGCTCTACAACACGGATACGGGACTGGACAGAAAATTCTTGGATCCAGCACCTTTCTCCAAATTTGGACTAGAGTTGGATAATGAATCACCAGGACGTTTGGGCCGATATATGGGTTGGCAAATTGTAAGGGCTTTTATGGAGAAAACCGATACAGACCTAAAACAGTTGCTTAATATGCCAGCGGATGAAATTTTAAAACAGTCGAATTACAAACCAAAAAGATAAATGGCAGTAGAACACACTTCGGAAATAACATTGACAGTTGGATTGGATGAAAACCGAGTGCCCGAGGAATTGAAATGGTCGGCGCAAGATGGTGGAATTAATGAGGAAGAGGCTAAAGCGATGATGCTGTCCGTTTGGGACAGTAAAAATCAGGAGTCATTAAAAATAGATCTTTGGACCAAAGATATGCCTGTGGACGAGATGAAAGTATTTTTTCATCAAACATTGGTAACCATGGCCGATACTTTTTTCAAGGCCACACAAGATGAAAAAATGACGGCCACCATGAAGGATTTCTGTGATTATTTTGCAGAAAAGCTGGAACTGAAAAAATAGATTGGACGAATTAACGCCCAATCTGGTCTAGGTTCATAGGAACTTCCATAAGCAAGACCCTGCTATTGGAGGTTGATTTAAAATCGAACGATGCTGTGTCCCAAATGCCAAGCCCATCTCGTTTTTCCAATTTATGGCCCTCAATTTCAACCTCCCCATCCAAAACAAAGGCATAGACACCATTGCCTTCCTTTTTTATTTGATAGGTATCGGTTGCGCCTGCTTGAAAATTTCCCATATGGAACCAAGCATCTTGATGCACCCAAACTCCTTCATCATCAGGATTTGGTGAAAGTACTTGATAAAAAGCATTCTCTTTCTCAATCTCCCTAATGGAAATTTGATCGTATCTAGGCTCCACATTTCGTTTGTTGGGAAAAACCCAGATTTGTAAAAACTTCACCTCTTGGTCGGTGTTTTTGTTGTACTCACTATGTTGAATGCCTGTTCCGGCGCTCATCACTTGAACATCACCTTCTTTAATGGTAGTTGTGTTTCCCATACTGTCCTTGTGTTCCAAATCCCCTTCCAAGGGAATGGAGATAATTTCCATATTATCGTGCGGGTGGGTGCCGAAGCCTCTACCAGGAGCCACTTGATCATCATTAAGAACCCGTAAAACCCCAAAATGCATACGCTCAGGGTCATGATAGCCCGCAAAACTAAAAGTATGATGTGAATTCAACCAGCCATGGTCGGCATGGCCACGAGTTGCTGCTTTGTGCAATACAGATTTCATTGTTTCAATCTTTATCTATTAAAATAATGTTTTTTAGGTGGGATTGGTCGTAAAAATCAACATAATCTTACCTTTTTGATTGATGATGGGAATGTGGCTTGTTAGCTACTTATTGCTATGGAAAAAATCTTGATTGATGCCATCGATAAACTCCAAAAGTTCCTCGCGTCCCATTCGACTTGTAGAAGAGGTGGTAAAATGTGGAGGCGCTTCTTCCCAAGCTCCCTCCAATAATTTTTGAAGATAGGCTTTGGCCTGTCTTTCGATCGCAGCAGGTTTTAGTTTGTCTGCCTTGGTAAAAATAATGGCAAACGGAATCTGATTGGTGCCCAACCATTCCATAAATTCAAGGTCTACAGGTTGAGGCTCATGGCGAATATCCACCAGAACAAAGCCACAGACGAGTTGTTTTCTTTTTTGAAAATACTCCGTAATGTATTTCTGGAACGTTTTTTTGTCTTTTTTGGAAACGCGGGCGTAACCGTAACCGGGCAAATCCACTAGAAACCAATTGTTATTGATTTTAAAATGGTTGATGAGCTGGGTTTTTCCAGGTCTCCCCGATGTTTTGGCCAGCGATTTGCGTTCCACCAACATATTGATCAAGGAAGATTTTCCCACATTGGACCTGCCGATAAACGCATATTCGGGCAAGGGCTCATTGGGACATTTGGCAACGTTGGTGTTGCTCATCACAAATTCTGCTGAGGTAATTTTCATGCCTAGAAGTTACGCTTTTTCAGCCAAGCTTCCAGAATATGGTTAAAATCGTTCGGATGCTCCATCATAGGGGCGTGACCACATTTTTCTATCCAATACAGGTCGGAATCCGGTAGCAATTCATGGAATTCTTTCGCAACATTGGGAGGGGTCACGGTATCGTTTTCTCCCCAAATAATGCAAGTTGGGGTGTTCATGTGCGGTAAATCCTTGGACATATTATGGCGAATGGCGCTTTTGGCAATGGCCAATGTCTTTACCAACTTCATTCTATCATTTACTGTGGCGAAAACCTCGTCCACTATTTCTTTGGTGGCCACTTTGGGGTCGTAGAAAACATCTTCAGCTTTCTTTTTAATGAACTCATAATCACCGCGCTTGGGATATCCATCACCCATGGCGCTTTCGTATAGCCCAGAGCTGCCGGTAATTACCAAAGCTTTCACTCTTTCCGGGAACATTTTGGTGTGCAATAGACCGATATGTCCGCCTAGGGAATTCCCAAGCAAGATTACATCTTTCAATCCTTTGTGCTCAATAAAGCCCTCCAAGAACGTGGCAAAGTTTTTTACCGTGGTCTTTAACAATGGCATATCGTAAATGGGCAGTTCAGGAATAAGCACCTGATATCCTTTAGGTGGGAAATATTCGGATACACCTTGGAAGTTGCTTAAGCCTCCCATCAAACCGTGCAATATGATCATGGGAGTTCCTTCTCCCTTTTCTATGTATCGGTATTTTCCATCCTCAATTAAATGCTCTTCCATCTATAGTCAGTTGGTAGTAAGAGGGGCAAATATAGGAATTTCATATCACAAAGATTTTAGGTTTTCGCTTAACTGGGACAAGTTTTTTCATTCGGTCAAACCTTATCTCC
Source organism: Allomuricauda sp. NFXS6 (assembly GCF_040148835.1). Lineage (NCBI taxonomy): Bacteria > Pseudomonadati > Bacteroidota > Flavobacteriia > Flavobacteriales > Flavobacteriaceae > Allomuricauda > Allomuricauda sp. NFXS6. The sequence goes on along the minus strand of NZ_JAGEMG010000013.1, from coordinate 66,222 downwards.
CCCTTGCCCATGGTTTGCAAGTTTGATTTTGGGAGACCAAACAAGAAGATTTTTCCCAAAAGTGGGGAATTTATTAACAAAAGTGGTGTTTAGTGGAGAAATGTGGAAATAAAATCTATATATTTGAGTTGTATTAACTAACCAATTGATTTCTAGTGACCCATATCATAGGACAACATGATTGTAAAGCGGACTCCAAAGGAAGGGTGTTGTTGCCCATTTCTTTGAAGAATCAGCTTTTGCCTGTTTTAAAGGATGGGTTCATAATCAAGCGGTCGGTTTTTCAGCAATGTCTGGAATTGTATCCCAAGGCCGAGTTCGATGTTCTCATGCAGAAAGTGATGAAGAAAAGCAAAATCAATCGAAAGTACGATGCTTTTGTGAGAAATTTTGTGGCGGGTATGAAGGAAGTGGCCATTGATGGGGATTCTGGGAGATTGCAGATTCCTAAAAACTTAGTGGAGTTTGCGGGAATTGAGAAAGAAGTAGTGCTGAATGCGGTTTTTGACAAAATCGAGATTTGGAACAAGGATATGTACGAGAAGGTCTTGGCAGAAGGCGAGAAGGATTATGCTGATCTGGCCGAGGAGATTTTTGATGACGATGAGTAGTGCGTATCACAATCCGGTTTTGCTAAAGGAGTCAGTGGACGGATTGAATATAAAAGAAGATGGAGTGTATGTGGATGTCACCTTTGGTGGCGGTGGACACTCCAAAGAAATTTTGAAAAGATTGGGTGAAGGCGGCAAGTTGTTCGCATTTGATCAAGATGAAGATGCCCTTCAGAACACATTGGATGATGATAGGTTTCAATTGATCAACCAGAACTTTCGCTACCTCAAACAATATTTAAAGTTCTATGGCATTCGGAAAGTTGATGGAATCTTGGCGGATTTTGGGGTTTCCTCCCATCAGTTCGATAAGGCTGACCGCGGTTTCTCCATTCGGTTCAATGCAGATTTGGATATGCGAATGGACAAAAATAATCAATTGTCGGCCTTCCAGGTGGTGAACACCTATTCCCAAGAAGATTTAGCATCGGTTCTTTTTCAGTATGGCGAATTGCGAAATGCTAAAGCCATGGCCAGTACCATTGTTGCAGCACGCTCGGAAGAACCTATCAAAACCACTGATGACCTAAAGCAGGTGTTGAGCAGGTTTTTGCCAAAAATGAAGGAGAACAAGATTTTGGCACAAATCTATCAAGCCATTAGGATAGAGGTAAATCAAGAGATTGAAGTGCTCAAAGAATTTTTGGAGCAAGTACCTGAGATGTTGAATGAAGGTGGTAGGTTGAGTTTGATCAGTTACCATTCCCTGGAGGATAGATTGGCAAAACGCTTTATCCGTGCAGGGAAATTTGACGGGGAACCGGAAAAGGATTTTTATGGGAACATTAATGTTCCGTTGAAAAAGGTAGGAAAGCTAATCGTGCCATCAGCAGAAGAAATAGCCAATAACAATAGGGCAAGAAGTGCAAAGCTCCGCATTGCGGAAAAAATATAAAGGTGTAGTTGAAATGTCATCTTGAGCTGTCACCCTGAGCGCAGTCGAAGGGGCAGTCGAAGGGGCAGTCGAAGGGGCAGTCGAAGGGGCAATCGAAGGGGCAGTCGAAAGGTGGAATGTGGATAGATTTCCGTCTGCCGAGGAATGACAAAAAGAACAAAATAGAATGAGAAAAGGATTGTTGGACATATTAAAAGGAAAGTTTTTGGTGAGTGGAGATGCTCCCAAGAACTGGATGTTTTTGTTGTTTGCCTCTTTCTTGGCAGCTTTAATGATTTCCAGTAGTCATAACGCCGATAAAAAAGTATTGGAGATTGCTGAATTGAACGAGGAGGTTCGAAAACTCAAGAGTGAGTTTTTTGAAGCGCGGTCCAGTGTGCAGCAGTTAAAATTGGAATCGACCTTGCGTCAGGTGGTGGCCGAAAAAGGATTGGTGCCATCGGAAAACCCTCCCAGAAAAATAAAAGTTAAATCAGCGGAATAGTGGCCATAACCGAGAAAAATATCATGAACAGATTATACCTCGTAGCGGGGGGTCTTCTTGTGTTGGCCATTGCCGTTGTGGTGAAGTTGGTAGATATTCAAATGGTGGAAGGCGAAAAATACAAGGAGTTGGCTTTGAGCCAAACCGAAAAGATGTTCACCATTGAGCCAAATCGCGGTAACCTATACTCCGAAGATGGCAGTTTGTTGGCGGCATCAGTGCCGAAGTATGAGATTCGGTTCGATGCCCAGACGGTTTCCAAAGAAAATTTCCAGAACAACGTAGCTGCCCTATCGGATTCTTTGGGCAAATTGTTCAATAAGCCATCTTCCTATTACAGGCAATTGTTCCGTAAAGCGAGAGCCAATGGCAATCGTTACAAATTGGTGGCCCGTAACGTTGGGTATCTGGATTATGTACGTATCAAACAATTTCCATTGTTCAATCTTGGGCCTTATAAAGGTGGATTTATAGAAACCCATCGCGTGGTTCGTGAATACCCTTTGGGCAAAATGGCCGCAAGGAGCATTGGTTATGAGCGTGTGGACGAAAACGGATACTACACCCGTGTAGGTTTGGACGGTGCGTTCGGCGAATCTTATTTACGGGGTAGGGAAGGCAAGCGATTAAAGCAAAAAATAGCCAAGGGTCAATGGAAGCCCGTAGGTTTGGACAATATTGTGGAGCCTCAAGATGGTCTGGATGTTGTTTCTACCATCGATATCAATATTCAGGATATTGCGCACCATGAACTGTTGAAGCAGCTCGAAAAATACAAGGCCGACCATGGTTGTGTAGTGGTGATGGAAACCAAAACAGGGGAAATCAAGGCCATTTCCAATTTAGGAAGAACCTCAGAGGGTAAATATTACGAAAAACTCAACTATGCCGTAGGTGAATCCCACGAGCCGGGCTCAACCTTTAAATTGATGTCCTTGGTGGCTGCTTTGGAAGATAAGGTGATTGATACCAGTACGGTAATCGATACCGAAAAAGGAAGATACCGTATTTATGACGGTGTCGTAAAAGATTCCAAATGGGGCGGTTACGGAAAAATCACGGCTGCTGAGGCCTTTGCGGTTTCATCCAATACGGCATTTGCGAAAATCATTAATGAAAATTACAAGGAACAACCGGAAAAATTTGTGAACCGTCTTATGAATATGGGGCTTCATAAAAAGTTGGGGCTTCCTATTATTGGAGAGGGCGAGCCGGTAATCCGCTATCCCGGCGATAAAGGATGGTCGGGTATTTCCTTGGGATGGATGTCGCATGGATATGAAGTGTCGTTGACGCCTATTCAAACCTTGGCTTTTTACAACGCTATTGCCAATGATGGCGAGTATGTTAAACCTCGATTGATTCAAGAAGTACGCGAAGGCAATAAGGTGTTGAAGCGATTTGATAAGGAAGTGCTGAACTCTTCTATCTGTTCCAGAGAGACGGTCAAGAAGGCCCAACAGTTATTAAAAGATGTTGTTGAAAAGGATTATGGTACAGGGCACAAGCTCTATTCCAAAAACTTTTCCATGGCTGGAAAAACGGGAACAACACAAAAGAACTACGTGGAAAAGAATCCGGATAAGTTGGCGTATATCTCCTCTTTCGCCGGATACTTTCCAGCGGACAACCCAAAATATTCGTGCATAGTCGTGATTCATGAGCCCGATAAGGAGGAGGGATATTACGGAGCCGATGTCTCCGGTCCGGTATTCAAATCCATGGCACAGAAAATACACGCCATTTCACCTATGGTGGATGAAGTGGATAGCAAGATGATTGAAGACGTGGATTTGGATAAACAATATCAACAATATTATGTCCAAGTACAGAAAAAGTACAGTACCCTACCCAATGTAAAAGGGATGAGCGGAATGGATGCCGTTTCCTTATTGGAAAACCTCGGGATAGAGGTTGAGGTGCGCGGGAACGGAAAAGTTAAAAATCAGTCGGTAAACCAAGGGACCAGCATAAAACAGGTCAAAAAAATAGTATTGGAACTTTCATGAAATTATTGAAGGACATATTATATGGTGTGAGCCTTTCCGCGGTAAGCGGAGATACCAATGTAATGGTGAACAATGTTCATTTCGATTCCAGAAAGGTCGATATGGATGATGTGTTCGTGGCCATTCGCGGCACCCTTACCGATGGGCACAAATACATCCAAAAAGCTGTGGATGCCGGGGCGAGAGCTATTGTGTGCGAAGAGCTTCCTGAAATAATGGTCAACGGCGTTACGTATTTGCAAGTTGCCAATTGTAATAGTGCATTGGCCATAATTGCTTCCAATTTTTATGACAATCCTTCCAAGAACCTAAAATTGGTCGGGGTTACGGGAACCAATGGTAAGACCACCGTAACCACACTTTTGTACAATCTGTTTAAAAAAGCAGGTTTTAAAGTAGGTTTGATTTCTACTATTAAGGTGCTTGTGGATGAGGAGGAATACATAACAACGCATACTACTCCCGATGTGCTTACCATTAACAACTATCTGTCCAAGATGAACGATGTTGGGGTGGAGTTTTGCTTTATGGAAGTAAGTTCGCATGGAATCCATCAAAAAAGAGCAGAAGGACTCCGTTTTGAAGGGGCGATATTTACCAATTTGTCCCATGATCATTTGGATTATCACAAGACCTTTGCGGAGTACAGGGACACTAAGAAAAAGTTGTTCGATGGTTTGCCAAAAACAGCATTTGCCTTGGTCAACATCGATGATAAGAACGGACTGGTGATGTTGCAGAATACCAAGGCCAAAAAATATACCTACGCCTTACAGACCTTTGCCGATTATAGGGCCCAGATTTTGGAAAAGCAGTTCAATGGTCAACTGTTAAAAATAGATGAGAATGAATTATGGTCCAAGCTTATCGGTGACTTCAACGCATACAACCTACTTGCCATTTACGCCACGGCGGATATTCTGGGACTGGAAAAATTGGAGACTCTCAGGTTGATGAGCGAGCTGGAAAACGTAGACGGTAGGTTCCAATATTACATATCAAAAGAAAAAATAACGGCTATTGTTGATTATGCCCATACGCCGGACGCACTCAAAAATGTATTGGTTACGATCAATGCATTGAGGACTGGAAATGAAAACGTCATCACCGTAGTGGGGTGTGGTGGTGACCGTGATAAGTCAAAGCGTCCGGTTATGGGCTATATCGCTTCAGAAATGAGCAACCAGGTCATTTTTACATCTGATAACCCTAGAACAGAATCGCCCGAAAAGATCATAGAAGAAATGGAAGCTGGTGTGGAGCCCCAGAATACCAAGAAGGTATTGTCCATAGAAAATAGAAAGCAAGCCATAAAAACAGCATGTAAGCTTGCGGTGGCCAGGGATATCATACTAGTGGCGGGAAAAGGTCACGAGACCTATCAGGAAACCAATGGTGTCCGGGTGGATTTTGATGATTTTAAAGAAATTAAAGAAGCTCTGGCGAGCCTAAAAAAATAATGTAGTCCATGTTATACTACTTGTTCGAATTTTTAGAGAAACAATACCAACTGCCCGGCGCGGGACTATTTCAGTTCCTCACCTTTAGGGCGGCCATGTCCGTATTGTTGTCGCTACTGATCGCCATGGTATACGGAAAGCGAATCATTCTGTTCCTTAAGAAAAAGCAGATAGGGGAAAGTATCCGCGATTTAGGTTTAGAGGGGCAAAAACAGAAAGCCGGTACGCCAACTATGGGAGGCTTGATCATTATTGTGTCCACCTTGTTGCCCGTGATTCTTTTCGCCGACGTCAAAAATATTTATGTCATTCTTTTGATAGTGACTACCCTTTGGATGGGGGTTATCGGGTTTGTCGATGATTATATCAAAACCTTTAAAAAGGACAAGCAGGGATTAAAGGGAAGATTTAAAGTGATGGGCCAAGTAGGATTGGGTTTGATCGTTGGATTGACGCTTTACTTTCACCCGGCAGTCACCATAAAAGAGAAAGACTCCACTACCATTACCGAAAATTTTAAAGTGGAACAGGTGTATGGCGAAGAAAGCAAATCAGTTAGAACCAATGTGCCTTTCTTTAAAAACAACGAACTCGATTACGCCGATTTTATTTCTTGGCTGGGCGAAGGGGCTGAAGAATACGCATGGTTGATTTTTATCCCCGTGGTAATCTTGATTGTTACTGCCGTTTCCAATGGAGCAAATCTTACCGACGGTATCGACGGCCTCGCTGCGGGTTCATCGGCCATAATAGTATTGACCCTTGGGATTTTTGCCTGGATATCTGGAAACATACTGTTTTCGGGATATCTCGATATTTTCTATATACCTCGGGTAGGGGAATTAGTGGTGTTCATTGCCGCTTTCGCTGGAGCCTTGGTGGGCTTTTTATGGTACAATACCTATCCGGCCCAAGTGTTTATGGGAGATACGGGCAGTTTGACCATCGGGGGCGTCATTGCCGTAATCGCCATAATCGTTAGAAAAGAATTGTTGATTCCCATTTTGTGCGGAATCTTCTTTGCAGAGTCGTTATCGGTGATGTTACAAGTGGGTTACTTTAAGCATACGAAGAGAAAATACGGCGAAGGCAAACGCATCTTTTTGATGGCGCCCTTGCACCATCATTATCAGAAAAAATCATATCACGAAAGCAAAATAGTAACCCGTTTTTGGATTATAGGAATTATGCTGGCCATTATCAGCATTGTTACCCTTAAAATCAGATAGCAATGGGTCGCTTAGTGATACTTGGAGGAGGAGAAAGTGGTGTGGGAACCGCCATTTTGGGTAAGCAAAAAGGATTTGAAGTCTTTGTTTCGGACAAAGGCGAGATAAAAGAGAAGTATACAAAAGTTCTTGAACATTTTGAGATTGAATGGGAATCCGGTGAGCATACCGAAGCCAAGATTTTGAACGCCGATTTGGTAATGAAGAGTCCTGGAATACCTGACAATGTGCCCTTGGTAAAGACGCTTGTCGAAAAAGGTGTTCCGGTGATTTCAGAAATAGAGTTCGCATCAAAATATACAGATGCAACACTGATTGGAATCACCGGCAGCAACGGAAAGACCACCACTACCATGTTGACCTATCACCTTTTAAATAATGGTGGGTTGCACGTGGGAATGGCGGGTAATATTGGTGATAGCTATGCTAAAATGGTGGCAGAGCAAAACTTTGACCACTATGTGTTGGAGATTAGCAGTTTTCAGTTGGACGGTATTGTGGATTTTAAACCACACATCGCCATGATCACCAATATAACACCGGATCATTTGGATAGATATGAGTACAAGTTTGAAAACTATATCGCATCCAAATTTAGAATAGCCATGAATCAAGATAAAAACGATTACTTGATTTATGACTACGATGATGAAGTGATTCAAGATTGGTTAAAAGAACACCCAGTTCAATCCAAATTGGTTCCTTTTTCTGTCAAAAGAAAATTAGAAGAAGGGGCTTGGTTGGAAGACAAAACGATAAAAATAAAATTAGAACATAAAACCTTGGAAATGAGTAAAGATATTTTGGCCTTGGAAGGTCAGCACAACGTAAAAAACACGATGGCAGCCAGTATGGCAGCTATGCTGGTTAAGGTCAGAAAAGAGACCATTCGCAATAGCATACAATCTTTTCAGGGCGTGCCCCATAGATTGGAAAAGGTGTTAAAGATCAATCATGTGGAATATATCAACGATTCCAAAGCAACTAACGTAAACGCGACTTTTTATGCCTTGGACGGCATTAAAAAGCCCATTGTTTGGATTGTGGGAGGCGTAGATAAAGGAAACGATTATTCCGAGTTGATGCCCATGGTCCGTGAAAAGGTCAAAGCCATTATTTGCTTGGGCGTGGACAACTCCAAGCTAATCGATGCTTTTGGAAACGTAATCGACCTTATGGTCGAAACCTATTCCATGGAAGAGGCAGTAAAGGTAGCCTATAAAGTTGCCGAGCGTGGTGATGCCGTTTTATTGTCGCCGGCCTGTGCAAGTTTCGACCTTTTCAAAAATTATGAGGATAGAGGAGATCAATTTAAAAATGCAATAAAAAATCTGTAAAACGTGTTGCGAGTATTCAAAAATCTGAAAGGTGATAAAGCTATTTGGGGCGTAGTGGCCCTCTTGGCACTTTTCTCATTTTTACCGGTGTACAGCGCCAGTACCAATTTGGTGTACGTCAACGGTGATGGAACCTCCTTGGGCCATTTGGTAAAACACGCTGTGCTTTTGTTCTTGGGCTTCGGCATCATTTATGCCGTACACAGGATTCCTACACATTATTTTAAGGGGCTATCCATTATTGCGATGCCCATTGTTATCCTGCTTTTGATTTACACCTTGACCGTGGAAACACGAATAGGCGGGGTGACAGCAAACCGCTGGATAAAAATTCCGTTGGTGGGAGTCAATTTTCAGACCTCCACACTGGCGGCCGTGGTTTTAATGATTTGGATTGCCAGATACCTCACAAAGATCAAGGAAACAAAAATCACCTTCAAAGAGAGTATTTTGCCATTGTGGTTGCCAGTTGCATTGGTGGTACTATTGATTTTGCCCGAAAACTTTTCAACCGCCGCCATCATTTGTTTGATGGTGTTGGTGCTGTGTTTTTTAGGCGGGTACCCTTTGAAATATTTGTTTGCTATGGTGACAACGGGAATCGTGTTCGCTGGAATGTTCCTTTTTGTACTGTTCAAAGCGCCGGAAGTATTGCCGCAACGAGCGGGAACATGGAAATCAAGGATAGAAACTTTTATTCATCCAGAACAAGCCGATAAAGATGACTTGCACCAATTGACCTTGGCTCAAATAGCTGTAGCCGAAGGCGGTGTAGTTGGTAAAGGAGCAGGGAAGAGTGTGATGAAGAATATGTTGTCTCAAAGCACATCTGATTTCATTTTTGCCATAATCATTGAAGAATATGGATTGCTGGGAGGGGGAGCTTTGTTGTTTTTCTATCTGTTGCTTCTATTTCGGATTGTCGTGGTAGCGCACTCGTCAAAAACGGTTTTTTCAAAATTACTGGTAATAGGGGTTGGATTGCCCATTGTTTTCCAGGCCTTTATCAATATGGCGGTTGTGGTGCAGTTGTTTCCGGTTACGGGGCAACCGTTGCCCTTGATCAGTATGGGTGGAACCTCTATTTGGATGACCTGTATGGCTATCGGAATTGTGTTGAGTGCGAGCAACAAAAAGGAAAATTTAGAGGAGCAATCCGATGGAATAGATGAAACAAATCCTTTAGAAGTATTAAGTGGACAGATATAGGTTTATACTTTCTGGAGGAGGAACGGGAGGACACATTTATCCCGCAGTGGCCATAGCGAACGAGTTGAAGAGGAGATATCCTGATGCAGAATTTTTGTTTGTCGGGGCCAAGGATAAAATGGAAATGGAAAAAGTGCCACAAGCGGGATACGAAATAAAAGGTTTGTGGATTAGTGGAATACAACGGAAACTGACATTGAAAAATTTCATGTTTCCATTTAAACTGATAAGTAGTTTGTTAGAAGCGCGCAAAATAGTGAAACAGTTCAAACCCCATGTGGCCATTGGCACGGGTGGTTTTGCGAGCGGACCATTGTTGCGTATGGCCGAAAGTTCTGGTGTTCCCTGTGTGTTGCAAGAGCAGAATTCCTTTGCTGGAATCACAAACAAACTATTGGCGGGAAAAGCAGAAAAGATATGTGTGGCCTATGATGGCATGGAGCGCTTTTTTCCAAAGGAAAAGATCGTAAAAACAGGAAACCCCATCCGTACCGATTTGGTAGATGTGAAAGTAGGAGCGCAAGAGTCGACTACATTTTTTGGTTTAGATGGTGATAAGAAAACCGTACTGGTTTTAGGTGGAAGTCTCGGAGCTCGAAGAATCAATCAATTGATTGAAAAGGAACTTGGGTTTTTTGAAGAAAAAGGATTGCAGGTGCTTTGGCAATGTGGCAAACTGTATCACGAAGAATACAAAAAATACGAATCGGATACGGTAAAGGTTTTGGCTTTTGTCAACCGAATGGATTTGGCCTATGCAGCAGCTGATATCATCATTTCCAGAGCGGGAGCTGGTTCGGTTTCTGAACTCTGTTTGGTGGGTAAACCAGTGATTTTTATTCCATCGCCCAACGTTGCGGAGGACCATCAAACCCAAAATGCAAAAGCTTTGGTCGCTAAAGATGCAGCCATAATGTTGCGGGAGAGTGAGCTAGATGCTGCTTTTGAAAAAAAATTTACGGATGTAATGGATTCGGAAGAGGTTCGAGAAAAATTAGGAAAAAACATCAAAAAAATGGCCATGCCCAAGGCCACGGAACATATTGTGGATGAAATTGAAAAGTTGTTGAAGTGAATTTGAAAGATATACATAGCGTTTATTTTATTGGTATCGGAGGCATAGGTATGTCTGCCTTGGCGCGCTATTTCAAATTTGTGGGCAAGGAGGTTGGAGGATATGACCGAACACCGACCCCCATCACCGATGGCTTGATGGAGAAAGGTATATCGGTACATTTTGAGGATAATGTCGATTTGATTTCCGATACCTTCAAGCATCCAAATACCTTGGTGGTGTACACGCCGGCCGTACCTGCTTCGCATTCTGAATATCAATTTTACAAGAATAACGGATTCAGTCTAAAAAAACGTTCCGAAGTGCTGGGGATCATAACCAAAGATTCATTCTGTTTGGCAGTAGCGGGCACGCATGGAAAAACCACAACCACTTGCATCTTGGCTCACTTACTTAGCGAATGTGAGTTGCCTATGACTGCTTTCTTGGGTGGGGTTTCTGAAGATTTCAACAGCAATTTTGTGTTGGAAGGTACCGAATATTCCGTAGTCGAAGCGGATGAGTTCGATCGCTCGTTCTTGCGTTTAACCCCCACCGTTGCTTGTGTAACATCGATGGATGCCGATCACTTGGATATTTATGGTACCAAAGAGGCATTGGAACATTCATTCCATGAATTTATTGAACGAATCAAGCCTGATGGAAAGTTGTTTGTGCGCAAAGGACTTCCTTTGGAAGGCATCACTTTTGGTATTGAAGACGGAGCCGATTACTGCATACAAAATATTGAAATTGAACATGGAGCCTACATATTTGATCTGGTAACGCCTTTGGAGGTCATTAAGAACGTAAAGTTCAGTAAACCAGGAAGACACAATTTGCTCAATGGATTAGCTGCTTTTGCGATGGCGGTGCAAACGGGATGCCCACCACACCGCCTTGCCAAAGCTTTGGGGACTTTTAAGGGCGTTCAGCGGAGGTTCTCGTACCAGATAAGGGAAAAGGATTTTGTGTTTATCGATGATTACGCCCATCATCCCACAGAGATTGGTGCAGTGCATCAGGCGATTCGGGAAATGCATCCAGGAGAGAAAGTTACCGTAATCTTTCAGCCCCATCTTTTTTCACGAACACAAGATTTTGTGGATGATTTTGCCACAAGTCTTTCAGATTTTGATGAGATCATCCTGCTGGATATTTACCCAGCAAGGGAAGAACCGATTGAGGGAGTCACTTCTCAATGGCTATTGGATAAAATTGAGAACCCTAATAAAAGGCTGATATCAAAATCGGCTTTATTGGAAGAAGTAAAAAACTGCAAAGCAGGGGTATTGGTTGCTCTTGGTGCAGGTGATATTGGACTGGAAGTACCAAAAATCAAAAAAGAATTGAGTTATGCGCATTAATTGGGATTACATAAAGCTGACATTTTTGTTGGTCGCCGTGGTTGCGCTTTACGGTTTTGCCGAGCAAAGAAATCAAAAAAGATTGGTGAGTAATGTCACCGTAAAATTTGTTGGTGACAACAATTTGTATTTAACTGAGGATGCGGTTAATAAATTGTTAATACAAAATTACGGAGCCCTAGAGAATACGCCCAAAGAACAGTTAGTTTTGAATACTATAGAGGAGGTTGTGCTATCCAATGATATGGTCAAAAATGCCCAGGTGTATCTTACTGTAAACGGGGAACTTGTATCCAAGATTGTTCAGCGAAAGCCCATTGGAAGGATTGAGGGTGTCTCCAAATTTTATTTGGATGATCAGGGCGAACGTATGCCTTTGTCAAAATATCATTCGGCAAGGGTTCCCATTATCACAGGAAAAATTACGGGCAAAACCCTAGAGGATGCCTATGTGATTTTGGACTATATCAATAAGGATGATTTTCTGAGGAAAAATGTCATAGGGATACATATTGAAGAAGAAGAGAAGTATCAGCTCAGGTTCCGTATGGAGAATTTTGTAGTGAATTTGGGCGGAGTGGATAACCTGAACAAGAAGTTCAGCAATTTTATGGCCTTTTATGCAAAGGCAGCCAAGGACAATTCCTTGGAGGATTATGCAACAGTTAGTTTGGAATTCAACAATCAAGTGGTTTGCACCAAAATTTAAAGTATGGAACAAGGTAATTATTCAGTTGGGTTGGATATTGGAACTACCAAGATCGTAGCGATCATCGGTAGGGAAAATGAGTATGGAAAAATTGAGGTTTTGGGCACCGGACGATCTAAAAGTTTGGGGGTGCACCGTGGAGTGGTCAACAATATCACCCAGACCATTTCGTCCATTCAACAAGCGGTGGAGCAAGCCGAGTTGAATTCGGGTCTAAAAATAGGTTCCGTGGTGGTGGGTATTGCGGGTCAGCATATCCGAAGCTTGCACCACAGCGATTACATTACCCGACCCAATTCAGAAGAGGTAATAGACAATGAGGATTTGGACAAATTGTGCAACCAAGTGTATAAATTGGTGATGCTTCCCGGTGAAGAAATCATCCATGTGTTGCCACAAGAGTACAAAGTGGATGGTCAATCCGAGATCAAAGAACCCGTTGGAATGTACGGAGGTCGATTGGAAGCCAACTTTCATGTGGTTGTCGGTCAGGTATCGTCCATAAAAAATATTGGTAGATGTATCAAAAGTGCCGGATTGGACCTGGGGAATATCACCTTGGAACCGCTGGCATCTGCAGATGCAGTGTTGAGTCAAGAAGAAAAAGAAGCCGGTGTGGCTTTGATCGATATAGGTGGCGGAACCACGGACCTTGCTATTTTCAAAGACGGAATCATCCGTCACACCTCTGTTATCCCATTTGGAGGTAACGTGATTACAGAAGATATCAAAGAAGGCTGCTCCATTATCGAGAAGCAAGCTGAACTATTGAAGATAAAATTTGGTTCTGCTTGGCCGGGAGAGAACAAGGACAACGAAATCGTGTCCATTCCTGGTTTAAGAGGCCGTGAGCCCAAAGAAATCACATTAAAAAACCTTTCCAAGATCATTCACGCACGTGTTGTGGAGATTGTGGAGCAGGTGTATGTGGAGATCAAGAACTATGGCCACGAGGAACAAAAGAAAAAATTGATCGCAGGAATTGTACTTACTGGTGGAGGAAGCCAATTGAATCATTTAAAGCAATTGGTGGAATACATTACCGGGATGGATACAAGAATCGGTTACCCCAACGAGCATCTTGCAGGCGACTCTGACGAAGAAGTTGCCAGCCCATTGTACGCAACGGCCGTTGGATTATTGATGAATTCCCTGGAGGCCAAAAAGAAAAACCATATCGTGGATGAAGAAGAGATACACGAAGAAGAGGTTTTGGTGGGCCAAGAAAACGATATGGGAGCTAAGGCAAATGTGGCTTCACATACGGAGAGAAAATCCATTTTTGACAAATGGTCAGAAAAGTTGAAGGACTTTTTGGACAACGCAGAATAATAACCCCATAAGAGAAACACAACTGTCATGAGTAAGAACACTGAATTTGACAACATCGCTTTTGATTTGCCCAAGAACAAGAGCAACGTAATTAAAGTTATCGGCGTAGGCGGTGGCGGTAGTAACGCCATCAATCACATGTTTCAAGCCGGAATCAACGGAGTGGATTTTGTAATCTGCAATACCGATGCGCAGGCTTTACAAAACAGTTCCGTACCCAACAAAATCCAATTAGGGGTTTCCCTTACCGAAGGATTGGGTGCTGGAGCCAACCCCGATGTTGGTGAACAGGCAGCTTTGGAGAGCATGGAAGACCTTAAGGCCATGTTGGACAACAATACAAAAATGGCATTCATTACGGCAGGAATGGGTGGTGGAACCGGTACAGGTGCAGCTCCTGTCTTGGCCAAACTCGCTAAGGAAATGGATGTTCTTACGGTAGGTATTGTTACCATGCCGTTCCAGTTCGAAGGCGCCATGCGTAACAAACAGGCTCAGATTGGGATTGAGAAACTTCGTGCCAATGTGGATTCCTTGATTGTAATCAATAACAATAAGCTTAGAGAAGTATACGGTAATCTTGGGTTTAAGGCCGGTTTCTCAAAAGCGGATGAGGTTTTGGCCACTGCGGCAAGGGGTATCGCAGAGGTAATTACCCACCATTACACACAAAACATTGACCTTAGGGATGCCAAGACGGTGCTTTCCAATAGTGGCACGGCCATTATGGGCTCCGCAGCAGCATCTGGTTCTGCAAGGGCTACCGAGGCTATCATGAAAGCTTTGGACTCCCCATTGTTGAACGATAACAAAATCAACGGGGCCAAAAATGTATTGTTGCTCATTGTTTCCGGTTCTCAAGAAATAACCATTGATGAAATCGGTGAGATCAATGATCATATTCAAATCGAAGCAGGTCATGGAGCCAACATTATTATGGGTGTAGGTGAAGATGAAAGCTTGGGTGAAGCCATAGCGGTAACAGTAATTGCCACTGGTTTCAATGTGGATCAGCAAGACAATATTGTGAATACCGAATCCAAAAAGGTGTTTTATACCTTGGAAGATGAACAAACAGCAGAACAAGATTTAACTCCCGAAACTACATCGGTACAAGAAGTGAAGGTTGAAAAAACACCGACTCCTGAACCCGAGCCGGAGCCAACACCAGAACCAACTGTGGTGAAACACACCTTGGAGATGGAAGAGGAACAAGAGGAGGTGGCCCCAAAAATTGAGGCAAAAGACCCAGATTTGATTCCTACCACCAATTATATCAGAAACTTTAATGTGTTTTACGAGGAAGTGGTAGCCGAGAATGTAGATGATGATTTTGTAATTATTGAGGCTAAGAATGTAATCAATAATATAGATGTGGTTGATGCCGAAGAAGTGTCGGCAAAGAACAATGAGGACCAGTTTACACTAAGTTTTGATATGCCATTGAACAGTCAGCCTGAAGAAGAAGATGAAAAAGAGCACACGGTGACCTTTAACTTAGACGATGATGGTTTGGGGGATGTGGAAGTGAACGATTATGTGGAGGTAAAACCTGTTTTGGAGTACAAAAAGGAGGGGGAGACCCGATACGACCTCCAGGAATACATGGAGCTGGAGGAAAAATTGACCGGAGCAAAGTCCAAAGCGGAAACCCATGAACCAAAAATGGTGGAAAATGAACTTGTTTTTGAGAAGAAGACCGTAAAGGTTGAAGAAAAAAGTGAAGGTTCAGGGCAAAACGAAGAAACTACGAATAGTCTTGATCCAATGAACAGCTCCATCAGCGATATTTTAAAGAATCGTGCCGATGAGCGCAGGAGAAAGCTGAAAAACTTCAACTATAAGTTCCAGAACAACCGCAATAGCATAGACGATATTGAAAAAGAGCCCGCGTATAAACGCCAAGGGGTGGATTTAAACGATGTTCCAAAGGAACAGAAAGTATCCAGGACCTCGTTGGGAGAGGATAGCAACGACGATTTACAATTGCGTTCCAATAACTCTTTTTTGCATGATAATGTTGATTAGTAGTGTTTAAATTAACATCCATTTTAGTGGATAGCACAAGCCCGGAGGTAGCGTAACTTTCGGGTTTATTTTTTATCTTCGCGAACTAAATTGGAATATATGGGGTTGCAAGAAAAGGTAATGACAGAGATGAAGGCCGCAATGAAGGCAAAGGATACCGTTGCCTTGGAGTCCTTGCGAGCAGTTAAGTCTTCTATCTTGTTGGCAAAGACCGATAAGGGCGGTGGCAATGAATTGTCTGAGGAAGAAGAGGTTAGATTGGTTCAAAAATTGGTGAAGCAACGTAAGGATAGTGCTGCGATTTACCAAGAACAAGGTCGTGAAGACTTGGCCGAACCGGAATTGGCGCAAGTAGCTGTAATCGAAAAGTTTTTGCCCGAACAGCTTACGCAAGAAGAAATTGAAAAAGTGGTCGCTATGACCATTGATTCTGTAGGAGCTTCGGGAATGCAAGATATGGGCAAGGTAATGGGAATTGTTTCCAAAGAATTGGCCGGACAAGCCGATGGAAAAACCATTTCCGCCATAGTAAAGGCTAAATTGAGTTCGTAAGTAAAATAAATGGCCCAGTAGTTCAACTGGATAGAATATCAGATTTCGGCTCTGAGGGTTGGGGGTTCGAATCCTCCCTGGGTCACGGATAAGCCAAAAAGCTTCGCGTCAAATCAAGTTTAATTGAATTTGAAAGTGAAGCTTTTTGGTTTTCAGAATACAAGGTTTCGGGAAATTCAATTCCCAGGCAATAAAAAAGAGGGTGTCTAAAAGTCTTCATAACTTGATTTGTCAGGTTGAGCCTGTCGAAACCGATATTGATTATCAGTAGTTGAAAATATTTCGACAAGCTCAATATGACATCGCCTTACTTTTTTGACACCCTTTTTTTTACTCATCTCATAGGGTTACCCCCAATAACTTTATCGACTTGTATAAGTGACCAATTTATTGGGTTGTCCACATCTTAAAATTAGTGATCTAGCCCCAGTAAGGCGGCAGCCTCTCCAAAACTTTGAGGCATTTTGTCCGCTATTCCACTGGTCTCGGCCACGTTGGCGGGTATCAATATATATCGTAGCATAAAAGTTTCATCGTTTTGAATATTCAGTACATTTAATCCTGGGTCTGCCATTCGCACGACTATACCGTTTTCGGTAGGAGTATCCTTAATGTAGAAATCAAAAAATGCGGTTTCAAGTGAGAATGGTAACATGTGAATGTAATTATAAGTATCCACCTTGTATTTTAGATAAACCAAAACAACGGACCCGGACTCAACAAAGTCACCGATATTGACTTCTGGGGTTTCAATAAACATTTCTCCAAGGTCAGGTACAGGTTCATCCCACTGAATAAGTTGCCAATCTGAGGCAACAACATTGGCATTTCCGTCCTGGCCATCTATGCCATTTGTACCATTTACCCCGTCTTTTCCGGGAGGGCCTTGTGGTCCCATCTCCCCGTCCTCACCAGAGCAAGAAACCAGTGTAATACTCAGACCCATGAAAAGATAAAGGGCCATTTTTGCAAAATTCAGATTTGTAGTTTTCATAAAAAAAATATTTAAAATTAATATTGGGTTATACTGCTGGTTAGGATGGTTAAAAAAACTGTAATGGATTTATCCTCTCCCGATTTGTTTTACACTTATTATTTATTGTGGTTCAATTCTAAGCGTTTTCGACTCCAAAATTAGAAAGCGATTTTGAGTAATTTTTGCCCAATTGACGGATGCCCGTTTTGGGTCGACGGATGAGGTGTTTCAAAGGATGGGATAGATTTAAAGTAAGATAAAACCTACGAATTTTTATTAAAATGATCGATCAGAACCTTTTTGACCCGTCACAGTTCAATGTAAAAGAGGTTTTAAATAATATGTAAGGTCTTAAAGGTTTGGAGACCTCTATAAACTATTCATTGTTTGGAATGTTCTCAATATACCAAGGTCAGTTTTTATGGATTGCTTATAAATTTGTTGGGAGCATTGCCCTTTGGCATCGTTTTGTTGATGTATATGTCCCTTGATAGTTTTTTGGATGTTTTCCGAGGATTATCATTGCAACCCAAAACAAACTTTTTTCCCTTATTTTATTGAGTCGACTTTTGTGTTGGGCCTGTTGTTGAGTGCTTTGAACCCTTTACAGTTGCCATTTTGGTTCACTTGGAACAAGATGTTGGACAACAAGGGAATTTTGAAGGCCTCCAACGGACATAATAGCTTTAAATGAATATCTTTTATCTGTAATAATTGCCTTTTGTATGTCATCCCGAATGTATTTCGGAATCTCATTGCACTAATAATCAGAAGCCTAATGAGAACCTGAAACCTAGGCAGGCAAGTTTAGGTTGACGAAGGTATTGTTTATGATAAAATCCGGATAATCGAATATTCTGTTGTGTCCGGTCGAAATCAAGCAACTTTACTGATTTTTTTGGTAGATGCGTTCTTGTTTATTTTAGCAAAGAGAAGGGGGCCATTTACTGGTTTGGTTACAAGGTCGTTTGCACCTAACTCAAAAATTTTCTTTCTTGTTTGGCTGGTATTGTCAGCAGTAAGCACAATTATGGGAATCTGGGGGTCACAGTCAGCTTCCCCTTTCCTAATAATTGATGTTGTTTCAAATCCATCCATCTCAGGCATTTGCAAATCCATCAAAATAAAATCAAAATGCTTTTCCTTCATTATTTCCAGCGCTTCTTTCCCGTGGTTGGCTATCGTAAGCTTTGCATTGCTCCAATTCTTTTTGAACAGCAGTTTCACCACGGTCTGATTCATTTTATTGTCCTCTACATAAAGGATATTACCAGTTTCCATCGTAATATCGGATGGGGCTGTTTTTGATTTTTCGCTTGCCAATGCTTGGTCTTCGTCAATCTCAAAACCTAGATTTAATTCACAAATAGTGCCTTGATTTGCATTGTTTTTAAGGTTGACGGTTCCTTTTTGTAAGTCCACGTAAGTTTTTACGATGTACAGGCCTAGTCCCAAACCACTGAATTCCCGTTTATCCCTAAAAGATTTCTTGGTAAAGGATTCATATATGGTACTCATCTTTTCTTTGGAGATGCCAATACCTGTATCTTTTATTGTAAAATTTAAGGTGGCACGGTCATTATCTTTTTTACAATCGATATCAATGGCCACGCTCCCTTGATTGGTGAACTTAATGGCGTTGTCCAAGATATGACTTAGTATCTGGACGAGTTTCCCCTTGTCTCCGACAATTCGGGTTGGTAAAGCACTTGAGATTGACGTATTGAAGTCTAAACCTTTGGCCTTGGCCTTTTTTTCTTGTAGTTCGATCACCTTGGATAAGGTTGATTTTAAATTGAAGGGAACCTCTTTTAAATCTTGGTCGCCTTTTTCAATTTCAGTAAAATCCAGTATATCCTCGATGTATCCCAACAAGTTTTTTGAGGAGCTCAAAAGCATTTTACACTTCTCTTCCAGATTTTCTTTTTCTTTATTTTCTTGCAGTGAAGTGGCGACACCCATAATCAAGTTGAGCGGTGTCCGAAGTTCGTGGCTAATATTGGACAGGAAGGATGATTTTATTTCGTTCATATCTTCCGCTCGTTGAAGTGCCAGCATTTGATTTTGTTCATTTTCCATCCTAAGGTCACGGATCCTGTTGATCATGGAAATGGATAGAAAGACAATCTCCAATCCAATACCGAATTTTGCCCCATTGTCGGTAAAAAATGAATTTGGGATGGTGTTGAAGTTGTTGAGAATAAATACGATAAATCCTAAGACCAAAAAGGAGATACCAACGATAAAATAAGGATCTACCTTGACTTTTTTTAGCTTCATTACTACAATAGATGCTATCATATGTAATAGCACCAAAATTCCAATGGCGTTGGCAAGCGGATAGCAGTATTCGAAAGATGGGCTTAGGGCCAGCGCAGCTACCCCGACCATTATGGCAAAACCAAAAAACTTATTTGTTTTATGCAATAGGGGGCTGTTTTTCTTTAAGTCGAGAAAGGTGTCGCCATACTTTCCAAAAAAGAAAAGAGATACAAAGGCAGTGAGCAATACTGCTCTATTGGACAGCCAACCACCTTGTGGGGTGAAATATTGGTGGAAAAACCCGTCCAAGGAAAATTGCATCAAGGCAATAAAGAGCACATAAAGTGCATAGTAAACAAATGCTTTATCTTTTAAGGCAAAGAAGAAAAATAGATATATGAGACAGGCCAAGATCAAAATACCATAAAAGAAACCGTAAAATACCTGCTCTTTATAGGTTAGGACAAAAAAATTGGTCTCTGGGTATAATCGCATCGGTAACATCACTACCTCTCCATCGCTTTTTAGGTGGATGTATCCCTGTATTTTTTGATTAGGTTCAAGCCCAATGTCAAAAATTGATTTTCTGTGCTGTATGGTTTTTGTTGCAAACGGCATTTTATCGCCACTGTATTGTTGCTTCACCTTGCCGTTGTTATCCACAAGATATAAATTGACAATATCCGTAATGGGCCGTGCGGTTTCCAGATAGTACTGTTTAAATTTAGATGACTGGTTTTCCAAGCTAAATGTCATCCAGTAGTGGTCGTTGGAAAAACCAAGGTTTTCTTCTAAGCCTGATAGCGGAACAAACTCCAGATTAGGATTGTTTCTAATTTCATCAAAACTGTATTCCTTTTGACCTGCCAATAAAACAGCTGTTTCCGAGCGAAGCGAAATAGCTTCGCCATTAAAGTCAGTTTGATCAAATTGTGCGTTGGAAACAAGGGGATACAGTAATAAAACATATACCCATATAAGTAGCCCTTGTGGGATTATCTGGCGCATAAAGTAGGTTTTATGGAAACCGCCCTTTGGGAAGACGGAATCATAATTTTGGTTTAATAAATCAACGTTCAAGGTATATCATTAGTGCCATTAACCTCGGGGAACTAACAATGATTAGATGTAATTCAAAAAAACCTCGATGAATAACAATCTAAATTGAAAGGAATCGCCTTGGTTCTTGACTAAACTAATCCATTTGGGTGCTTTCCACTTTATTTTGGATGACTAATTAGATGATATGAACAAAATTTTAGTAGTTCTTTTTTTAGTTATTGGTGTTTGGAGCCATTCCCAAACCACAGATTACAACACTAAAAAAGGATATGCCGTAAACGGATATGATGTGGTTTCCTATTTTGATGGAAACCCATCGGAAGGTAAAAAGGAGTTCAACACAGTTTACGATGGTACGGAGTTTAAGTTTTATAATCTGGAGAATTTGAACAGGTTCAAGAAAAATCCAACCGCCTATTTGCCAAAATATGGAGGCTATTGTGCCTATGCCGTTGCCGTAAACGGCAAAAAAGTAAATGTGGACCCAGAAACTTATGAAATCAGGGACGGTAAACTGTACCTGTTCTATAATAAAGGAAAGAACAATACCTTACAGTTTTGGCTGAATGAATCCCCAAACAAACTAAAATCTCAAGCGGATAAAAACTGGGAGAAAATAAAAAATTGAATATTCTTTCTATCTTATACTCAATTTCATCAAGAAACGATTAAAAACCAATAACTAAACACCATGTTCAAATCTTCCTTGGAAACCTTGGAGCAGTTCAAAAAAGTACTGTCGGAGTTGCCCAAAGATTGTTATTCCCAGTCTTGTGAAATCCTTTCCAACGCTAGCATAGGTCAACACACAAGACATATTATTGAACTTTATCTTTGTCTGTTAAAGGGATATGATATTGCCAATGTTGACTATGATCGTAGGGAACGCAATTTAAAGATCGAAGAGAATTTGGTGCTTGCCTTGGAACGGTTGACCTTTATCCAAAAGCATTTGGAGAAACCTAATAAGACCATCAAGGTGAACTACGAACTGGATGGAGAGGAGAATCAGCTCGATTCAAATTATTTTAGAGAGGTGATGTACAATTTGGAACATACGATACACCATCAGGCATTGATCAAAGTGGGAATTAGACACTTTTCCACCCAAGAAATTCCAGCATCTTTTGGTGTGGCGCCATCTACCATACAATACAGGAAGGTATGTGCACAGTAAGTTTTATAATTTCAGGGAGCAGGCGTCTCATCACGTCCAATCGAGACGAACATATCTCAAGACCATTGGCCTTGGAGCCTAAGGAGGAAACCATAGGTTCGGCAAAGGTGCTGTTTCCAAAGGATCCCAAAGCGGGGGGCAGTTGGTTTGCCCTCAACGATAACGGCTCGGTCGCTGTGCTTCTCAATGGTGGTTTTGTGAATCATGCCCCAACTGGAAATTACGCCAGAAGTAGGGGCTTGGTGCTTTTGGATGTAATAGCATCCCAGCAGCCGTATGAGCTGCTTCAAGCAATGGAACTGCGGCGAATTGAACCCTTTACCTTGGTTCTGTTCAATGGTAAATTGTTGGAGTTTAGATGGGACGGTCACCAAAAATATTATAGACCATTGGATGCAAGCAAAAACCATATTTGGTCTTCGGCCACACTTTATAAGGATGAGGTGATCAAGCAACGACGCAACTTGTTTCAGAAGTTTATTGATGGAAATTCCAAGATAACCCCTAAAGATGTTGTTGATTTCCATTCCAATAACCACGATGATTTTGAGAACGGATTTATCATTGATCGCGATTCAGGTCTCAAAACCTTTAGTGTAACCCAAGCTGTTTTGGATGACGAGGAAATTGTGATGCGTCATCTGGATTTGTTGAACGATAAATTTTTCGAAGTGCCTTTTTCGCCCACACAACTCACCTTGTAACTGTGATGGATTCATTAAAATTGATATGGCATCGAATCACCCACTGGGAATATTGGCCCTTTTGGATGATTTATTACCCTATGTTTCCCGTTTGGTTGTATTATTCCATTAAAGCACGTTCCATCTTCTTTTTTAATGCAGCCAATCCTGGAATGAAAAATGGCGGTATGGCCATGGTATCCAAAATGGACATCTATAATATGATTCCGGAAGGGTTTATTCCCAAAACACTCTTTGTCCAGAAGGATGAGTCTCCTGAATTGGCCTTGGAACGTATTTTGGCTTCGGATATCAGCTTTCCGTTCATTGCCAAACCAGACATCGGCATGAAGGCCTTTGGCGTGGAAAAAATCCATGACATTGATGAATTCCAGAAGTATATACGTTGGACGCCGTCTGATTTTTTGGTGCAGGAATTAATTCCGTATCAGAACGAAGTGGGCATATTCTATGTACGCAAACCTGGGGAAATCAAAGGTAAAATTACTGGAGTCGTTTCCAAGGAATTTTTGTCCATTACAGGGGATGGAGAAAGTTCTATGGTGCAACTTATTAAAAAGAACCCGCGAAGCCATCTGCAATTAAAAGTTTTAGAACAAAAATTTGGTGACCAGCTTCAACAGATTTTGGATCAAGGAGAGGAATTTGTTTTAGTGCCTTACGGTAGTCATACACGGGGAGCCAAGTTTATTGACATCAGCCATAGTATCAATGATGGTTTGTTAAAGACCATAGATGGGATATGTTCCCAAATAAAAGGTTTCCACTATGGCAGATTGGATGTGCTTTACAAAACCTACGATGAGCTTTGCGAAGGACAAAACTTTAGCATTATCGAGGTGAATGGTGCAGGAGGGGAGGCTACCCATATTTATGATCCAAAACACTCTTTATTATGGGCATGGCGAGAAGTTGCCCGCCATTGGGGAATACTATGTGCCATTAGCATTGCAAACAAAAGGGCAGGTTATTCTTACCTTAGTTTTAAGGATGGAAGGGCCATGTTAAAGCAAACCGGTGCCTTACAGGCTCAGCTAAAGTTTTAGTGTTTGTTTAAAGAATCTTCTCGATATAACTTACCATGGCATTCGGTTCCGTTGTAGGTGCAAACCGCTTTATAGGTTTCCCTGTTTTGTCAATTAAAAACTTGGTAAAGTTCCATTTGATTTTTCCGCCCAGTAAGCCGCTCAATTGAGACTTAAGATATTTGAATATAGGATGGGCGTTGCTACCGTTAACATCAATCTTGGCAAACATAGGAAAGCTTACACCGTAGTTTGCTTGGCAAAACTCTTGTATATCTTCTGCATTGCCAGGTTCTTGGTTTCCAAACTGGTTGCAGGGGAACCCCAAAACAACCAGTCCTTGATCTTTGTAATTTTTATAAAGCGCTTCCAAACCTTCATACTGAGGGGTTAATCCGCATTTACTTGCGGTATTCACCACAATAATGGTTTTGCCCTTGTATTTTTCCATGGACTCTGGGGTGCCATCCAAACGTTCTGCTTCAAACGTGTAAAATTCCATAGCTACTTTTTTTGTTTATTTATAAGGTGTTTCAGTGCTCCTGTGGACCAAAGGGACCAAAGTATCAAAACAGGCTGAAAAAACAGACGAACGAATCTTTTAAGGTCGGTGTCCAGTCCAAAGGCATCAATGCCATTGGTGTATTGGGAAATGTTCCCGGGGAATATCAAAACATAGAAAATGGCCAATATAATGCCGACTTTAACCTTGTATTTTACTAAAAATACCATAACCAGTCCCAAAATAATCTCAACAACGCCAGAGGATACCACTACAAAATCCATAAAAGCATCACTGGTGGGCAACCATCTGGGGACCTGAGCTTGGAACTCTTCCCTTTGAAAGGTTAGGTGGCCTAAACCGGACATCATCATCAATAGGCCTAAAATAACCCTAAATATATTCTGGGTAGAACTTGTGGTCGTGCTCATTCGAAATTTTTTCAGGTTCCTTTAAATATAACCATATATAACCTGAACACTTGAGGGAAAGTCCTAAAATCTTACCAAAAATTAAGAGTTTTCCGCTGTCAGGTCCATTTTGTGTTTGATGGCGTTCATAATAATAGGAGCGTGGACGCGCGAGTTTTCGATAAACCATTTATGGGTTTCCATGCCACCGCAGATGACCCCTGCCAAAAACAAGCCATCAACATTGGTTTCCATCGTATCGGGGTCATAGGAAGGGAGTCTTTTGGGGTCGTCGGATAGTTCTATACCCAACTTTTCCAAAAAAGCAAAATTGGGTCTATATCCGGTTAAGGCGAGTACAAAATCGTTTTCCAAAGTAACTTCGCCTTCTGGCGAATTAATAACGATTTGATGAGGTTTTATTTCCTTTACTGTTGAATTGTAAAAGGCTTTGATGCTGCCTTCCTCAATTCGGTTGATGATATCCGGCCGTACCCAATACTTTACTCGTGGACCCACTTCTGGGCCCCGAATCACCAAGGTTACCTCGGCTCCTTTTCGCCAACATTCCAAAGCAGCATCTATAGCGGAGTTGCTGGCTCCGACTACTACCAATTTTTGACTGGCGTAAAAGTGAGGATCATTGTAATAATGGGAAACTTTGGGCAAATCTTCACCTGGAACATTTATGTTGTTGGGGAGGTCGTAAAATCCTGTGGCCACCACTACATTTTTGGCTCGATACTCGTTTTTATCGGTTTTTACAGAAAAAAAGGCTCCTTGCTTTTCAGTGTCGATAACCTTTTCAAAAAGATGGATATTGAGCTTATTTGATGTTACGATCCTTCTATAATATTCCAGGGCCTCGTTGCGTTTTGGCTTCGCTTCTTTACTGATGAAGGGAATTTCGTCAATTTCCAGCTTTTCCGACGAGGAAAAAAACTGCATGTTCACCGGGTAGTTGAAGAGCGAGTTTACAATGGGTCCCTTTTCTATGATGATATAGGAAATGCCTTGTTTTTTGGCTTCCAAACCGCAAGCAATCCCAATGGGACCACCCCCTATGATGACAACATCAAATTCCTGCATTATGCTATTTCTTCTTTTAATTTTTTAATGGTTTCGGTTGGGTTGGCACTTTTAAAAACAAAACTGCCAGCGACCAAAACGTCTGCTCCGTGATCAATCAACTTTTTGGCATTGTCCGCATTGACACCTCCGTCAATTTCAATCAAGGTATTCGCATTTTTACGGTAGATGAGTTCCTTGAGGTCGGCCACCTTTTGATAGGTATTCTCGATAAAGGATTGCCCGCCAAAACCTGGGTTGACACTCATTACGATTACAATGTCAATATCCTGTATGGTGTCTTCCAATAATTTGATGGAGGTATGTGGATTAATGGCCACCCCAGCCTTCATCCCTTCAGCTTTTATGGCTTGCAGGGTTCTGTGCAAATGGGGACATGCTTCGTAATGTACAGTTAAATGATCAACGCCTAAATCGCTAAAGGTTTTAATGTACTTGTCTGGGTCAACAATCATCAAGTGGGTATCCAACGGCTTTTTGGCATGCTTGGCAATAGCTTGTATTACGGGCATTCCAAAGGAAATATTGGGTACAAAAACACCATCCATAACATCCAAATGGAACCAATCGGCATCACTTTGGTTCACCATTTCGATTTCGTGTTGAAGATTGGCAAAGTCGGATGCCAGGAGCGAAGGGGCAATCATTGATTTGTTCATAGTACAAAGTTAGCCAATTAAGGCCATCCATAAACGAAAAAAACTCCGGTAATCAGCCGGAGTTTATTCATCAATCAAAAAACGAACAGTCATGATAAACTGTTATATCTTACTAAATTACAACTTTCCTGCCAAAAATCAAATTTAAGGATAGTTTAACTGTAATTTATGGCGTATTTTTTACACTTTATCCCAAATATGTCTTTAAAATCTTACTTCTGGAAGTATGTTTTAATCTGCGGATGGCTTTTTCCTTGATTTGACGAACTCTTTCCCTGGTAAGGTCAAAAGTTTCACCAATCTCTTCCAAGGTCATGGAATGTTGTCCTGCCAAACCAAAATAAAGCCTGATTACATCAGCTTCACGAGGGGTAAGGGTTTCCAGAGCACGCTCAATTTCGGTACGGAGGGAATCGTGCAAAAGTTCCTTGTCCGGGTTAGGGGACTCACCACTGCGCAATACATCGTAAAGGTTGGAATCCTCACCATCGATCAAAGGTGCGTCCATGGATACATGGCGACCGGAGTTTTTCAAGGATTGCTTTACATCTTCCACGGTCATGTCCAATTCTTTGGCAATTTCCTCTGCGGATGGTGGGCGTTCGTGCGCCTGCTCCAAGAAAGCAAATGTTTTGTTGATCTTGTTGATGGAACCAATTTTATTCAATGGCAAACGAACAATACGGGATTGTTCTGCCAATGCTTGAAGAATGGATTGGCGAATCCACCAAACAGCGTAAGAAATAAATTTAAATCCACGAGTTTCATCAAAACGTTGTGCCGCTTTGATAAGCCCCAAATTTCCTTCATTGATCAAATCCGGAAGTGTCAATCCTTGGTTTTGGTACTGTTTTGCCACAGAAACCACGAACCTAAGGTTGGCTTTAGTTAATTTTTCCAAGGCTACTTGGTCTCCCGCTTTAATTCGTTGTGCCAACTCCACTTCTTCATCGGCGGTAATCAAATCTACCTTACCAATTTCCTGCAAATACTTGTCCAACGATGCGGTTTCCCTATTGGTAACCTGTTTTGTAATCTTTAACTGTCTCATCTAAAAAATTCCTTCAAATTAAATTTGTGAACCGGAGCTCATTAGGTTATACGTTGAAAAAACTAAAAAGTTACATTTTGGTTACATTTTTTTAAAAAAAGAAAGCCCCAGGCAACTGCCCGGGGCTTTTATTCACTACTAAGAAGTTTTAATCTCTGTCCCTTCTTGGTTTTCTATCGCGATTTCCGCCTCTGCGGTCACCACCACCTCTACGGTCACCACCTCTATCATTTCGAGGTGGACGTTCTTGATATCCTTCAGGTTTTGGCAACAAGGCTTTTCTTGATACCTTTTCCTTTCTGGTTCTTGGGTCTAGACCGAAGTACTTTACATCAAAAACATCTCCCATGTTTACCACATCGGATACATTTTCGGTACGTTCCCATGCCAGTTCGGATACATGAAGCAATACTTCGTTCCCTGGTGCATCGGTATATTCTACCACAGCGCCAAAGTCTAGCATTTTGATCACTTTAACCTCATAAACACTTCCCACTTCTGGTTTGAACATTAATGAATCTATCTTGGCCAATACGGCATCGATCCCATCCTGATCTGTACCAAGGATTTCCACAATACCTTCTTCGGTGTCTGGGTCTTCGTTGATCACAATTGTGGTGTTGGTTGTTTTTTGAAGTTCTTGAATCACTTCTCCACCTT
Organism: Allomuricauda sp. NFXS6; assembly: GCF_040148835.1. NCBI lineage: Bacteria > Pseudomonadati > Bacteroidota > Flavobacteriia > Flavobacteriales > Flavobacteriaceae > Allomuricauda > Allomuricauda sp. NFXS6. Next base: position 38,369 of record NZ_JAGEMG010000013.1, on the reverse strand, counting down.
TACCGATAAGTGCACCAATAAATTCACCTGGAATAACTCTGGTAACAATTTTTGGAGCGTAAGATTTAACCTCTTCTCTAGGCTCGGCAATAGTTTCGATAAGTTTGCCCAAAATATGCGTTCTGCCATCTTTGGCTTGCATCAAAGCTTTCACCAAGATTTCGTAAGAAAGTCCTTTTACTTTAATGTCCATTTGGCAAGCCGTGATACCATCTGCGGTACCGGTTACCTTAAAGTCCATATCTCCCAAGTGATCTTCGTCACCCAAGATGTCGGATAGTACAGCATATTTACCAGTTTCGGTATCTGTAATCAATCCCATAGCGATACCGGAAACAGGTTTTTTCAACTGAACACCAGCATCCATCAATGCCATGGTACCGGAACATACGGTTGCCATAGAAGAGGAACCATTGGATTCCAATACTTCGGAAACTACACGAACGGTATAAGGACAATCTTCTGGAATCATTCCTTTTAGGGCACGTTGTGCCAAGTTACCGTGACCTACTTCTCTACGTGATGTACCACGAATTGGACGTGCTTCACCAGTGGAGAATGGAGGGAAGTTGTAATGCAAATAGAAGGTTTCTTCGCCTTCGAAAGATGGCATGTCTATTTGGTTGGCCTCTCTTGACGTACCCAAAGTAACCGTTGCCAGTGCCTGTGTTTCACCACGGGTAAAGATGGCCGAACCGTGAACGGAGGGCAAATAATCGATTTCACACCATATAGGTCGAACATCTGTTGTTTTACGACCGTCCAAACGAAGTCCTTCTTCCAATGTTAGGTTTCTAACTGCTTCTTTTTCGGCTTTGTGGTAGTATTTGGAAATTAAATCACTGATTTCTTCCAATTCTTCTTCGGAAAAGGATGCTTTAATTTCTTCTTTGATGGCTGCAAATGCCTCGCTGCGTTCTTTTTTGGAGGAACCAGCTTTGGCCACTTCATATACCTTATCATAGGCCATGTCGTGGATTTTTTTCTGAAGTTCCTCGTCTTCAGCTTCTGATTCGTACTCACGAACTTCTTTTTTGCCGAAAGCTTCTGCCAATTTTATCTGTGCAGCACATTGTACTTTAATGGCTTCGTGGGCAAATTTGATGGCTTCTACCATTTCCTCTTCGGAAATTTCATCCATTTCACCTTCTACCATCATCACAGAATCCGCAGAGGCACCGATCATCATGTCGATGTCGGACTCTTTTAATTGTGCTCTTGTCGGGTTGATAATGAATTCACCGTTCACCCTACCCACGCGTACCTCCGAAATGGCGCACTCGAACGGGAAATCTGAAAGTTGGATGGCAGCGGAAGCAGCCAATCCAGCCATGGCGTCAGGCATAACGTCTTCGTCATGCGACATCAACTGGATCATCACCTGTGTTTCGGAGTGGTAATCCTTAGGGAACAAAGGTCTCAATACCCTGTCCACCAAACGCATGGTCAATACTTCACCATCACTAGGTCTGGCCTCTCTTTTAAAGAAACCACCTGGGTAACGTCCTGCGGCAGCAAATTTTTCACGATAATCAACGGTAAGTGGCAAAAAGTCCACGTCCGAAGCTTTGTAATTGGAGACAACCGTACACAATAACATACACTTGCCAGATTGGACAACAACAGAGCCGTGGGCCTGTTTTGCCAGTTTTCCGGTTTCAATAGAAATCTCTCTACCGTCACCTAGGTCTATGACCTCTTTAAATGTCTTTGGAATCATAAAATTAATCTTACCTAACCAATATGGCCAGGTTGTTAAACATTGGGTCTACCGCCATCCGGGCGGTCGGGTTGTGTTGTTGTTGTGTGTGCTTGGAAGCACTTGACCAATGAAAAACTATTTGTAGCTTTTTGTGTTTGCCCAGTGTTAAGCCGGGACTTTTTTGTTGAAACGTGTTCAACCAAAAACAAAGGGGAAGCCAATGCCTCCCCTTGTTGTTTTATTTTCTTATACCTAATTCCTTGATTAGAGTACGGTATTTTTCAATATCTTTTTTCTTTAGGTAATCCAAAAGACTACGTCTTTTACCTACCAATGCCACCAAAGAACGCTCGGTGTTATAATCCTTGTGGTTGTTTTTAAGGTGTCCTGTTAAGTGGTTGATACGGTGAGTGAACAAAGCAATTTGTCCTTCCGTAGAACCAGTGTTGCTCTCAGAGCCGCCGTGTTTTTTAAAAATCTCGGCTTTAACTTCTTTTGTTAAATACATTCCAATATTATTTAAATGATTTTTATGTATTGATTGACAGTTCCTCTGACCTTCAAAGGACAAGCAATCAGCGTGCAAAGATATGTTTTTATTTGAAACCTAAAGACTTATTGAATATAAACTTTTGAGGTTGCCATATCGAAGATGCCTTATAAAGGATTGTCTAAAAAGACTTTCGTCTTGTCATTCCGAACTTGTTTCGGAATCTCACTAGATTGATTTTTTATTATAATGAGAACCTGAAACAAGTTCAGGTTGACGGTAAAATAAAAGAGGTTGTTTAAAAAGCAACAAAAGTTTGAATTTGTCAGGTTGAGCGCAGTCGAAACCCATTGATTATCAACATGCTTTAGGTTCTCGACTGCGCTCGAACTGACAGATAACTAGCTTTTTGGACAGCCCCTTTTTTAATCTCTTACAGGTTGATTGGTAATCAAATCAATATAGAGATTGACTTTTTTCTTCAAATCCCTGCGATGGGTAATGAAATCCAAAAAACCATGTTCTTTCAAAAACTCGGATGTTTGGAAACCATCAGGAAGATCTTTCCCCGTGGTGTCCTTCACGACTCTTGGTCCGGCAAAACCGATCAGTGCTCCGGGTTCCGCAATGTTGATGTCTCCCAACATGGCGTAGGATGCAGTTGTACCTCCCGTTGTAGGGTCCGTACATAAAGAAATGTATGGTATTTTGGCCTCTGCCAATTGCGCCAATTTAGCAGATGTTTTTGCCAATTGCATCAACGATAGGGCGGCTTCCATCATACGGGCACCCCCTGATTTCGAAATCATTACAAAGGGTACTTTTTTTCTTTTGGCCACATCAATGGCGCGGGATATTTTTTCACCTACCACACTTCCCATGGAACCTCCGATAAAAGCAAAGTCCATACAGGCCACAACAATATCCTTTCCTTGAGACTTGCCAACTGCAGTCCTCACCGCATCTTTTAAACCTGTTTTTTTCTGGGCAGCCTTTAAACGATCCGAATATTTTTTTGTATCCTCAAACTTCAAAGGGTCTTTGGAGGTCATTTTTGTATCAAGTTCACGGAACTTGTTGTCATCAAAAAGAATTTCAAAATATTCTTTGCTTCCTATACGAACATGATAATCATCTTCCGGGCTTACATAGAAGTTTTTGGCCAAATCCTCGGCCTCAACAATCTTACCGGTAGGGGACTTATACCAAAGCCCCTTGGGAGTGTCTTTCTTCTCCTCGGTAGCGGTCTGTATTCCTTTTTCCTTTCTTTTAAACCAAGACGACATGCAATCAATATTTAGTTAGACAAAAGGCTTACAAGGTGTTTACGTTGTTCAAATCCTCGAAAGCTTTTTTCAAACGAGCCATAAAGGTTTTTTCTCCTTCTCGAAGCCAAACTCGGGGATCATAGAATTTTTTATTGGGTTGGTCGTCACCATCAGGGTTGCCTATCTGTGTTTGTAGATAATCCTTTTTTCCCTGTATGTAATCGCGAACACCTTCCAAGAAAGCGTATTGCAAATCGGTATCAATGTTCATTTTGATAACTCCGTAACCGATGGCTTCCCTGATTTCTTCCAGAGTGGAACCTGAACCTCCGTGGAATACAAAATCGATGTGATTGTGTTCTACTCCATATTTTTCTGTGATAAACTCTTGGGAGTTCTTAAGAATTTTTGGAGTCAATTTTACGTTACCTGGTTTGTATACCCCGTGTACGTTGCCGAATGCCGCGGCAATGGTAAATCTTGGGCTTACTTTCGAAAGTTCTTCGTAAGCAAAGGCCACTTCTTCTGGTTGAGTGTACAATTTAGAATCATCAACATCGGTATTGTCCACACCATCTTCCTCACCTCCTGTAATTCCCAACTCAATCTCCAAAGTCATATCCATTTTGCTCATGCGCTTCAGGTATTCTTTGCAGATTTCAATATTTTCTTCAAGAGGTTCTTCGGAAAGATCGATCATATGCGAACTGAAGAGTGATTTTCCGGTTTCTTTGTAATGCTTTTCACTGGCATCCAAAAGCCCATCAATCCATGGCAGCAATTTTTTGGCGCAGTGGTCGGTATGAAGAATTACGGTTGCTCCGTAGGCCTCTGCCAATTGGTGAACGTGTTTGGCGCCTGCAACGGCTCCAAGGATGGCGGCTTTTTGGTCTTCGTTGGAAAGTCCTTTACCTGCATTGAACTGGGCTCCTCCGTTGGAAAATTGGATAATTACGGGAGCGTTTAACGTTGCCGCAGTTTCCATTACGGCGTTAATACTGTCCGAGCCGATTACGTTTACTGCCGGAAGTGCATATCCGTTCTCTTTTGCGTGGTTGAAAATTGCCTGTACCTGATCACCGGTCGCAACACCGGGCTTGATATTGTGGGACATAGTTATATTGGTTTCGAATTTAATAGGGAACAAAAGTAATAAAATATTTGCTCTAGAAAGGATAATTGATCCCTATGTTGAAGACGGCCCTTTTAAAGTTGTAACCATCAAACCAACGATCCGACCCAACTTTGGCAGGGTTATAGGTCTTGAAGCCTACATCCAGACGGAAAACAAAATAAGTGAAATCGTAGCGTAGGCCGGCTCCTGTGCCCAATGCGATGTCTCCCAGTGAGGCAAACCCGCTAAATATGGCATCCGGATTGGTTTCATTGTCGAATACGTTCCAAATATTGCCTGCGTCTGCAAAAAGAGCGCCCTTTACATTGCCGGCAATAGGGAATCTGTATTCCAGGTTTAGGGCGAGCTTTAAGTTGGCTTCGTTAAAATCGTTTATGTTATCGGTGCTTCCGGGCCCCAGTTCGTAAGCGTTCCAAGCTCGGTTATCATTTGATCCTCCGGCAAAGTAACTTCTTACAAATGGTATATTGTCCGAGTTGCCGTAAGGAATGGCAATTCCGGAGAAGCTTCTGAAAGCGATTACCTGTCCCCCTCCTATGCTCCAATGACGGATATAATCAAACTCCGTTTTTACATATTGTGAATAGGGAACCCCAAAAACAAGGTATTGGCCATTGTCGTTTTCGTTGTAGGGAATTACATTGGTGAGCAGGGAAAGCATACCGCCGGCACTTTCCAGTTTCATTCGATATTGGTAAAAGTCCAAATCGTTTATTCCAGACTTGCTGTTTTTTGTGTGAGCAAAGTTGGTGGCAAAAATAAGGTTGTTCTCCGTTAATCTTTGGCGTCTTTCTTCAATACTGTTTACTTCATCAAACTGATCATTGTCTACCGTCAGTGTTCCGTTCAACACATCATTTGCGAAACTATTGGCACCGTCGGGAATGGAAAGGGTGGGGTCGTCGGTATCTAAATCATCAAAATAGGATGCATTTTGAGGGTCGTCTTGGAAATCATCGGCAATATCGTCCAAGTTTGAAAAGGTGTTTCTATATACATTGTAGAAATTGTCCGGGTTTACATTTCGAACAAACTCTACGTTCAACAATTCAATATTGTTTTTTAAGCGAGTGGAAGGAGACCAATTATAGGATAATACCGAGTTAAGGGATTGTTTGTCCAAACCAATGTTACGCTGAAAATTGGTACCGGCCGATAATCTGCTTTGGGGCAGCATATAGTAAGGAATTATCCTTTCGGTATTGAACGGTAGCCAAATTCTAGGAAATGTGATGTTGATGTCCCCACCGAGCTCCGAGGTGAAATTTTCGTCCGACAAGGATGCATCGCTCAACAAACCAATTGATCCCCTTGCGGAAATGTTAAGGGTTTCTGCACCTCCAAAAACATTTCTTGTAATAACGGATGCACTAAAAGCGGTGCCGATTTGTTGAATGTTGGAGTGGGTCACATCAAAATTCAAATTCAGGGAATACTTGGACTTGGCGGCCAAATAAATGTTTGTCTCCAATCCGGTTTGTGTGGAATCGGGAATAAACTCAATATTAGGGTATTTAAAAGTGTTTAGGTTGGTAATTTGCCGGTAGGTCCTGATTCGGTCCAAATCCCTGTAAATACTATCTTTTTCAAAGAAAATGGCATCGGCAAGAGCTTTGGGTCTATACCTAAGTTTACCACTATAATAAATGTTATAGTTTTCGTAGGTTTCACGTTGTAGGGTGTCGGTATCCCCGTTGATGTCATAATCAGCGTAAATGTTTATTTCTTTGTGTCGGGCAACCTTGTATGGGTTAATAGAGTCGGTACTGGTGCTTGTGCTTCTAAATTTGTTGATGTTCAATTGCACATCCATCAATTTGTCATCGGCAGAAATAGTGGTGTCACGAAGGATATCGTAATTGATTGAGCTTTCCTGAAAATTATAGACTCCCGAATTCCGGAATAAATTGGTCAAGCGTTCCCGTTCTTGGGTAAACTTGCCCAAATCAAATTGATCCCCTTCCTTAACAAAGCTCTTGTTGGCAGCGATGGCATAAATTGAATCCAGTTCCGGAGACGAGATATTTTTCTGAAGCGTATCTATAATGTAAGGTTGGTTCAAGGTGATGCTATACTCAATACTGGCCTTTCGATTTTTATTTCCGTTGATTATCTGATATTCTCCTGTATTGTTAAAGTATCCTTTGCTATTGTAATAGGCTTTTAGCTTGTTGATGGATTTGCTGGTTTCGGCCGTATCGATGATTACGGGTTGCTCCCCGATATTTTTCAGGAATTCGCTAAGTCCTTTTACAAAAAATGATTCCCCAAGCCGGTTCACCTGTTTTTCGGAAAGCAGGTTGTTCAGGCGTTTTTCTCTTTTCTCTTTTCGGTGCAGCCAATCTTGAAATGAAGAATCTGGATTTTCCTTGGCGAGGTTGTAAAGGTTCAATTTTAAGGGGTAGCCTAAAATACTACTGTTCGGTTTTTGCCTGATCAATCCCTTTACCTCACTGCTGTTTACTTTTTCGTCATCGACTAAAATGGTGTTTTTGGTGAGCAATAGCTCATCCTCCTCAACCTTTTTTAAGGTATTGCAACCCAAAATGCTCAGCAAAAGCAACAATAACCCTATTTTTGCCCAGTCGCACGTTACACCAAAAGAACCATTCATAGAAGCCAAAAATACACGATTTAGATGGTTACAAAAAACCAAATTAAACTAGTTGTTAGCCTTAAGCAAAAAAAGTACCGATCTCAACATCGACTCTTTGTGGTCGAAGGTAAAAAGGTAGTGAACGAGCTACTGAAGTCTGGATTGAGACCGTTTCACATTTTTGTGGACGATACCGGATCAACGGAAAAATTCAAAGAGGCAACACTGGTTTCCCAAAAGGAGTTGAAGCAAATGAGCAGCTTAAGCCATCCGAATGGGGTGTTAGGGGTTTTTCATATGACAGAGGCTAACGATATACCTGTTCAGGATTGGGTGGTGGTGCTCGATGCCGTAAGGGATCCAGGCAATTTGGGTACCATAATTAGACTATGCGATTGGTTTGGGGTAACACAATTGGTATGCTCACAAGATACGGTGGATTGTTACAACCCTAAAGTGTTGCAGGCCACCATGGGCTCCATTGCCAGGGTACATATTGCTTATGTTGATATTAAGAAATATTTGAATCAAACAGACCTTCCGGTTTATGGTGCGTTTATGGATGGTGCACCGGTTTATACATCTGATTTGCCCGATAAAGGTATTTTAGTGATGGGTAATGAAGCCAACGGCATTTCTAACGAAGTGAGTGATTTAATCTCAAAAAGAATCTCGATTCCCCAGTTTGGCGCACCCACTGCCGAAAGTTTGAACGTAGCCACAGCAACCGCCATTTTGTTGAATGAAATACGAAGGTAGTTTTTGGAACTTGATTTTGATGCCAGAAGTCAGAAGTCAGAAGTCCGATGCTCGATGTCGGAAGTTTGATACTTGAACTTATTGCATACTGCCACTCCGTTACTGGTTATTGAATTATTCTGTTGTTGAATTTTGAATCGGGAGTCAGAAGTCAGAAGTCAGAAGTCAGAAGTCGAGTGCTGTCTTTTGGAATTTGAGGCTTAATTTTTGGAGTTTGATTCTTACTATTCAAACGTAAAATTGATGAAGATTCCCCGGGTGCGCATTGCAGCGATGTTTCCTGTCCAGGGACTGTTAGGGTCGGCATCGGGAACCAATTCGTCCGTAAGGGCAAAAACACCGCGAATGGATGGCGTGAACTTAAAGTATTCGGTGTAAAAATCAATCCCAAACCCAAGTTCATATCCATACACATTTTGTTTCATCCTAAATTGGCCGCTGCTGTTATCGTCCAGGCTGTCCTCATTGCTCCCTAAATTGATGGAGGCATACACCCCGCCAACAATAAATGGTCTCCAGTTTCCGATTCTGCGGGTACTTGCCTTTAACAACAGCGGGAATCTTATGTAGGTGGAGCGCACTTCGCGTATAGCTTCCGCTTGTGTAGAAAAACCAGGAAAACCTAAGGTTCTGGAGGTGTAGAGCAGTCCAGGTTCAAAACGTGCGTCCAAAAACTCGTTGATTCTAAGTTCGCCTATTAGGCCAACATTAAAGCCAATACTTTTATCTACCAGAATGTCCCTTCCAATATCATCCTTATATTCAAATTGAAAATCGTATTGGTTAAACCCAAGATAATACCCCCAGTTCAAAAGTTTCTTATCCTCATTTTGAAGGTTTACAATGGGGTCACCACCAAATTGGGCCAAGACAGCGGTGTTAGATACTATTAATAGTCCAAAAAGGATAAGAAAATTTTTCATTAATCTATTTTGAAGCCACATAAATGGACGCTACACCCATCGTTTGTGGTTTGTTCTCTACTCCTATAAACCCGATTTTCCTCAAAATATTGTTGAAAGCCTCTCCGTGGGGGAAAACGGATGCCGATTCGCTTAAGTAGGTATAAGCCGACCTGTCCTTGGAAAACAGTTTTCCTATGGACGGCATTATATGTTTGGTGTAAATTTTATAGCCCTGCTTAAAAGGGGTTTTGGTGGGAACCGAGGTTTCTAAAACCAAAAAATGACCTTCAGGCTTTAATACGCGATAGATTTCCTCCAGGCCCTTTTCCAGATTTTCAAAGTTTCTGACCCCGAAGGCCACAGTGATCGCATCAAAGGAATTATCCTCAAAAGGAAGGTTTTCGCTATCGCCAACGACCATCTCAATGGTACTTTGAAGGTTCTTGTTGGATACTTTGTTTTTGCCAACTTCCAACATGCCCGGGGAAAGATCCAGTCCCACTATTTTTTTGGCACCTGTTTTTGCCATGGCAATGGCAAGGTCTCCCGTGCCCGTTGCTATGTCCAAAATGGAGTTTGGCGATTTGTCCTTTAAAAAAGCCACGATGCGCTTGCGCCATTTTACATCTGTTCCAAAGGAAATTACACGATTGAGACCATCGTAATTTTCCGATATATTATCGAACATTTGCCTTATCTGGTCTTTTTTGCCAAGCTCGGATTCTTTGTAGGGCGTTACCTTTTTCGACATCGCTTCATTTTGCTGGCAAATATACAACTTAGCTTAAGGGATGAAGACAAAATTATTTATGTAATTTTGCCCTCCAAAGGGATTTATTTTCCGTATTTGGTTAAAAGTATGGAGTTTACATATAGCATACCATTCTTAGTATCATTTGTAACGTGCAAATGGAGTTTATTTAAGAACACATCCTATTCTAATTAATGAGAATCATTATTGCAGGTGCAGGTGAAGTTGGATTTCATTTGGCCAAATTATTGTCCTACGAGGCACAGGAGATCACTTTGATCGATACCGATAAGGAAAGATTGTCCTATGCCGATAACCATTTGGATATTCGCGTGCTTCGGGGCGATGCTACATCGATCCAAGTATTACAAGATGCCCAAGTCGATGGCTCCGATCTGGTAATCGCGGTAACAGCTTCGGAAACCACCAATTTAACCCTTTGTGTGCTTGCAAAACAATTGGGCTGCAAACGTACCATGGCCAGAATTTCCAATACGGAGTTCATGGACAATCGTGATATTATCAAGTTTGAGGAATTGGGTATTGATGAACTGATTTCCCCGGAGCGCTTGGCCGCCACGGAAATACAGTTGATGCTCAACCAGTCCGCTTTTAACGACACCTATCAATTTGAAGAAGGTCTGCTGACCATGTTCGGGGTAATTCTTCCCAAAACCGCACCATTTGTAGGAAAGATGGTGAAAGAGGCAGCCCGAATTTTTCCAGAACTCAATTTTATGCCCATCGCATTACAGCGAAAAGGAACCCAATTTACTTTGATTCCAAGGGGTGACACCGTTTTTAAAGAAGGTGATCAGGTGTATTTCATCACTTCGGACAAAGGAGTGGAAGAACTGTACAAGCTTTCCGGAATGCAAAAACAGGAAATCAAGAATGTAATGATTCTTGGTGGGAGCAAGGTTGGTTATAAAACAGCACGGGATCTATGCAACAAAAAATTCAACGTAAAACTGATTGAAAAAAACAAGGAAAAGGCATTTGATATTGCCGATGAGCTGCCCCATGCCCTTGTAATAAACGGGGATGGGCGAAATGTGGAGCTTTTGGAGGAAGAAAACCTGGAATCCATGGATGCCTTTATAGCCGTTACCGGGAACTCCGAGACCAATATTATGTCCTGTTTGGTAGCCAAGAGCAAAAAGATCAAGAAAACGATTGCCTTGGTGGAGAACATGGACTATTTTCAGTTGTCCCATTCCATTGGCGTGGATACCCTTATCAATAAAAAACTCCTTGCCGCCAACAGCATCTTTAGATATATCCGAAAAGGAGAAGTTTTGGCGCTAACCCGTTTGAACAATCTGAATGCAGAAATCTTGGAGTTTGAGGTAAAAGCATCCTCATTGGTTAACGGTGAAATTATCCGGGAACTGAATTTTCCCAGGGAAGCGAGTATCGGTGGGGTGATCCGCAACGGGGAAGGAATTATTGCCCTCGGTGACTTTAGAATTGCCGAAGGGGACAAAGTAGTGGTCTGTTGCTTGCCCAAGGCCATTCCAAGGATAGAAAAGCTGTTCCTGTAATGAAGCTCAACACGCGAATCATAATCCATATAATGGGACTTTTGTTGCTTTGCAACGGGTCTTTTATGTTATTGGCCGCTTTGGCCAGTGGAATTTATAAAGATGGTGCCACCATGGATATTATGTTGGCCGCCATTGTGACCATGCTTTTTGGTATTATGGCCATGTTCTATACAAGAGGACATAAAAAAGAGGTCAAAAAGAAAGAAGGGTATATCGTGGTGACCTTCGGTTGGATCATCATGTCCATTTCCGGTATGCTTCCGTATCTTTTTTCGGGAGCAATCCCTTCCATTACCGATGCATTTTTTGAGACCATGTCGGGTTACACCACAACAGGAGCCTCAATTTTGGACGATATTGAAGCATTGCCCGAGGGAATCTTACTTTGGAGGAGCCTGACCCATTGGATCGGGGGAATGGGTATTATTGTGCTGGCAATAGCCATTTTACCACTTTTGGGTATTGGGGGCATGCAATTGTTTGCTGCAGAAGCACCTGGCCCTGGAGGGGATAAGCTTCACCCTAGAATAACGGACACGGCCAAAAGACTGTGGCTCATCTATTTTGGGTACACGGTTCTAGAAGCTTTGTTGTTGAAGTTTGCCGGAATGTCATTTTTCGATGCCATCAATCATGCATTGGCAACCATGTCAACGGGAGGGTTTTCCACCAAAAATGCGAGCTTGGCCTTTTGGAACGATCAACCTTTGATCCAATACATCGTAATTCTGTTCATGTTTTTGGCAGGGAGCAATTTTGTACTCAGCTATTTTGCATTGACCGGAAAGGTGCAGCGCATCCTTAAGGATGAAGAGTTTAAGTATTACCTTGGTTTTGTGGTGATTTTTGCCATTGTAGTTGCCCTGGGTATTTATTTTAGGGCCGATGTGCCAGTATCTGATTTTCACCCAATGGTGTTGGGGGAAGTGGAAAGCGCCTTTAGACATGGTTTGTTCCAAGTGGTTGCAGTAATTACCACAACGGGTTTTGTATCAGCTGATTTTACTTCTTGGACACCCTTTTTAACAGTTTTATTTTTTGGGTTGATGTTTCTTGGGGGGTCGGCAGGTTCAACCGCAGGGGGTATTAAAGTAATGCGCCACCTTTTGATTATCAAAAATGGTATTATGGAATTTAAGCGGACGTTGCACCCAAACGCTATAATTCCTGTTCGATACAACCAAAAAACAGTGACGGAGCATATTGTGTACAATGTAATAGCCTTTTTTGTCCTGTATATGTTGTTATTTATCATCGGCTCGTTGGTACTTGGTTTTTTGGGCTTGGATTTTGTATCTGCAGTTGGTGGCTCTGCATCATCTCTCGGAAATGTAGGCCCGGCTTTGGGTAGTTTAAATCCAGTGAGCAACTACAACAGCCTTCCTGCCGCCGGAAAATGGTGGTGTAGCTTCTTGATGCTTTTGGGACGTTTGGAACTCTTCACCGTTCTTATTGTGCTGACCCCATACTTCTGGAGAAAGACCTAATAAAAAAACCTCCTGAAGTTGTACTCCAAGAGGTTTTTAAAATTGTTGATGAGATACTGAATCAAGTTCAGCATTAGCATTACGTCTCAATATATTTAAAGTACTGCCTTAATTCGGGCAATGGCTTCTTTCAATTCTTTTTCTGATGCTGCGTAGGATATACGAATGCAATTCGGGTTTCCGAAAGCTTCGCCGGTAACTGTTGCCACGTTGGCGTGCTCCAATAAATATAGGGAGAAATCGGAAGCATTGTTGATGGTAACTCCGTTCAAGGTTTTTCCAAAGAAATCGGAAATATCCGGGAATACATAAAATGCACCCTCTGGAACGTTGAGGTTGAATCCATCTATTTCACCCAAAAGCTGAAGAACAAGGTCCCTTCTTTCGTGGAACTTGTCAATCATAAATTGGATTTTGGTCACAGGGGCCTCCAATGCGGTGATTACTGCACGTTGCGCTATGGCGTTGGCACCGCTGGTCACCTGTCCTTGCAGTTTTGTGCAGCCCTTGGCAATCCATTCCGGTGCACCGATGTAACCGATTCGCCATCCTGTCATGGCAAATGCTTTGGATACACCGTTCACGGTAATGGTTTTGTCGTACATACCATCAATGCCTGCTATACTTACGTGTCCACCTTTGGTAAAATTGATATGCTCATATATTTCATCGGAAACCACATAAATGTCAGGGTGTTTTTTAAGTACCTCGGCCAAACCTTCCAACTCTTCTTTGCTGTACACCGAACCACTTGGGTTGCACGGTGAACTGAACCAAATCATCTTTGTTTTTGGTGTGATCGCAGCTTCCAATTGCTTGGGCGTCATCTTAAAATCGGTATCGATTTGTGTGAGGACCTCTACAGGAACCCCTTCGGCCAACTTTACAATATCGCTATAGCTAACCCAATAAGGGGCTGGTAGAATTACTTCATCACCAGGATTAAGAACCACCATGGCCACATTAAAGAGCGATTGCTTCGCACCTGTGGAAACCACAATTTGGTTCAAACCATAATCAAGTTTGTTATCTCTTTTGAATTTGTTGGAAATCGCAGTTTTTAATTCCGCATATCCATCAACCGGCGTATAGCTACTGTAATTCTCATCGATGGCCTGTTTTGCGGCATCCTTGATAAAATCAGGGATGTTGAAGTCGGGTTCACCCAAGCTCAATCCTATAATATCCTTTCCTTCATTTCGTAATTCCCGTGCTTTGGCTGCCATTGCCAAGGTTGCTGACGTGGACATGTTTTGAATCCTGTCAGATAAGTGGTTGCTCATTGATACTTCGTTTTTACTGATATTGGAGCGTTGGTTTTTTACCTAGCTCTTTTAAGTGTTTGAAGTGCGAAATTATAGCTTTTCTGGTAGTTTTATATTCGTGGTAAGGCAAATTGAACTCCTGAGCAGTCTGTTTCACAATTTTGGAAATATTTGTGTAATGTATGTGACTGATATTCGGGAAGATGTGGTGTTCTACCTGATGATTCAACCCGCCTGTAAACCAGTTTACAATTTTGTTTTTGGTACCAAAATTCACCGTGGTGAACAATTGATGGATGGCCCAGGTGTTTTTCATATTTCCCGCTTCATCGGGCAATGGGGTCTCCGCATGGTCCACAATATGCGCCAATTGGAAAACCACACTCAGAATCACGCCTGCAACATAGTGCATAATAAAGAATCCAAGCAATACTTGCCACCAAGCGACATCAACAAAAACCATGGGTAGTACGATCCAAATGGTTATGTAGATTACTTTTGTTATGACCAATGTACTCCAGTTGATTACGGGGTTTGGTAGTTTGCCGTAGCTCAATTTCCTCTTCATGTAACGGTACATTTGCTGGAAATCAGTGGTGATGGCCCAGTTAAAGGTCAATAAACCATAAAGCAAAATGGAGTAGTAGTGTTGAAATTTATGGTGTTTTCGCCACTCGGCGTGTTTTGAGAATCGCAGTACCCTGCCAGCTTCCATATCCTCATCGTGTTCGTGGATGTTGGTATAGGTATGATGAAGCACGTTGTGCTGAACCTGCCAGTTGTAAACGTTGCCCGCCAGAATGTAAATACTGCTTCCCATGAGTTTGTTCACCCATTTTTTATTGGAATAGGCACCATGATTTCCATCGTGCATCACATTCATTCCAACTCCTGCCATTCCTACGCCCATTGTTACGGACAGCAACAAATAGGCCCAAAAAGGCAAGTCAAGTGTTAATATCAAAAAGTAGGGGGTCAAAAAAATGGCAAACATCACTATTGTTTTTAAGTGAAGCTTCCAGTTACCGGTTTTCTTGAGGTTGTTTTCTTTAAAGTAATCGTTTACTCGTTTGTTCAGTGTCCTGAAAAATTTTGCCGAATCTCTTCTTGAAAACCGGACAGTACTCTTATCCATAAAAAAATGTTTTTACAAAGGTAATTAATTTGGCTCTTAACAATGTACTATATGTTGTTAGAACGGTGTTAAGGTCTATAAAAGTATTAATTTTGACAAAAATAATGTCCAGTATATGAAAGCGGAACTTGTATTCAAATATTTTACGACGCTCAACGACGAACAGCGAGAGCAGTTTGCCAGGTTGGATGCGTTGTATAAGGATTGGAACCAAAAGATCAATGTGGTTTCAAGAAAAGATATAGATGAGCTTTACTTGCGACATGTGCTTCATTCCATGGGGATTGCAAAAATCCAAGCTTTCAACGAGGGAGCTCATATTCTGGATGTTGGTACTGGGGGCGGTTTTCCGGGGATTCCATTGGCAATCTTGTTTCCAAATGTGAATTTTACGTTGGTTGATGCTATTGGTAAAAAGATAAAAGTGGTGGACGAGGTTGTTCAGGGGCTTCAATTGGAAAATGTAAAAACCCATCATTCCAGGGTCGAGGATATCCCAGGACAATTTGATTTTATCGTAAGTAGGGCAGTAGCTGCTATGCCCACATTTGTGCATTGGACCAAGGGAAAAATCAAAAAAGACTCGGCGCACCAGCGAAAAAACGGCATACTTTACCTAAAAGGTGGTGACCTTACGGAAGAGTTGAAAGGTTATGAGACCGTTCAAGTCTTTGATTTAAACGAGTATTTTGAAGAGGATTTCTTTGAGACTAAAAAAGTAGTATACTTACCCCAGAAATTCAAAGGTTGATCATATACTGTACATTCGCTTATATACAAGCCTACACTTTCTAGCGTAATCTTTGGCATATTGCCATAATTGCTGATACTTTTTAATCATCAATTTCCCCCATGCATTAATTCTAACTGTCATAACCAATTGATTTAGTGATACTAATTTAAGTTAATTACGTTTAGTTTACAATTAGTTAACGTTAAATTTACATATAAATTATAAAATGATTAAAGAAATCGTTGGTTTTGAAAGGAAGTCAAACTATCAAAATGGCCTTATTGGTACAAGTCATCCGTGTCGGCTTGGGTAACATCAACAAAGAGCTGTCCCATTTTTGCGCAAACCAGATTAAAGAAGACTTCTCCTTTTTCTTTGGATGCTTTATCGGGGTCGCCTACTCCGGTATCCTCGCTTATTTTGGACCAGGGGCGTTCCGTCCAAGCCCATCCTTCGGAAAACGCTTTTATCTTATTTTTGAATTCTTTTCCATCTCCCCATTCCTCCCTTGGCAACACCAATTCTGGTGTTAGATGGAGGATAAGGCTGGTTTCCATTTCATCGGCATGGTCACCTATATTTTCAAATACCCCTGATTCACTGCCAAGTTTAAACCAGTTCGTAACGCAAATGAACATGTCTGGGAAGAGCAGACCCAGCTCTCGGATGATGGCCTTCCAATTGTTCCCGCCATGACTGTTTAAAATCATGAATTTGCGCACACCTTGACGGTTCAAAACGGTAAGGAGATCCTTTAGAATGGCAAATTGAGTGCTAGGGTTCAGGTTCATATCCAAATAAATATCAGATTGTCCTGTGTTTACGCCAAAAGGGATGGTTGGCAGTACAATTACCTTGCTGCCTTGCTCCCAAGCAATTTTGGCAGATTCTTCGGCAATCGAAGTTCCCTCGATCACGTCGGTAGCGTAGGGGAGGTGGTAATTGTGTGCTTCTGTGGCGCCCCAAGGTAAAACAGCCAAATCAAAAGATTCATCTTTAAGGTGTTTCCAGTTCGTTTCGGCCAAAATATAGGGTCTGGGCATGGGTATAGGTTTGGGTTAAACAAAAAAGCCGTCATTTTGTAATGACGGCCTTTAAAATAGGTGTTTTTGATCTTATCCCAAAAATGGGTATCTATAATCTTCGGGAGTTACAAAGGTTTCCTTGATCAATCTAGGTGAAACCCAACGCAATAAGTTTTGCATGGACCCTGCTTTATCGTTGGTTCCGGATGCCCTGGCGCCACCAAAAGGTTGTTGTCCCACTACAGCTCCTGTAGGTTTATCGTTGATGTAGAAATTGCCTGCACTGTTTTGAAGTGCTTTTGTAGCTTCATCAATAGAGTAGCGGTCTCCTGAAAGTACAGCTCCCGTTAATCCATATTCCGATGTACCATCCACCAATTTCAAGGTTTCGCTCCAATCCTTATCCTCATAGAGGTAAACGGTAACCACTGGGCCGAATAGCTCGGTGTACATGGTCTCATACTTTGGGTTTGTGGTCAATATCACGGTAGGTTCCACAAAATACCCTACGGATTTGTCATAATTTCCACCGGCAATGATCTCAGCCTCCTTGTCCTCTTTGGCTTTATCGATGTACTTGGCCAATTTGTCAAAAGACCTCTCGTGGATAACGGCGTTAATAAAATTGCTCATATCCTCTGGAGAACCTGGCTTGTTAAATGATGCGATGTCCTTTTTTACCAATTCCAAAATTTCATTGGCCGTGGATTTGGGCAAATACACCCTGGAAGCGGCACTACATTTTTGTCCTTGGAACTCGAAAGCGCCCCTACTAATGGCGGTGGCCACTTGCTGGGGTTTGGCAGTTGGATGCGCAATGATGAAATCCTTTCCGCCTGTTTCCCCTACGATCCTTGGGTATGTTTTATACTTATGGATGTTGTTTCCTATCTGTTTCCAAAGGTTTTTGAATACTTCGGTAGAGCCTGTAAAATGGATTCCCGAGAAATCCGGACTGTCCAGTACAGTGTCCGAAATCATAACAGGATCTCCGTAGACCACATTGATGACCCCATCAGGCAATCCAGCTTCTTTGAAAACATCAACAATTACCTTTGCGGAATAGATCTGGCTGTCACTGGGTTTCCAAATGGCCACGTTCCCCATCATCGCCGCACTTGTGGGCAGGTTTCCTGCAATGGCCGTAAAGTTGAACGGAGTTATGGCGTAGACAAAGCCCTCCAATGGACGATATTCCACACGGTTCCAGACCCCTTCGGAGGACTCTGGTTGCTCACTGTATATCTGCGACATGTATTCCACGTTAAAACGGAGGAAATCCACGATTTCACAAGCAGAATCGATTTCGGCCTGATAAATATTTTTTGATTGGGCGATCATAGTGGCCGCGTTCATTTTGGCACGGTATGGCCCTGCAATAAGGTCGGCTGCTTTTAAAAAGATGGCGCAACGTTGTTCCCATGTCAAATTCGCCCAAGCTTCCCTTGCCTCCAAACAGTTGGAGATGGCTTTTTCCACATGGGCTTTTTCTGCCAAGTGATATTGCCCCACAATGTGTTTGTGGTCGTGAGGAGGGGACAATGGTTGGGTGTTGCCCGTTTTTATTTCTTCGCTTCCAATGTAAAGTGGAATGTCCACTTGATCGTTGTAAAACGCTTTATATTGCTTTAGTACTTCTTCTCGTTCGGGGGAACCCGGAGCATAGCTCAAAACAGGTTCGTTGTATGCGGTCGGAACTTGAAAAAATCCTTTTCCCATAGAAATGTTTTTTTAATGATTAACAATTCTATCAAAGATAGTGAAACCTATATCGAATATAAAATGATGTGGATTAGTTTATGGCAAAGGGTGCCGCAAACTTAAATGTAGGGATTTCAACCTCGAACTCTTGTGCATTGGTAAAGTTGACCATGTGATAGTGTCCACGCATAGCACCAACGGGCGAAGCCAAGAGGCAGCCAGAGCTGTAGGTATGCGATTTTCCAGGTTTTATAACGGGCTTTCTGCCGATAACCCCTTCCCCGTCTATGGTCTCCGGGTCCTTGAGAGCGTCAAATACATCCCAATGCCTTGCTGTGAGCTGAACGGTATCCTTGCCAAGATTTTCTACGGTAATGGTATAGCCAAAAGCGTAGTGCACCTTGTAATTTTTGAAGAAAGTGCCTTCAAAAGACGTACGAACCGATACTTTAATCCCTTTAGTTACCTGTGTAAACATATCAATTAATAGGTAAAGACACTTCCCGTGAACGTGACTACAATCGTGAAAAAAGCCAAGATCATAAAAATAGTGTTCAGAAAGATGTATTTCACAATGGTTTTAAATCTCCCTTGCCCATAAAATTTTCGCATGGCCTTGTATAGATAAAAGCCAAATATGAGCAAGAATATTCCTGAGCTGCTCGTGTCGAATATCGTATCCACCGTTAGGCTAAGGATGAGCAATATAAATAAGAGCGACTGATTGTGAAAACTAAAAATAAGATGATCGGTGTAGGTATGATTATTTCTGATGTAAACCAAAGAAATGAAGATGGTGAACACCGGAAGAAAGAAAAATATGATAAAAGGGAGCTTGGAAATGGTATCGTTGATCCATGTTCCCGGTTGACTCATTACCTTCCAAATACTGTTTGAAAAATTGAAGGCCATCTTATTGGTAGTGCTTTCCTCTATATTGTATTTAGCTTGTGCTTGTTCGAAGTTGAACAGCGTGTCTTTTTTGATGAAATACCCAAAAAATTCAGCTTTTTTGGAGAATTCACCAAAGCCCGATTCACTTTCAAGACTTTTAAAGTACCCTTGGGGGTCGGCGTTCATAAACGAGTCCTTTTGCATTTTCTTTTCATTGATCGCTTTAGTAAAAACCCCTAGTGAGTCCAGGTACGTCAATTGGGGGGACAGTTCAGGGGTATCGTCCTTGATGGAGTCCAACTTCTGCATGCCGGCCAAAACATCC
The DNA here is from genome assembly GCF_040148835.1 of Allomuricauda sp. NFXS6. Classification (NCBI taxonomy): domain Bacteria; kingdom Pseudomonadati; phylum Bacteroidota; class Flavobacteriia; order Flavobacteriales; family Flavobacteriaceae; genus Allomuricauda; species Allomuricauda sp. NFXS6. The sequence goes on along the minus strand of NZ_JAGEMG010000013.1, from coordinate 18,651 downwards.
GGGTTCACTTTTTTTAGGGAGTCTAGCGCTTTCTGGGTCTCTTTTGATTGCTCCTCAAGGGCGACACTGTCAATTTTTATGTTTCCCGCGTCTACATCGAAACTGATCGGGGAACCATTATAAATGGTGCCATCAAAATTTTTGGCGGCTTCGTCCAAATTGGAAAAACGATTATTGTAGGTGAACATTAGAAAGTATAGGAAAGCCAAACTCAGTAAAAACCGGAAAGGATTGGTATAGGTAACTCTTTTGCCGCTAACATAATCCTTGGTAATTCTACCTGGTCTTAACAATAGGGCGTAAAGTGTGGTTAAAAGTTTGGAATCGTAATTGATCAAACCAGAGAAGAACTCATCAAAAAAATCCCTGAGTGTCAATTTTTTGGTACTGTTGGCCTGTGAGCAATTGGGGCAGTACTTGTCGCTAATGTCCAAAGGATGCCCGCAATTAAGGCACTCTACGCCCCTGAACTTTAGCTCATAGCGACCTTTAGTGATCAAACTGTCTTTTTTCACCATACCTTTTTAAGGATTTGAACCTAAAGATAATTAATTACTGATATTTATGGAGTTGACGGATCCAATGCCTATTATACTATCGTACATGTCCCCAAAATCTCTATAATAAACCAAGATGAGGTAATTGTTTTCCGTAAAATGGAAGTTGCCACTCACTAGATTGGGTTCAATAGTGCCATCTTCCCTTTGAACAACATACTTATAATTGTAAAAACCTTGTTTTATCATTAAGGTAGCTTCAAACTTTCCGTTCTCCTCGTTGAAGACCATTTTATTTTCCTCGCTCAAGTCGTAGTTATTGAACTTTCCGATCACAAATACATTATCCAGTCCTATTTCGTTGGAATAGGGCAAGCTAAAGTGGACCTTGGAATATTCAGCTTCCCTTGATACATCCTCACCTTGTAGCGTTCGAACCACAAAATCCCCGTTGATGTCCGGAAAATAAGTGTATTCTTGGTCGTACCTATATTCATTGGTAAATAAATAATGATGGTAAACATCCTTCATTTCTATATTGGAAATGGCAAAGGTCGGGGAGCGAAGGTCCTTGGTGTCAAAGTTTAGGAATTCGTTTCCCCCAAAAAAACCGGTCTCTTCATTATATCTATATACCAGCTCAGTGCCAATGGTAAATTGTGGCTTAATGTTGTAAAGTGCGGTAGGCCAATGATGGTTTTGTAGAATAGCGATCTTCACCTCTCTTTTGGGATTCACAACGTTGAACCCGGCAGTATTTATATTGAACTGAACCACTTGCTTGGTGTTAATAAAGTTGAAGTCCCGCGACCTTTTTACCTCACCGGAAACGTTTACGGCGTTTCGGTAAACAACAAATCTTCTGGAAAACTGTAGGTCTCCGTAGCTGTTGTAGATTTCAAGGACATAATTGCCGCTGACCCTTAGTTTTACATTCATATTTGGGATGGTCAGTCGATAATTGGAATAGGGCTGTAAAGTATTGTAACTGTTTTCGTAATCAATGATGCGCTGGTTGTCCGCGCCGTCCAAATACTGTGATTTTAGCAATTGTGATGGGGTCCAATCATAATCACAATGGATAATTTTATAGTAATAGTCCTGTTCGCTGGCAGTAAGATCATCAAACTCCAAGGTCATTGATTCCCCGAGCTGTATCAAGGGAAATTGATCTTCCGTGGGGCCTTTAAAAACTATCGATTTAATGTTTTCCGGAGGGGGTGCCTCATATATGACTTGAGCAAAAGCCGAGGGGGCCATTACGCCCATTAGAATCAGAATGTAGGTAAAACGCATCAAGAATATGAATTTGAGGTAAAGGTAAACAAAAAGTATGCCCAGTAAATTAAGCTCGGTATAATCCCATATTTTATAGTTAATTATTATGAAAACAATCCTTTTAGTGCTATTTTTGCGTCCGATTTTGATAACCAAAGGTCTACAATAATATGTCTAAAGACATCCGGATTAGAAAGGGGTTGAACATCAACCTTGTCGGGGCTGCAGAGCAGACTATTTCCAAAGCCGTTACAAGTAACGTATACGCCCTGAACTTAGATGATTTCCATGGTATCACTCCAAAAATGTTGATAAAACAAGGAGACGAGATAAAAGCGGGCGAACCCCTCTTTTATAACAAGAACGACGAAGAAATGCACTTCGTCTCCCCAGTAAGTGGTGAGCTTGTGGAAATTGTTAGGGGAGCAAGAAGAAGAATCTTAACACTGAAAATTCTTGCCGACAAAGAACAGGATTATATGATCAATAAGGTGCCGGATTTGGATACGGCCGATGGAGAAACCATTAAATCCTACCTTTTGCAGTGTGGGGGATGGCCATTCATTAAGCAAAGACCTTACGATGTGATAGCCGACCCCAGTGTAACGCCAAAAGCAATTTTTGTTTCGGCATACAGCACGGCCCCCTTGGCAGCTGATCCTGATTTTATCTTAAAAGATAAGGAACAGGAAATCCGAGCTGCGGTAATGGGGCTTAGCAAGCTTACACCGGGAAAAATCCACGTGACCATCGGGAAGTCGAGCAGGTCTCCGTTTAAAGACATCAAAGGAATAGAGCTCCACAAAATTTCGGGCCCTCACCCAGCGGGCTTGGTGGGTACTCAAATCAATAAAATAGATCCCGTGAACAAAGGGGAAATGGTCTGGACCTTGTCCCCTCAGGATATGGTTATGCTCGGCGAGCTGTTGTTGACAGGTAAGTTCAATGCGGAGCGTATCGTTGCTCTGGCGGGTTCGGTAATCAAGGAGCCAAAATATTACAAGACCAAAATTGGAGCTGAAATCTCTACCTTTTTGTACGCCAGCGGTGTAAAAGAGGATAGGTTCAGATTGATAAACGGTGATGTGCTTACAGGAGTCAAAACCAACACCGAAGGACATCTTGGGTTTTACAACAATACCGTTACCGCTATTCCAGAAGGTGATGATTACGAATTTTTTGGATGGAACAAACCGGTATTCAATAAAATATCGTCCACAAGGGCCTTGACCTTTTCGTGGTTGCAGCCCAAGAAGAAATACGACTTGGACACCAATACCAACGGAGAGCACAGGGCTTTCGTGGTGACAGGAAGATACGAAGAGGTGTTCCCTCTTGATATTTATCCGCTTCAATTACTGAAGGCCTGTATGGTGAAAGATTTGGACGAAATGGAGCAGCTCGGACTTTACGAAGTGGCTCCCGAGGATTTCTCTTTAACGGAATTCATATGCATATCAAAACAACCGCACCAACAAATAATCAGGGAAGGATTGGATTTGTTGCAAAAAGAACTTGGATAATATGGGAATGAAAGAAAAATTACATCAGTTAAAACTTAAGTATCAGGGCAAAAAAATGGCCCCTGCCTTTAATGCACTGCATACTTTTCTTTATATGCCGAACGAAACTACCCATTCAGGGTCTCACGTTCGAGCTGCGGATGATTTAAAACGTACCATGAACACGGTGATCATGGCTTTGGTGCCCTGTTTGCTGTTCGGTATCTTCAACGCGGGCTACCAACATTACTCGGCGATCAATGGCTTTCCAGAAAGTTTTTCTTTGTTTGATCATTTTTTGACATGGGATAACTTCTGGGTGGGAATTACCACTGTTTTACCTTTGGTAATCGTATCCTACGGAGTTGGTTTGGCGATTGAATTTTTATTTGCCGTAATCAAAGGACACGAAGTGGAAGAAGGATATTTGGTGACCGGTATGTTGGTTCCACTGATCATTCCTGTGGATACCCCACTTTGGATGTTGGCCATTGCCGTAGCTTTTGGAGTTGTTATCGGAAAAGAAATTTTCGGTGGTACCGGAATGAATATATTGAACCCTGCATTGACGATTCGTGCTTTCTTGTTCTTTGCTTACCCCACTTGGATGAGTGGTGATAAGGTATGGGTGCATGAAGGTGTGGAAAGAGCTGGAACGGCAGATGCCATTTCTGGTGAGACCATTCTTGGTTCTTTGGCACAAGGTTCCGATTACTCATATTCACTGGCAGATATGTTCTATGGATTTATCCCAGGTTCCGTTGGTGAAACATCGACACTGTTGATTCTTTTGGGAGCACTTTTCTTGATTTTTTCAAAGATAGCTTCTTGGAGAATAATGGTGAGTGCCGTATTGGGCTCCTTGGCTATGGGGTTGATTTTTAATGGGGTTGTTGAATATCAATTGATTCCAGAGTACAGTAAGTTTTACGCTTTGATGAGCTTTCCTTACTGGCAACATTTGGTTGTGGGAGGTCTCGCCTTCGGTATAGTGTTTATGGCCACAGACCCCGTAACAGGTTCCCAGACCAACAAAGGAAAATGGTACTACGGATTCTTTATCGGTTTCCTATCGGTAATGATCAGGGTGTTCAACCCAGGATATCCAGAAGGTGTGTTCTTAGCGATCTTGTTGATGAACGTTTTCGCACCCACCATTGATCACTACGTGGTAAAAGGTAATATTAAAAAGAGATTAAAACGATTTAAGACAGCAACCATCTATCCAAAACCTTCGGATGAGGTTGATACACTAAAAACGGAAACAGCTTAATTATATGGCAGTCAATACAGAAAAAAATAGCTACACTGTACTCTTTGCAGTCTTAATGGTTATTGTTGTAGGATCTCTACTGGCATTCCTTGCATCGGGCCTCAAGCCCATGATCGATGAGAACGAACGCTTTGAAAAGCAACAGAACATCCTTTACGCGATGGGAGTCAATCAAAATGAGGGAGATGGTGACGTTGCCTTTGTTCCCACCACGGAAGTCGAGGATGCTTTTTCCAAATATATCACCAAGCAATTGGTATTGGAAGGTACAACAGCAGTAGAGAAGGAGAATGCTTATTTGATCAACGTGGAGAAAGCTTTGGCCAAAGCCAAGAGTGGTGAAAAAGCAGAACTTCCTTTGTTGATCGGCGAAAAGGACGGTGAAGAATATTATATCATCCCTATGTACGGTAAAGGTCTTTGGGATGCCATTTGGGGATATATTTCTTTGGATAGGAATATGGAAGTCAAAGGCGTCTTTTTTGATCATAAGGGAGAAACGCCTGGATTGGGTTCCAATATCAACCAACGCTTTTTTATGGACGACTTTAAAGGCGAATCCATAATGGATGACGATACTTATAAAGGTGTTGAAGTGGCAAAAGGGAACAATGATCCTTTGAACAACGATAAAGATGATAACGCTGTGGATGCTTTGGCCGGCGCTACCATTACCGGAAACGGGGTAAGCGCTATGATCAAAGAAAGCCTTAAGCTTTACAAACCTTATTTACAAACTATTAGAACCAATTAATATGGCGCTACTATCAAAAAAAGATGCAAATCTGATTAAGGACCCGTTGGCTGACAATAACCCAATTACCATTCAGGTATTGGGGATATGTTCCGCCTTGGCAATTACCGCAGAGCTCAAAGCTTCGGTGGTAATGGCAATATCCGTATTGTTTGTAATGGGGGTCGGTAACGTGGTCATTTCGCTGATACGGAATATAATTCCATCCAAAATTAGAATTATTGTTCAATTGGTCGTGGTTGCCGCATTGGTGATCATTGTAGACCAAGTTTTAAAGGCTTTTGCCTATGATCTTAGTAAAACCTTATCGGTGTTCATTGGCCTTATTATTACCAACTGTATCATTATGGGACGTTTTGAGGCATTCGCTTTAGGAAATGGTCCGCGAAGAGCATTTTTGGATGGAATAGGAAACGCCCTGGGATATGGGGTAATCCTCGTAATCGTTGGTTTCTTTCGCGAACTCTTGGGTTCGGGAACCCTATTCGGTATAAAAGTATTGGGAGATCCTATTGCCAAAACCGGATTGTATTCCATCGGCTATGAAAATAACGGATTTATGATCATTCCCCCGGCAGCATTGATCGTTGTGGGAATCATTATCTGGGTACAACGCTCTAAGAACAGGGCATTAATTGAAGAAGCATAAACTGAGGAAGCATGTTAGAGCATTTAGAACTATTTTTTAGATCAATCTTCGTAGACAATATGGTGTTTGCGGTCTTTTTGGGAATGTGTTCCTATTTGGCCGTATCCAAAAAAGTAACCACTGCCGTAGGTTTGGGAGCAGCCGTAATATTCGTTTTGGGCGTTACCGTGCCCTTGAACTGGTTGTTGGATCAATATTTATTGCAAGATGGCGCCTTGGCGTGGTTGGGTCCGGAGTATGCAGAGTACGACCTTAGCTTCTTATCCTTCATTCTATTTATTGCGACGATTGCAACAATGGTACAATTGGTAGAGATTGTGGTTGAGAAGTTTTCTCCATCCTTGTACAACTCACTGGGTATTTTCTTGCCCTTGATCGCCGTAAACTGTGCCATCTTGGGTGGTTCATTGTTTATGCAGACTAGGGAAATTGCAAACATTGGATTGGCATTGAACTACGGGATAAGTTCAGGTATAGGATGGTTTCTTGCTATTTTGGCCATAGCCGCCATTCGTGAAAAAATTAGATATTCCAACGTGCCCGCACCATTACGAGGTTTAGGGATCACGTTTATAATAACAGGTTTAATGGGAATAGGGTTCCAAAGTTTTGGAGGTATGCTCACAGGAGACAACGAGCCACCAGAGGACGCTCAAACTACTACCGTTGAAACCAAAAAGGAGGAAAAAGAAATTAAAAAGGAGATTGTTGAGGACAAGGAAGAAGCAGCAGTCTCTTATAACGAAGCCTTAAACAAATAAAAATGATATTAGCCGCAAGTACCGGAGGTACCATTATAATTACCGTAGTAGCATTTCTTGTTTTGTTATTAGTGTTGGTGGCACTTTTGTTGTTCACTAAAGAAAAATTGTCCCCATCAGGTCCAGTGACCATCACTATAAATGGTGAAAAAGAGCTAGAAGTTAGCTCTGGGGGGTCTTTACTATCAACCTTGGGTAATCAAAAAATATTTTTGCCATCGGCATGCGGTGGAGGAGGAACCTGTATACAATGTGAATGTCACGTACTTTCTGGTGGTGGTGAAGCTTTGCCTACGGAAACGCCTCACTTTTCCAAAAAAGAATTGAGCGAAGGTGCGCGTTTGGCCTGTCAGGTCAAAGTAAAACAGGATATGGACATTACCATTCCCGAAGAGGTGTTCGGTATTAAAAAGTGGGATGCCAAAGTTGTGCGTAACTACAATGTTGCTTCCTTTATCAAGGAATTTGTGGTGGAGATTCCAGAAGATATGAACTATAAGGCAGGAGGGTATATCCAAATCGAGATTCCACCCTGTGAGATAAAGTACGAGGATATTGACATTACTGCCCACCCTGAAGAACATGATACTCCCGACAAATTCCAAGCGGAGTGGGATAAGTTCAACTTGTGGCCACTGGTCATGAAGAATCCAGAAACAGTGGAAAGAGCCTATTCCATGGCCTCTTATCCAGCAGAGGGGAGAGAGATTATGTTGAACGTTCGTATTGCGACCCCACCATGGGATCGTAGCAAAAACGGATGGATGGACGTGAACCCAGGTATCGCCTCATCTTATATTTTTAGTTTGAAGGAAGGTGACCCTGTAACCATTTCAGGTCCATTTGGAGAATTCTTCATCAACGAATCCGAGGCAGAAATGCTATATGTGGGCGGTGGTGCAGGAATGGCTCCAATGCGTTCGCACCTCTATCACTTGTTCAGAACTTTGAAGACCGATAGAAAGGTGACCTACTGGTACGGTGGACGTTCCAAAAGGGAGTTGTTCTACATTGACCATTTTAAACAATTGGAAAAGGAATTTCCTAACTTTAAGTTCTATATGGCCCTTTCGGAGCCATTGGAGGAAGACAATTGGAAGGTGAAGGAAAGTATTGATGATGAAGGAGATGGTTTTGTCGGCTTTATTCATAACTGCGTTATCGACAACTATCTGAATCATCACGAAACTCCTGAAGATATAGAACTCTATTTCTGTGGTCCACCACTGATGAACAAAGCTGTTCAGAAAATGGGAGAGGATTTTGGTATTCCGGATGAGAATATCAGGTTCGATGACTTTGGAGGATAGAGCCAAGATTTGATCATCACCTCGAGCATTGCCGAGAGATATGAATAAAACCAACCGATGCTCCTTTGGCATCGGTTTTTTTTTGATTATGAGAAGAGAATTAACAGCACAGGAACTGCATAACTTGGCGATGAACATTGTGGGGCGCGAACTGGAAGCTGATGGTTTTGAGTTTATGGCCATAAACAGTAAGCTTAAAAAGAATCCACAGTATGTATGTCTCAAGGAAAAAATCCTGCATTTTATCGTGGTTCGGAATATCGAGTTTCCGCTTAACCCTAGGGAATATGATGAGGGTTTGATGCAGACTGTCAAGAACCATGCAGAAAAGTTCGAGGCAAGAACCTATTTTGCCGGAGTGGGGCTTTCCAATGCAGCGGATAGAACGGAGCCTCTGTATTTGGATGAGGAGTATATCGTGGATTATCAAGGTTTAATCGAAATATAAATGAAGCGTAAAATACCCGTAAGGCATTTAGATACCATTATGGCTAAAAGCCGTAAGTTCGAGTTTTTTCTGAAGGAAAAAGTATGGAGAACAAGGGTTGTGTTTAAGAAAATTCTTTTCTCGATACAATTTTTTGCCCTTCGGTTCAAAAAACCACTCGAAATGACGAATTTTTCATCAAAATACACAACGAATTATAAAGTATTGTTTTTGGGATTGGTCGCGTTGTTTTTGAGCTGTACACCCAAGGAGAACGTCAAGAATCAAACTTGGGGCAATGCCTTGGGTACAACTTACTCTATTATTTATATTTCTGATGAATCACTGGACTATCAGCAGGAAATCGACTCTGTTTTTCAGGTGCTCAATCAATCCATGTCCACCTATATCCCTACTTCCGATATATCAAAAATAAACGATGGGGATTCCACTATTGTTGTTGATGATATGTTCCGAGAAGTTTTCGATGTTTCCAGTGAGGTGCACAAGGCCTCTAATGGCTATTTTGACCCTACCATCGGCGTTTTAGCCAATGCATGGGGATTTGGCCCAGGGGAGCAACTAGAGCTTGACAGCCTTCGTGTGGATAGCTTATTGCGTTATGTGGGATGGGAAAAGGTGCAATTGAACCCCGATAATACCATCACAAAGACCCATCCGTCCATTCGATTTGACTTTAATGCTGTGGCCAAAGGCTATGCTATAGATCGATTGGGGGCGATGTTGGATGAAAAAGGCATCAAAAATTATTTGGTGGAAGTTGGTGGCGAAGTTTTGGCCAAAGGCAAAAACCTGGACTCCGGAAAACAATGGACAGTGGGAATAGATGACCCTCAAGTGGAAACTGGCCGTCAATTAAAACAGATTGTTTCTTTGGAGGATGTCGCAATGGCCTCATCGGGCAATTATCGAAAATTTCGGGTGGATCCGGAAACAGGGGAGAAGTATGTGCACACCATCGACCCAAAAACAGGCTACACCAAAAATTCCAATGTGCTGGCCACAAGTGTAGTGGCAAAAACCTGCGCGGTTGCCGATGCTTATGCCACATCTTTTATGGCGATGGATTTAAATGATTCCAAGCAAGTACTTGAAAATCACGATGAGTTGGAAGCCTATATCATTTATTTGGATGAAAAGGGGGAGACTCAAGAGTTTTTTACTTCTGGTTTTGAAGCTTTGATAAGCCAGTAGTAGCAGTTGATTGGGCAAAAGCCGTCAATTCGAGTAATTCAGCCTTGACTGAATTGTATCGAGAATGAGGTTTTTGCATAAAAAGGTTCTCGATACTTTTTTTCTCTAAAAATAATTCGAAAAAAACTCGAACTTACATTTTGAGTCACCACATGGATAGGGGATGATGCTATTTATTTGGAAACAAAAGGAATAATCTCCCCTTTTGCCAAGCGATATTTTTCGACTTCTTCCTTTGGAAGTGTGTAGGTATAATCCACTTCTTCTACTGTAAAGCCTATGCCGCGAAGTTTATCAAAATAATCTCTTCCGTAAATGCGAACATGATCGTACTGACCAAAAATACGAGCTCGCTCTTTTTTATCCGTAATAGTGTCGTCTTCAAATGTTTTTTCCCGCTTCAAATCTTGTGGAATCTGAAAGATGCCCCATCCACCCGGTTTCATAACACGGTAGAGTTCTTGCATGGCTTTGGTGTCGTTGGGAATATGTTCCAAAACATGATTGCATAAAATCACATCAAAGGAATTATCCTGAAAAGGTAGATTGCAGATATCTGCTTTTACATCCGCCAAGGGAGAATTCAGGTCGGTGGTCGTATATTCCAAATGGTCCAGTTTTTTAAAGCGATTGTAAAATGCTTGTTCTGGGGCAAAATGAAGCAACTTTAGCGATTTGCTGAAGAAATCTGTTTCGTTTTTTAAGTAGAGCCAAAGTAAACGGTGTCTTTCCAAGGATAGGGTGGAGGGAGAGAGTACATTCTCTCTGGGATTTTCATAACCGTATGGTAAAAAACTCCTGAAACTTTTTCCATCAATGGGGTCGGTGAACCTGTTTCCCTTTAGGAAAAAGGCCACCAACGGACGGACCCAATAGCTCAATCGGATAAGTAAAGGCCTTGGAATTAGGTTGAGAAAGTATTTAAATATTTTTGACACGAATTTATACTAAATTATCACCGGTTGTGAATTTTGAATGATAGTAGCAAAAGAAATGTCAGTTCGAGTTTTTTCCCTTGGGAAAAAGTATCGAGAACAAGGGATTTAATGTTCCCACTCCAATTCTCGATACAATCTTTCTCCGTTTCACTCCAAAAAATCACTCGAATTGACAAATTTTCATCAGAAACTCACTTAAAGCACCAACTTTTCGCTACGGAACTCATCCTCTTCATCACTGGTGATTCCCAAAGCATCGTAAATGTATTGGAAGGTGGATAGCAATTCTGGTTTTCCATCAATCAGGGCAACATCGTGTTCAAAATGTGCGCTTGGCTTACCATCAGCGGTGAGTATTGTCCAACCATCCTTAAGTTGTTTTATTCTTTTGGTTCCCATGTTGATCATGGGTTCAATGGCTACCACCATGCCATTCACAAACTTTTTACCTCGCCCTCTTTTTCCATAGTTTGGCATTTGGGGATCTTCGTGCAGTTCTCTTCCCAAACCATGGCCTACAAGTTCGCGAACTACTCCGTAGCCGTGGTCTTCCGTGTATTTTTGAATGGCGTAAGCCACATCGCCAACACGATTGCCCAGTTTAAACTCTCGGATTCCTAAGTAAAGCGATTCTTTGGTGACCTTGAGCAGTTTTTTGGTTTCTTCGGCTACTTCGCCAACCTCAAAGGTGTAGGCGTGGTCGCCATAAAAGCCATTTTTGACGGCTCCACAATCCACAGAAATAATATCTCCATCCTTTAGTGGCTCCTTACCGGGTATTCCATGCACTACTTGGGCGTTTGGACTCCAATTTAAGGTGTTCGGAAAGTCATACATACCCAAAAACCCAGGTTCGGCTCCCTGTTCCCGAATAAATTCCTCCGCCATTTTATCCAATTTTAGTGGATTGGCCCCGGGCTTTATTTCCTTGGCCAACATGCCCAAAGTTTTGGATACTACCAAAGCGCTCTCACGCATCAACTCAATTTCTTCATCTGTTTTTACTTGAATCATAGCCGCAAAGATAATTTGATTCTATGGATTTTAAAGAATCTTTGTCTAGACCAATGGTTTTTGGGTCATTAATTCGGGTTGCGGAACGCCCAGTAATTTAAGAATTGTAGGGGCTATATCGCCCAAAACGCCACTTTTTATCGCTTTCACATCGTTGTCCACCAAAATAAGTGGAACCGGATTCGTGGTGTGTGCCGTGTTGGGGCTGCCATCTGGGTTGATCATGGTGTCGCAGTTTCCATGGTCCGCGATTACGATGGTTGAATAGCCATTTTCCAGTCCAGCAGTAATTACATCCTTGGCACATTGGTCCACTGTTTCACAAGCTTTAATGGCGGCTTCCATGACACCGGTGTGGCCAACCATATCCGGATTGGCAAAGTTGAGGCACACAAAGTCGGCTTCGCCCTTTTTTAATTCTGGAATGATGGCATCGCGAATATCGTATGCGCTCATTTCGGGCTGAAGGTCGTAGGTGGCCACTTTTGGGGAAGGACAAAGAATACGTTCTTCGCCATCAAAAGGCTCTTCACGGCCTCCGTTGAAGAAAAAGGTTACGTGAGGATACTTTTCGGTTTCGGCAATTCGGATTTGTTTTTTACCGTGCTTGGCAAGGGTCTCGCCCAAGGTGTCCTTGATGTTTTCTTTGTTGAATATGATTTTGGTTCCCTTAAAAGAATCATCATAATTCGTCATGGTGACATAATATAGGTCCAGTTTGTGCATATTCTGCTCGTGGAAATCCTGTTGGCTCAACGCTTGGGTCAGTTCTCTACCACGGTCTGTCCTAAAGTTGAAGAAAACGATAACATCGCCATCTTTGATTTTGGCGACTGGCTCATTATCAGTACCCGTTAAAACCAAAGGTTTGATAAATTCGTCTGTAACGCCATCGTCATAACTTTTTTGCATGGCTTTACCGATATCCTGTGTTTTTTCCCCTTTGGCATTCACAAGAACATCGTAGGCCATTTTTACGCGTTCCCATCGTTTGTCACGGTCCATGGCGTAATATCTTCCAATAACCGTGGCCAATTTGGTCTTTTTGTCCGAGCAATAGTTATTTAAATCCACCAAGAATCCTTTCCCGCTTTTAGGGTCTACATCGCGACCATCGGTAAAGGCGTGTACAAAAGAATCTTGCACTCCGCTTTCATCCGCGGATTTGATCAGTGCTTTAAGATGATCGATGTGACTGTGCACTCCACCATCGCTGACCAGGCCTAAAAAGTGAACAGGTTTGTTGTTGGCCTTGGCGTATTCAAAAGCATCTTGGAGTACTTTTTCGTTTTTCAAGGTGTCTTCTTTTACGGCCTTGTTGATTTTCGCCAAATCTTGGTAAACAATTCTTCCGGCACCAAGGTTCATGTGTCCCACCTCACTGTTTCCCATCTGTCCTTCGGGCAGACCAACGTTCATTCCGTCGGTAAGCAAATCTGCATCGGGGTATTTGGTGTAAAGTGAATCGATAAATGGAGTATTGGCTTTTTCAATTGCCGAAACTTTTGGATCTGGCGATTTTCCCCAGCCATCCAAAATCATAAGAATAACCTTTTTGTTCATAATGTAAAATTGTACCACAAAAATAGAATGATCTTGCTGGATGCCCTAGTTTTTTGTTAAAATTCTAATTATGAACCTGTTAATTATTTTACGTTAAAATTGAAAGATTGTTAAAATTTAGTTATTTAACTGTTAATCGTGTAACATCTTCTGTTTTGATAAGTCTATTTTTATAACAAACAAATTCATTAATCAAAATCAATTCATCATGAAAAAAACAATCTTCACAGTGGCCGCAGTATGTATGTTGGCCCTAAGCGGTATTTCTGCCAATGAGCTGAAAGCCATCGAAACAGCAACAACAATCGAAATGGTTTCTCCGGATAACCTTAGCGCTTTCTGCAAAGCGGTAATGCAAGGTGATGTGGATACCGTGAAAAAGTTTATCGAGCTTGGAGAGGATGTCAACCAAAAATCTTTGGGAATGGCACCTATACATTATGCGGCCCGTTATAACAAGGCGGAGGTACTGCAAGTACTCATTGATAATGGCGCCGACCTTAAAAAACGGTGCGATGGGGGTATGACCGCCATGAAATATGCCAAACTATCCAATGCTACCGATGCACAGGCCGTGTTGGAAACTGCTATGAAAAAATAGAAAAGGAGTTTATTCGTCCAAGAACGAAAAGGCCCCATCCAATTGGATAGGGCCTTTGCTCATTTTACATATTTAGTGTTCTTGCAAAAGAGTGTGTCTCGCGGCTTAGAATTCAAAACCGGTGAAAGCTCTGTACAAAAATGCGTAAAGTGCCATGAAGAACATGACCGCGCAAAATATCGAGTACCCTTTTAAAAAGTACACGACAAAGCTAGGTTTGCAATCGTCAAATGCCTCTAAATAGAGATTTTTAAAGTGTAATAGTGTTCCCATATGTTCTCTTTTTTTACACCATAGTGAGGTCAAGAGAACGTAGGTAGGATTCGGGGTTATTCAAAGATACAGAAATTAAGTCAGAACACCTTTTTTATCGATAAACCGCCAATTCTATCGACCTGAATATTTTTCAATGGCTTCCTGTATTTTCGCTATGCGATTCTCGGGGTCGGGATGGGTGCTTTGGAACTCTGGAACCCGGTTGGGACCTGCGGCCGCTTTCAACACCTTCATTACTTCGATCATTTCATTGGGGTCGTATCCGGACTCGATCATAAATAGGACTCCCAGTTCGTCGCTCTCCAATTCGTCGCCCCGTCCATTTTTAAGCAAGGTGTTCTGGCCAATGCCCGCCACTACACTGCCCATATCGCCACCAACGGACGCACCGGTGGCCAAGGTCTGCCAAAAACTGCTCTCTGCAATTCGTTCTGCCGAATGTCTTCCGATCACATGGCCTATCTCGTGGCCCAATACCCCTGCTAATTGTGCTTCGTTAAGTTGGGAGAACAAGGCGTAGGTAATAAAAATTTGTCCGCCCGGCAAGGCGAAAGCATTTATGGTTTGGTCGTCGGCCAGCAAGTGAAACTCATATCGGTACGGGGTTTCCTGGGCAACGCTGTTTTGCACGAGTTTGTTGCCCACATTGTCCACCAAAGTTTGCAAGCGTTCGTCCGGGTATAGACCACCGTGCTGTTGTGCTATTTCCGGGGCACTTTGCAGCCCAATGGCAATTTCCTGTTCCGTGGTCATGTCGATGTTCTGGGTCCTACCGGTATACGGATTTTCCTCTTGGTTGCTGCACCTGCGAATAAACGCAAAGGCCACAATGGCCAAACCAACAAGGATGCGTATCCTCCAACTTCCTCTTCCGATTCTCATGGGTTAGTGTTCTTGTTAGTTGAAGATACAAAAAAACCGTTATAGCAGTACAGGGTTTATATCGAGGATACTGTCCTGCACATAGGTCTTTATAAACCCTGTGGTAAAGTGTTCGCTGCCCAAGAAAGTTTCTTTTTGCATCAACCTTAAAACATTGAGTTTTCGGTATTCCGTAAGCATGGGTATGGATATGGGCGCGTAGCTGTAATGCCAGGGCTCGTATTTAAATCCTCGTCTTCTGGGGTTGTCGGTATAGACCAGATAGAACCCATATTTTGTGGAATTTTCGTCCAACCAAAGTTTGAGTCCCTCGTAAGGCCCGCCCGCTTCAAATTTTTCGGTCAGCAATACATCGCCCGATGCTTCCGGATAGCCATCAATAATATCGATATCGGTGCCCCAATGGTGCCGGCTGGTACCGGGTATGGTGGAATACTCTATAATTTTGTCGATTGCCTCCAAGGGAGACATTCCTTCTTCCGTATAGTTGATGTATTTGCGTTCCCAAATACGCTCTTGCTGGTAAAAATCGCGATAGCTGGACACTATTTTAATGTCAAAACCATCAGCATATGCGGCTTTCTTCATTTCCAAAAAGGATTCGTATGCTTCTTTTCTCAGGTTGATGCCCTCCCCAAAAAGCGCAATCTCCACTTTGCCCATAAGCTCGGCCGTAGTGTAATCGGGATCATAAAAATGGGGAAAAATGGGAGGTAAGGCGCAGGCTAGGCTAGATGCGGAAGCATTTTTGATAAAAGTCCTTCTTTTCATTGATGTAATTTTTATTGATGCTACCCAGGCTCCAATTATTTTGAAAACCAGTCACTCCGAACTGTCAGATTGAGCGCAGTCGAAATCAAAGTGAGGAATTTCATGGCAATCAAAAAGATTCTTCATTTCTCTGTGATACCTTCAGAATGACAAGCTCGGAATGGAAACCCTTGGTCGCACCACTTTTTCAGATTTTGCCCCAAGTTAAGAAGTATTTTTAATTGAAAAAGAGTGAGTGTGTCTAAAAAGTATGGCGATGTCATATTGAGCTTGTCGAAATATTTTCAACTACTGATAATCAATATCGGTTTCGACAGGCTCAACCTGACAAATCAAGTTATGAAGACTTTTTAGACCCTCTTCTGTTAAAACTGTCATTCCCGTGAAAACGGGAATCCAAATAATTGAGTTTTCTGATTGTCCGTTTAATGTCATAATGGGTGTTTTGGCGGCATGTTGAACTTGTTTCAACATCTCATTCTGCTGAATATAAGCATCTTCATGTGACCCTGAATCAAATTCAGGGTGACGTTAGTGATATTATGACACATTACGGGCATCCAATTGATTTTTTGGTTTTAGGGATCAAAATAAAATCAAGTAATTAATTGTCCAAAAACAGAAAGCCGGTGTACTCCAGTTCCAAATCGTCCAAGGTCACCAGATAGTAGTAGACACCTTCGGGAAGTCCTGCAGCTTGATTGGGAATTAAGGTTCCCGTGTTCGCGACTCCCCTGAACTCGTTGGTGTAGTTGATTTGTTCAAACACCTTTTGTCCAAATCGGTTAAAGATGCGCAAACTGTTGTTCGGGGACTCTTCCATACCATCGATCACCAAGAAATCGTTGATGCCGTCGCCGTTGGGACTCAAAAAGTAATTGCCCAAAGTGGGGTTTTCTACGGCAAAGGTGTCGGTGGGCAGGGGAATGGTACCAAAGGTAATGGCGGCATAATCGCTGGGCACAAAGCTTTCGGAAGTAATAAATCCTTGCGTTAGGTCGCCACTGATGGCCGCGTTGCCGATGATCACCCATTCGTTGGCGGATTTGCTCCATCCCACCACAATTATCGATTCCAAAGTGGCATTGGGAATGGCGCCGAGGGCACTTCGGCTGTTCCACGAAATGGTAGCCTGTGCCGGAACATCGCTTTGGATGATCCAAAACTCACGGTCGCTTACTTTTCCGATCTCCTGAACTTTTTCTTCGGTGTCAAAACTATCCAAAACGGAGGATGGTTCGGAAGGGTCTTCAAAAAAATAGGCGCAAATGGCCAATGGGGTGGTGCTTTCCGAATTTAACGTTAAAGGGCGTAGCTGATCTTGGTCGCCTACAGGGAACGAAAACACAGTTCGGTTGTTCACCGCGGCAAAGCCGGTTACTTTGGAGGTGTTAAAGGCATCGTTGTAAAACCCTTGCTCCATAAAGTTGAGGTACACCGTTTGGGTATTGGTGGGTGTCGCAAAATTACCGTCCACAAAGTTGACATTGTTCCTCACATTTACGGTGTTCTGCAAAAACATATCGCTGGTAACCATAATCTCCGTATCCCACAAAGTGGGAGGGATGCTTCCTGATACATTGATCACACTATTGCCATAAAAGCCAACAAGCCCTTGGGTCTGATCAAAATTGGCATCGTTGATAAAATTGGTGTGCAGCCCTAAATTGCCATGTACCTGAAAATTACCGGCATTGTATAGCCCGCTCTGGGCCACGGCAAAGCTGACCGATAGGAGAAACGTTATGTGGAGGAAGGGTTTCAATTGTTAGTTTTGAGATTTTTCAGCAACAATGCTTTGACTTCCTTCATTTCAGCTTTCAATGAATCCAACTCCTTGGTTAAATTTTCGTTGTTAGATTGAAGTTTCTCGATTTTTTTCTCCTGTTCAATGGTGTGAAGGAATAACTCTTCGATTTTTTCCAGTTGAGCCATTGAGGATTCTGTTAAATAATATTTACCTGCAGCTTTAATTTCATTAGCTGACTTTATGCCTGGTAAATGGTTATTCTGCCTGATGAATGCTTCTATTTCATCTAACCTTATAAATCTGTATTCATTGTTTAAGCTAGAATACCCGTTGAAATATTTTTGGAATACGAAGTCAGGGACATCTAATATGGTTCCATTTGAAATAAAATCACCAGTTGTGGATACATCATTTGTAAAAACAGGATTTATTTTACTACCATCTATGTCCGCTCCTGCCGCTATATCGGCATTTACAATTGTTCCATCGGCAATCTTAGAAGAATTAACCGCTCCGGGTGCAATTACTGTTGCATCGATTGGTCCCGTTACATCGCCGGCTAGGTCTGTTGTTGATATTTCATTGGTCCCACTGATGTTTATTCCTAAGCCTGCAGTATAGGTCGTGTCGCCGTCACCATCAAGCAAATCGGCTGGAACCCCGACAAGACTCCCCCAATTTCCGTCAAAGTCATCCGTACTGTCCGTATCAAGGTTGGCAGGCACGTTGGCCAAGTCTCCGAAATCGCCTGAGAAATCGTCAGTGGCATCTGTGTCGAGGTTCGGGAACTCGTTGTTCACTGCCGTGGCGACTTGTGCGTCGGTCAACTGTGTGTCGTTATCGATATTATCGGCAAAGTCAACGGGAACCCCGACAAGACTCCCCCAATTTCCGTCAAAGTCATCCGTACTGTCCGTATCAAGGTTGGCAGGCACGTTGGCCAAGTCTCCGAAATCGCCTGAGAAATCGTCAGTGGCATCTGTGTCGAGGTTCGGGAACTCGTTGTTCACTGCCGTGGCGACTTGTGCGTCGGTCAACTGTGTGTCGTTATCGATATTATCGGCAAAGTCAACGGGAACGCCGGTAAGGCTGCTCCATTGTCCGTCAAAGTCATCCGTACTGTCCGTATCAAGGTTGGCAGGCACGTTGGCCAAGTCTCCGAAATCGCCTGAGAAATCGTCAGTGGCATC